>JAFZQN010000036.1 GCA_017620375.1 Lachnospiraceae bacterium
ATGACGGTCTGTTTGCCTTTTTCAGATTTAGAAAATCTGACCGTAAACTCGAGAACTGTTTCGATAATAGTTGTATTTTTATCAAAAGTATTATATCATACTTTTATTACTTTGTGTTAATTAAATGACATTGGGACGGGGCTATAGGACAAAATTCGAAACATAGGAGGAATGAGACATGATGCTGGGACCTGTGAATTTTATAAATGGTAGCATTTCAGGTAAAAGCTACGAAGCAGCAAAGAAGGAAGTACAGAGCCTTTGGAAGGAGATACGCCGATTAAAGAAAGTGATGGAGGAAGAGCCTGATTCAGATGAGATGATGATATGTCCGATGCCGCCTGTAAAGATAAGCACTTACAGGGATTATCTTGAGGCTGCCAGGGATTACTTTGAGGCCCGGGGCTGGGAGTATGAGCTTACAAAGGAAGAGGCGGCCGATAAGGAGTTTAATGACCGCCTGAAGGATGTGCAGAGTATTGAGATCAGTTACGGGGGATTTCTTTGCGGAGGAGAGGATAGAACTCTGACATTTGACGGCCAAAAGATCATCACCGATAGCAGTTATGTGCTTAGAGTACCTAGTGAGGAGGAAATGTTCCGTGAGTTTTACAAAGGGATGACTAAGGATGAACTGCTGGAGGAACTAAAGAACATTCATATGGGGGAATGGAAGAAGTGGTATGAGGATATATGCGTGATGGACGGTATCCGATGGTCGGTAGTGTTTAAATATTTGGACGGCAAGAAAAGAAAGTTCAGCGGCAGCAACAGATTCCCTTATAATTTTTATGGCTTTCTTGATGTGATGCAGATGGAGGCGATCGAATAATATACTTTAAAAGATAGTATGTCACTAAAAAACCTCTTGCAAGCCTTATTTTTTCATGATAAAATATCCTTATAAGCAAGAAAAAACTATCAGCAGTTTACTGCACTTCCCGTATGATACGGATTGATCGGATATTTTATTTCTTTTAGTGTGATTTTTGATTCTGAATTTATTTTGTGTGTAGATCCGTTTCCGTATCAGTTTTACTCGGATGGTCTGGTTTATTCCCTGCTTAAACTAATTTTATAAGGCAGGGTACAGATGGTCTGAGGCAAGCACCTGGGGCTTTTCTTGTGTTCCTGCCGGAACGGAGGATGATGGAAAAGTTAACAGAACTAGGTAAGAAGATCAAATCTGCTGATCCTCTCAAGATGAAACTTGACAGGACAGTAAAAAGTGTTCTTGCATTTAAGCCGCTATTGGCCAGGATTTTCAGAGAGGTAGTGACTGAATGCAATGGTATGAGTATCGACCGGATCGAAAACTGTATTGAAGGAGAAGTACTGATCAGTGAAGTTCCTGTCGATGATGTACCGGTGGATGATGGTTTTTCAAGAAAAATGTTTTCTCCCGAAGGTGTTGAAAGAATATCGGGATTAACGAATGAAACGTCTGAGCACGGAGAGGAGTATATTACTTTTGATGTGCTAACGTACCTGAAAATACCGCAGTCAGGGAAATCGGAGTACATTAAGCTGATAGTAAACATTGAGTCACAAAACGAGGATAAACCGGGATATGATATCCCGCTACGAGCCCTGTTTTACTGTGCACGCATGATTTCTTCCCAGCAAGGAAAAGAGTTTACCACACACGCCGATGATCCTGTGAAATATGGTAATATCAAGAAGGTATATTCTATCTGGATATGTACGGAAACGGCTCAAAAGCGAGCTAATTCTATAGAGAAATATGATATCCGGCGAGAATTTCTCGTGGGCAACAATGATGATAACCCGAGATATGACATAATGAATGCCATATTGATCAATATTAGTGAGAAACATGATACAGCCGGAACGGACAACGAAACGATTAAGCTGTTAACGGACCTTTTTGATGAAAGAATCTCAGGAGAGGAAAAGGTCACTAAGTTGCAAAAAGAATACGGATTACCGATGACCAAAGATTACGAGGAGGTGTTAGGGATGTGTACATACGCTGATGCGATAGAAAGAAAAGGGATACTTAAAGGGATAGAAAAAGGAAGAGAAGAAGGAATAGAGCAAGGAATAGAGCAAGGAATAGAGCAAGGGATAGAAAAAGGCAGGTTCGATACCCTGGTCTCTCTCGTTAAGGATGGCCTGCTTTCATTGACTGATGCAGCCAAGAGAGCAGAACTTTCGACAGATGAATTTAAGTTGAAGGCCGGATTATGATTAATTAACATACCAACATACAGGCGGGCAGACTGCCCGCCGTTCTTATTACATAAGGGATGAAAATTATGCGGTTATTTATAGCGATTAAACTTGATGACAATATGGTGGCGTCTCTCTCGGAGTATCTGGATGATATGAGAGCAGCAGGTGTCAGAGGTAATTTTACTAAGCCGGAAAATATTCATATTACGTTGGCGTTCATCGGCGAATACGGCAATCCGCAGGATGTGCTTGATGTCATGGAAAAAGTGGACTTCTGTCCATTTAAGATAAGTCTTGACAGAACCGGAGATTTCGGAGAATTGTTCTGGGCGGGGATAGCCGACAATCCCGAGCTTATCAATTATGTTAAGAGATTGCGGAAAGGTCTGGCAGATGCAGGTATCCCTTTTGACCGCAAGAAGTTCTCACCCCACATAACTCTGGTGCGTAAGCCAGTCTATAAAAGCTGGTATCCTGACAAGGCACCAAAAGGAAGCATGACTGTGGACAGGATATCACTTATGAAGTCCGAGCGAGGCAAGAACGGAATGATCTACACGGAGATAGTATAAGGTGTTATTGGATATTATTCAAGTATCACTTGAGAAAAAATTATAAAGTTCAAGTACTGCTCGCTTTACTATTATCGTCATCCAAAGTATAATGATATCGTAATAAAAGATACCTATAAAGAGTGCGCGAGGGACAAGCCCGATGACCGCACGGCAACCTGCCTGATCGGTAAGGTGCCAAAGCTTGATCGATGGGTTTTATAGAAAAGTACACGAGACCTGTCGATCTGACGGGTCTTTGATTTTTCTATAAAGGAGGACTGCTTATGAACGCTATTGAGAGATTAAAGGAGTACAGAGCAAACAAGGACAAGTACTTACCGCTTATCGACCATGAGACACAGTTTTTCCCGGAATGTACGGAATTTGATGATGTGAATATCGGATGGAATTGTGATTTCATCGGGAACAGGCCTTATTTCCTGGAGTGTTGGGCAACATGCGGGATGACGATGATCACCATTTTTATTTCAACGATAGGGATCGAGGATTGTACTTTGGAAGAGATGGAACACCTGCTTATCGATGAAGGCAAGATATATTCGAAACTTCCCGGATATATCCCGCCGGAGATGGGGCTTAAAGTCGCGGATCGTAACGGAAACGAGTTTTATTCCATTAATATCGTGGTGGGTACTGAGGATGAGCCGGCCTTGATCGATGGTGCGAGGATATGTTCATTTGACCTGCTGAATGAGTTAAATGGTTTTAATAATGATGCCCCGGATGATGAAGATCGTGATGATGCAGATTACGAAGAGGATACGTTTGACACTGCGGATTACAATTTTGGCAGAAGTACTTTAGAGATGGATGATGCCGAGATCGAGGATGAGAAAAGCAGAGATATGTATACGATCAACCGGTATAAGTTCTGTCTGAAAGAAAAGAGTAACGGATCGGCGATGCTTTTTACACAGGACCTTGATGATATATTGCCGGATAACAGGATGAAGACTATTTCCGTGTTCCGATTTGATGCGGATAACTGGTCAAAGATCAAGGCTGTCCTTAACGTGGCCGACCCGATATACAAGTTCTTCCGCATGTTTTATGCGGTAACACACATTGAAGACTGGTTTGAAAGAAAAGCGTTTGATCAGTTCTGTGAGCAAAACGGTATTGAATATTCGTACACACGTGACAGCGGATTCTGGTTTCAGCCGGAGAAGGGGCTTGTCGGCGAGCTGCTTGAGTTTCTGGAAGGGTTTGAGAAAAAGGACAGATATCTTATCCCGGATGAGTTCCCTGATCCCATGTGGAAGGATGTGATAGATGGCTACTGGCCGCTTGAAGTGGATATGAGGAACAAGGTGGTCAGGGAAGTGCACGGAATAACCGTCTGCGCCAGCTACTGCACCCAGAATGTGCTGATGAAGTTCAGCGATGTAAAGGGGTTTTATCTGTAGGATCGCCACTAAATTGATATAGCATTTTGAAAAGTTTTATGGTATATTAGAATAAATATATTGGGAGTTTTGAAGAGGGTAAAGTAATGGATGAGTTTGCGAAAAAGAAAGAACTGTTTCTTAAGCAGAAGGAGACACTGGATACATTCTTAAGGACCGGCGCCATCACCCAAATGCAGTATGACAAATCATACGGTGACCCGGTGAAGAAGATGGGGATGGAGAGCGTAGCTGAGGAAAAAAATATATGAATTCAAATGCCCTGATCATGATCGTATTGATCTTTCTGGTGGCAGTGCTGAGTGTCGGATCATTTTTGCTTACCAAAAAGCGACGGAGATCCGGTATCTTAAGCACCACCCGGAGATATAACATAAGGCCCACATCGAAGAAAACCTTGTCTTTAACCGAGATGTACCCTTATCTCATCGGATATGCAGCCAACAAACTGGCTACGGAAGGTAAGGATAGGGAGACGCTTTACACTGAGGCGGGGGACCTGAAACCTGACATAGAAAAAGGAATATCCGAGAAACGCCTGGAGATAGAGAATTTTTTATCAACTAATCAGGACGATTTCGAAAAAAGACTGTTGGACGGAGGTTTCATCAATGCCTCCGGAAAATTGGCTCCGGAGAATCTTGATCCTGCAGCGTATGAACTGTACAGCTTTTTTAAAACGTGATTAAGGAGGAGGTAACTGTATGTCGAACGCAACAATACGTTTTTATTCAAACTGCCTGAGGAGGTCCACCACATTCCAGATGTACCTGCCTTATGATGAGAGGCATGGTTTTCCTGTTGATAAGAAAACTCAGCATAACGAGAAGCCGAAGACACTTTTCCTTTTACACGGTTTTACGGGAGATGCGGGTAACTGGATACCAGAGTATCTGTCGGATAAATACAATTTCGCGGTAGTTTGTCCCAGCGGGGAGAATTCGTTCTGGCTCGACGGTATTTCGTCAGGACACGAGTTCTGTAAGTTCCTGGGGGAGGAACTGATAGGTTTTGTAAGAAAAGCATTTCACTTAGCTGAGAATAAAGATGAGACTTACATAATGGGCATGTCCATGGGCGGTTTCGGCGCACTGCATACAGCGCTATATTACCCTGATGTGTTCGGAAAAGCAGCCGGCCTGTCATCGGCGCTCATAGTTCACGAAGTGGCCGGCATGACTGAGGGACACGGTAATGACGTGGCTAACTATGAGTTTTACAGAGAATGCTTCGGTGATCCTTCGAAGGTCCTTGAGAGCGACAATAACCCTGAGACTTTGGTCAAGAAACTGAAAGCCGCCGGTAAAACTCTACCTGAGATCTTTATGTGCTGCGGTACGGAGGATTTCCTTCTTGAGAACAACAGAGAGTTCCACCGTTTCCTGGTTGACGAAGGTGTGGATCACGTTTACGAAGAAGATGCCGGCAACCATGACATGTTCTTCTGGAACAAGTATGTTGAGAAATTTATCCCGAGGATGTTTGCGTAAGAGACTGGAGAGGAGCAATATTATGGGTGTGGATGTAAATAAACCGGTAGAAAATCCGAGGCTAAAAGAGCTGCTGAAACAGAGGGCAGCGGTATCACAGTCGGAGCAATTACCGATATTAAATGCGATAGCCGAAGAGATGGCGATGAATGCCTTCTTCCTTACGGTAGTTGAGTTTGTAGACGATCATGTTGAGAACAACCCTGACGGCACGGCTGTGTTTAAAGAAGACTGCCAGATATCGTTTCCGATGCTGGGGCTTAATGACGGCGGACATGTACAGCCACTGTTTACCGACTGGGAAGAACTCAGAAAATGGGATCCTTTTAAAGAGGGTGATGTAAAGACCTTTATCCTCACATTCGATGATGTGTATTCGCTGATGAGCAGCCGTAAAACGGGGATCGTCATCAATCCGTTCGGCGACGCGTTTATGATCCCTTTTGACACGATAGACCATATTAAACACGTTAAGGATTCCCAGAAGAGCAGCGCCAAGGTTAAGGAGCAAGTGGTTAAAAAAGATACGAAGGTCATGCTCGGCGAACCGAGAGAGTATCCTAAGCATATGGTGGAAGCTATTTCCGCTCACGCAAAAACCATTCCTGCCATCAATGCTATCTGGCTCAAACTTATGATGAAAGAAGACGAGCAGAGTTTCCTCCTGATAGTTGATGTTGCCGGTGATGTGCGATCCTATTTCCAGGGTATAGCGGACGCTGCCGTCCCGTATCTTCCCAAGGGCATGTACATTGACATGGTCTCTGCTAACGAAGAATTCGGCAAGGGTGCCGCCACCGGCACACCGTTTTACAGAAGGTGACAATAGGAGAAGTGAATGACAGAAGTTAAGGCAATACTTGGAGATATTACAAAACAAAGTGATGTGGATGCGATAGTGAATGCTGCCAAGGAGTATACAGTTTTCCTTTGGATAGGGCTGCTGAAATAGCAGTGCGGACGGTATATGATTTTATCAGTGAAAATCCTGAGGTGTACGACATGATCGAGTGGGTATGCTTTGATGAGAGGACTTTGGAAGCATACAGTAAGCAGATGGAAACTGTTCCATTTGTCAAGTAAAAATCCACTTGCAAGCGGATGCTTTTCATGCTAAATTATACCTATAAGTGTGAGGTGATCGGTATGGTATTAACTGAGTATGATGAGAAAAAACATATTAACAAAGAAAAGCAGTTAAGTAGGGAAGAAGGCAGAGAAGAAAACCGTTTAGAGGTAGCAACTGCAATGTTAAAAGACAAATGTTCTTTGGATAGCATTATAAAATACAGCAAACTCACAAAAGAAAAGGTTATGAGCATAGCTGAATCCCTGGGAATTTCAGTAACGTAAGAGTAAGGTGGGCAGTCTGCCCGCCTTGTTTATTATTGTGTATATAATTATAAAGGAGATAAGGACATGTTATCGGTTGGGACTATGGCACCGGAGTTTACACTTCCGTAAAAGCTTTTGATAATGTGAAAGCAGCCGATAACCCCGGACAGATGTTAGAAGAGATAAGGTGAGAATCATGGATACATTAGGAAAAAGACTTATGCAGGCCAGAGGAAAGAGTGGCCTTACGCAGGCGGCTGTGGCCGATAAACTGGGCGTTTCATCCCAGGCGGTGAGCCTTTGGGAAAGAGACGAGACAACACCGGACATCATAAAACTTCCGGAGATCGCAGGATTGTACGGAGTGACCACGGACTGGCTGCTTAAAGGGAGCGAACCCGATGAGGACCTGATCAGAGTGACGAAGGAGCTTTCGGACAGGCTTTTTGACGAGAAAAGGATGTACACCCATGTAAAAGCGTATGCTTCTGCACTGGGGCTGCTTCAGACGGCAAGGATCCTGCCGTATGTCCGCGAGAAACATGAAGGACAGTTCCGAAAGGGTGCTGATAAGGTGCCTTACATATATCACCCGTTGCTGCTTGCCTGCCACGCACTGTCACTTGGGATGAAGGACGATGACCTGGTATCGGCGGCGCTGCTGCATGATGTATGTGAGGATTGCGGCGTGGCTGTGGAGGACCTGCCGGTAAACGAGGAAACCAGAGAAGCGGTAAGGCTGCTCACCAAGAACAAGACCACTACCAGAGCTTCCGAGAAAGGGCTTGCCGCATATTATGAGGAGATAAGCAGGAACAGGATAGCTTCTATCGTAAAGCTGCTTGACCGCTGCAACAACATATCCGGTATGGCAGCAGGATTCACTGAGAAGAGGATGGCGCAGTATATACAGGAGACCGAGAAATACATCTATCCGATGATGGAGAGCACATCCAATAACTTCCCTGAGTACGCGAACCAGATATTCCTGATAAAATACCACATGACCAGCGTGATCGAGGCCATAAGGCACGATCTGGCAAGAAACATAACGCTTTCATAGAGTTTGTGGTATAGTAGTATCCGGAGAGGTAGCCTATGAATAAAGATATAAATATGAGCGTGTCTTCCATGACACGCAGTAAGGAAAAAAAGGCAGTTTATGTGTTCTTCCAAGACGGAGAAAAGACTGCCGAGTTCACGGTCCCCGGCTGTGAGCTGCTGAAGAACAACGGCTTTTCGGATGAGGATATCAGTCAGCTGAAAGCCTATATCACAAACGAACAGGACACCATCTTTGATATGGCAAAGCAGGTGAACCCGCTAAAAGCAATGATGAAATGACAAAGGGGGGATTATATGGGATATTTGATCAGTGAGACTACAAAAGAAGAGCGTGAACAGATAGTAAGAGAAGCTCTTGGAAACATAGACGGCCAGTGCGACGGCTGTATGTCAGGATTGGCTGAGATGTATCAGGACTATATAGACGGCAAGCGTGAGATACGTGACATCAATATGTCATTTCATGCGAGCTACGTATCGGGAGCCGATGGCCCCACAAAAGGCAAAAGCTGTGTAATGTGACAATGATAATTGAAAGGAAGGTATTAAACAATGACATTTGAAACTGATATTTTAAGCGTATTTGACAAGAAGTGGGCTTTGCTTACAGCAGGCAATAAGGGGAGTTTTAATACCATGACCGTAAGCTGGGGCGGTATGGGAACGATATGGGGTAAGCCTGTAGCTACAGTATATGTTAGAACTTCACGTTATACTCATGAGTTCATGGACAGAGAAGACTACTTCACAGTAAGCTTTTTCCCTGAGGATTATAAGAAAATACTTGGCGTGCTCGGTTCTAAGTCGGGCAGAGACATGGATAAGATGAATGAATCCGGACTGATCGCAAAAGAACTTAAGCAGTCGGTGACATTCGAAGAAGCCGAGGTTACTCTTGTATGTAAAAAACTGTTTATGCAGAGACTTGAGCCTGCAAACATCATCGATCCTAATTCAGCGAAGTTTTATGAGGGTGATGCCCCCCATGATATGTATATAGGTGAGATAGTGGATATCATAAGAAAGCCGCAGAAGGCAAGTGAGCAGGGCGACGAACTGTTTATGGAAGAGCCTTGAGTCTGATTGTTAGAAAATTCTTTTGGGGTTACTTCATTAAAACCATCACATTTGTCACTTAGGATAGGAGGAGATCATATGAAAACTTTGATAGCATATTTTTCAGCAGAAACAGGCAGAACACGTAAGGCAGCTCAGGCGATCGCCAAGCTGACCGGCGGAGAACTTTTTGAGATAAAGCCACAGGAGGAGTATACTCCTTCAGATCTTAACTGGAAGAATCCGCTTGCAAGATGCAATAAGGAAAAGATGGGCAAGAAGGATGTACCGGTGGCTGAAAAAGTGGAAGATTTTGACAGCTACGATACTGTATGTCTGGGATTCCCTATCTGGTACTGGAGTGCACCGAACGTTGTAAATACGTTCTGCAAGGACTATGACTGGACCGGCAAGAAGGTATATGTTTTCGCTACATCGGGCGGCAGCAACATAGGTAAGACTGCTGAGAAGCTCATGCCTTATGTAGAAGGTGCAGAGATAGTCCATGCGGAAGTGCTTAAAAACACTGAAGGATTAAAGGAATGGGTCAAGAAGATCGTATGATTTTTAGTTGCCGGAACGTATCTGTGACCGGATAATAAGTACTTTCCTGATAGCCAACACGATGAGCAGTATTGCGACACCCACCAGGATCGAACCGCCTACTACTGACTCATCGATGATGATGGTTACGCCTGCGAACGCTATAAGTCCTACAACTGTCAGGAAGAACAACAGTCCTAAGGCTGCGATAATAATTCTGATCGGCAGGGGAACCTTGTTGCTTCTAACAGCACATTCGCCTCCGGTAAGCAGTAACTCAAAGAGTGCATCAAATAGTATTTCCATCGGTTGACCTCAACTTTCTGTGTAAATGTTTGGATTTTTAACCTTACGATGGATATTTTATACGGTCAATCTTACAATTAAGTGACTGTTTTAATTTTTTTAGTTTTATGGAGGTTTACATGAAAAAGCTTAGCGACAAAAAACTGTTCATTCTGGTCAGTGCCATAATTGTGGCTATAGATTGCACCATAGATGTTTTATTGCTTAGGTTATTATGGAAGAAATCTGAGTGAACCAGACGGAGAAGGAGACTCACATGGCAAAAGTTAGCGATCCTATAGTTATAAATAAAACGACTGTTAAAAACAGGATTACATTCGCCCCCACCGTAAAGTTTGATATGGCCGGGCCGGATGCGATGGTGACGGAGGAGCATATCAGGCATTACAGGGAGAGGGCTGAAGGCGGAGCAGGCCTTATCTGCGTAGAGGCTACAGCTGTAGAACCGGGTGGAAGATTCGCCAAAAATCACCTTGGATTCTGGGATGACACCATGATAGACGGACATGCCCGGATCGCTTCGGCATGTCATGAAAACGGGGCAGTCGTACTGATACAGCTTAACCATACCGGGATCACAGCCAATCCGGAATGCGGACCGGCTATCGGGCCTTCCGCAGTGGAGACCAGAAGCGGTAAAACGGCAAAAGAGATGACTATAACCGAGATAAAAGCGATGCAGGATCTGTTCGTAAATGCCGCTATAAGAGCAAAGAAAGCGGGCTACGACGGGATACAGCTCCACGGCTGTCACGGTTATCTTATAAATCAGTTTGTGAATAAGAAAACTAATCTACGTACCGACGAATATGGCGGAAGCGTGGAGAACAGGGCACGATTTGCGGCAGAGATACTAAAAAGGATCAGAAGCGAGTGCGGAGAAGACTTCATCTTGTCGGTCAGGACAGTAGGAGCGGATCCTGAGCTGGCCGATGCGATAGCCATAGCCGAGGAATACGTAAAAGCTGGATGTGACTATCTGCAGGTGTCCCACGGGATGAGCGAGGCTGAGCCGGGACTTAAGAGTGAGTCCGATCCTTATAATACCATATGTGCCATGGGAGTTCAGTTCCATAAGGTGTTTAAAGGCAGAGTGCCCACCTCGTGTGTAAACAGCATATTTGAACCGGACCAGGTGAAATACCTGATAGAGAACGATCTTACGGACACTGTGGACCTGGCGCGTGCGATACTTGCCGATCCGGGATTCCCGAATGCGGTCCTTAACGGCACTCCTTATGTCAGATGTTTCGAGTGTCCGAGGTGCCAGTATGGTCCTTTTACACCTCATAAGTGTCCGGCTGAGAAAAAAAGAACATTATGAAAAATAGATTTTTTGTTTTACTCCTCGTATGTGCTGTTTTGTGTTTTACGGGCTGCGGAGAAAGTAAGCCAGAGAGTAATACGACTAGTGTAGAACATAGTGAAAACGATGTTGAGGTAGATAGTACAGACTCGACGTCAGGAGACTTTGAGACGAAAATTGATATTGTAAATTCGTCGTCAGTGATTCCTGAGCCTGAGACAGGCAACTCAGTTTCAGACCCCGGTAAAGTCGATATTGAGGACCTGACTTTTAAGGACACCATGTACGACTATCACTTCGCCGGTATGAAGAGTGCTGAAGGAAGAGTTGATCCTGACGATTATATCAGCGTTACGGATTACGGTGTGCTTCCGGATACGGATACAGATTATTCGGATATCATCATACGTGCGGTCAAGGATGCGGCATCCAAGGGGAAATATCTGTTTTTCCCTGAAGGCATATACCATGTAAAAAACGTTAAGGTTGAAAACGTTAATAATGTTAAGATCTGCGGAGCGGGCGAAAAGACTGTGCTTATGACCGCCGATGATGCAGTAGGAGAAGTGAAGTGGGATATCGCGGTTGGTCTTTATAACTGTGACAACTGCGTGGTAAGAGATCTGACTTTTGACGGCAATAACGGGAAAGTGGCGGGAGATACATCCGTGGGAGTATTACAGCTTAGAATAGATAACTGTTCGAATGCTTCTGTTTTCGGCTGCCGCTTCCAGAACAACAACAGCGGTAATATCAATGTTGTGGGTCAGGCCGAAGGGCTAAAGATATATTACTGCGATTTCCTTAATTCGGACTGCTCGATAGTGGTCATGCCCGGTTATATTACTAACGGCTATATATGCAATAATTTTATAGACGGACAGGATTGGATATGGAGTGAGCCAATCTCGCTATACAACGCCCCTGATGATGACAAGCCCAACAGTAACGTGGTGATAAGCGGTAACGACATAAGAAATCATACCCAGGCAGCCGGCGGAGTATTTATTACGTACCCGAGCAAGGATATTTATGTTCAGAACAATTATTTTTACAAATGCGGTGCTGCAGTCGGCAGCGGCTCGAGGCTTCAATCGGAAGAGGACGACAGAGGCCCCTGGGATGTTATATGCAGGGATAACGTGATAGAGGCGCCTACATGGCACGGATTTGGATTGCTCTATGCGACGGGCTGGACTATCGAAAACAATACGATCACGAACATAACCGATGGGTTTGCGGTATATCTTGACCAATGTCGCGACAATACAATCAAAGATAATTCTATTGACGGAAGCCGTGTGTATCAGGTGGGGTGTTCCGGAAATGTAGTCATGAGGAATAAATAGAGTCAGGATTTTAAAGCAGGAAGGAAAATTTATGAATATCGGGATACTTGTAGATATATTGATGTATATAGTGATGGTCCTGCAGATGCTGTATGTATTCATCGGAAACATACCTCACGAGATACTTGGTATAGCGTTCTTCTGCCTGCTTGTGGCACACATCATCATCAAAAGAAAATGGGTCAAGGCTATATTTAAGAGGAGTGTTAACAGGTCAAAACTGGCTACGTTCAATAACTGCCTCATGATCCTGATCCTTATAATTGCACTGGTGCTTGCGTTAAGCAGCATGGGCGTATCGAGGACCATTTTCCCGTGGTTTAACTTCCTGCCTAGTCCGGCATTACACAAGTATCTGGCTACATCACTGCTCACACTTTCAGTGATACACGGCGGGATGAAGCTGTACAGAAAGTCGGTTAATAAGAAAAAGGCAGTGATCATCATTGTCATACTTGCTATATTGGCGCTTGTGCTGGGACTTGCGGCTGTGCCGTATATCAACAGGCATTTCAGAACTGTAGAGATAAACTACGATGAGAATGTAAACGGTGAAAAGACGATATCAAATGACAAACTCCTCACTGTATACTTCACCAGACTTGGTAATACTGATTTTGAAGAAGATGTAGACGCAGTATCCGGGGCATCGCTGCTAAAAGCTGACGGTGTACTTATGGGAAATACAGAGCTTATGGCCCATATGCTGAATAGCATCTCCGGATGTGATATAGTACCGATCACGCTTACGGGTGAAAAGTATCCTTCCTCATATACCGATACCGTTGTGGTCGCCAGCAAAGAGATCAAAGAAAATGCCCGTCCCGAGATAGAAGATATAGATATAAGCGGGTACGATACCATAATCCTTGTATATCCCCTCTGGTGGGGAACCATCCCGATGCCGGTTGCCACATTCTTAGAAAACAATGATTTTACCGGAAAGACTATTTATCTGCTTGCAACTCAGGGCAGTGCCGGATTCGGCTCAACTGTGGAGGACGTAGCCGCTCTCGCTAAGGGGGCAAATGTAGTAAAAGGCTTAAGCATTTATTGTGATGACATTCCATATGTGAGGGACCAACTCGAAGAGTGGATGAAATCCTTAAGATGATCGGGAGGATAACAGCATGATCAAATATCCTGTTTTTCTGGATATGATGAATTTAGATGGTTTAGGAGAGTCAATAAGCAATTTCTTTGCTGTAGTGTTTACGGCAGTAGGATTTGTTATCGCAGTGTTGCTGATGTCGGCTTTAATTAATACCAATAGAGAATATAAAATAGGCAACAAAACTAAACAGAATCTTATTAATGCGATTATTTGTAATATTGTTTTTGATGTATTATATGTGATCTACATTTTCATATAATCGATTTACATGGGGTAGTGGGGTAGAAACTTGGATAATGAATCAAACAATTCACATCATAGGCTATATGTTTTTGCTTTTATCTTCGCGTTGATTTATGCATTTGCTTTATTTATTAAGATTGTTAAAGTTTCCAGGGAAAACGATCCGTACTACAATCAGTACAACGATCGGTACAAAGATCTGGAATATTTTGATCCGGAAAAAGAATATAAAACAGTAGCGGATCTGCTTGGCAGTTATATTTACATAAGCGAAAATGGTAAGTATACCAAGTACTATGTTTTTTATAGTCTCAAAGGATGTTATGCGGAATTGATACGGACTGAGGCACTTGACAAAAGATTTGAATGGTCATCTTATCCGAAAAGCCCATATCGACATGGTATTATAGACGATTACCTTGTAAATAACATTTATAATAGTTTTAGTGAGAGTGTAAAAAAAGAAAGTTATCCAATGATTCTTCAAAATACACTTGATGGTTTTCAATCTGATATTTATATTTATCTCTTAACGATGGAAAGAATAAAACAAATAGCTGGTACTGGACTTGAGTGGAACGAAAATCTCATTAGAAATATAAAACCTGGGACATGGGTTCTGACTGTAAGTAGTGAACCGGAGTTGAATCAGTTTAAAGGTCTTGAGGATGATCAACCTGTTTTTACTACAGTACATTATTCGAGTGTAGGTTACGTACAACCGGTTATAGCTGTTAATAGTTATGCTGCGATAGAAAAAGTCAATAACCCGGATACAGACGAAATGATATGGGTTATCAAAGGCGATAAATAATTGGGCAAAAAACAGGTTATTAAAGACAGGAAGTAAAAAATATGGTAGACTATAATTTGTTAGCTGAGCAAGCAAAAGAGTTTGCGAAAGGTTGTGACTGGGATATCACCCTATACGCAAACATATCCGCATTATTGTATGATGCTCTTCCCGACCTTAACTGGGCCGGATTCTATCTGATGCGTGACGGAGAACTGGCACTCGGTCCGTTCCAGGGGAAGACCGCATGCATGAAGATCAAAGTGGGTAAAGGGGTATGCGGTACGGCAGTGCAGGAGGACAGGACGATACGTGTGGATGACGTACATCAGTTTAAAGGGCACATCGCCTGTGACAGTGCATCGGCATCGGAGATCGTGTTACCGATCCATAAGGATGGCAAGATCATCGGCGTCCTGGATATAGACAGCCCCATAAAATCCCGTTTCACGCGGGCGGATGAGGAAGGCTTATTAAAGATAGTAAATGTCATTGAAGGATAACGGGACAATGGTGACGGTTCTGTTAGCCACATAAGGAGAAGATATGAACGAATATTTATCAAAGATGATGTCCATCCAGAGGGACATAGAGAAGAATTCAAAGATGCAGACGATTTTCAGGTGTATAGCTGCGATGTGTGTGTTTATGGTGTTTGTATGCAGCTTTAATCCAGATACAGCAATGAACATAGCATTTGTGGTGTCGATACCTGCTGTTGCCGCAATGTTTGTATTGGATGCCAATTACGCCAATAAAAGCCATTCTCTGGAGGTAGATCTCTATCTTGTCCAGCTTGAGCATCTGAAGAATGAGAAGAAAGCGGCTGAAGAAAAGGGAGAGGAGTTATCCTCCACCTGGATGGAAAGTATTGACAAACCGGCCGAGAAAGCTCCGCTTCCGCTTGTTTATTACTGCGTACTGCTCGTTATTGATATTGTGATCTGGATCATCTGAAATATAAAAAACGCCCAAGAGGAGATTTTTTGTTATCTTTTTCTTCTGTCTTTACCGGAAGTGATATAAAACTGAGTTTTCTCTTCGTACAACATTTTATCGGCGCGGTGGTAAAGGTCATCGATGGTGTTGCCTTCGGATTTCATGGCATAGCCGAGGGAGCAGGTGTAGGGAGTTTTTCCTACTTCTGTTCTGATGCGGTCTATCAGGGCTTTTACGTCAGCCTCGGAGGAGTTAACACAGAGTACCACGAATTCGTCACCGCCTATGCGGTATACACGATGCTTACGCTGTGCGGCTTTCCAGAAACAGTTGCTTAAGGTCCTTAAGGCCTCGTCACCGGCTACATGTCCGAGAGTATCGTTGATCTCCTTTAAGCCGTTCATGTCGATGGTGATGACGGCGGTGATGCTGCCGAAGTTCTTTTCGGCATCGGAGTAGTAGCTTTGACGGTTAAGGAGCTTGGTAAGAGGATCCTTCTTGGTAAACAGCTGCAGCAGATATACATAGTACAAAAGCACATCTATCGCGATGGTAGCCACAAACCAGTGCATAACGCTGTCGCTTGAATACAGCGGCATGACCAGACATACCACAGCCGTAAATATCATGAAAAACAGCAGAGGATAATCCTCTTTGTGATTTTTCTTGCTTGTGAACATCCTGACTATGAAATACAGCAGATACAATCCGCTGATGATATATGCCAGATGACCGAGAGGTCCGCGATGGAAATGGTTATTTTCATCGATAAAGAATACTATCTTTGTCGGGATGGAGATAAGGCACAGTGCCGCGTTCAGTATCGCGGGGATGAGAACGTACTTCCTCTGGTCACGGTATACTACCAGGATGATCTCAACCAGGATAAAGGTAACCAGACTGTAATTCAATGCCGTGAGTATTGTCCGCAAGGGAGAGTACTCTGCCTGGTTGCCAAGGTATTCTTCTATATAACAGAAAATGGAATATATTAAGAGCATAGTGATGGTCGCAGCTATACGTTTGATCATCTTGCGCTCCAGATGTACATCGGAGATCAAAAGGATCGCCATACCGACCAACGGGATAAGCATTACCCAATGCTTTGATAAGTATTCGGAAATAGACACGTCGTCACCTCCTTGTCCTAATATTATAATACGTTTAACAGGACACTTCAAGATGTTTTAATAATATTTGAGATCGTGCTAAAAATCTTGCAAAATCCATGCTTTTTTGGTATAATTTAATGATAAGAAAAATGCGCTTAAGAGGTACATGCTATGTCTTTTGGTGAATTTTTTGGGAAGTATTACACATACATATTTATACTCGTTATTTTATTATACAATGTATTCTTAAACAGGACAATGTTCAAAAAGATCAGGGGTAAGTTTATAACCCTGATAGTCCTTGCTGTGATTGAAACCATTCTTTCGGGAATTGAGACACAACTCGGGTTAAAGCCGGAGAGGACCATATGGCGAAGTGTGCTCTCGACTGCCTGCTATATTCTTCGTCCCACGATAATGTATGTTTTGCTGCTGATCGTAGTCAGAAAAGACAGTAAGCTTAAGAAATTTATATACAGCATACCTTTGATCGTGGCTTCGATCATGCTCATCATAGATATCCCCTATTCGTACAACCTGATATTTACTTACAATGAAGACAATGCATTCAGAGACGGCCCGCTGTTCTTTGTCACATACGGGATACTTCTGGTATACCTGGTGCTTATCCTTATGCTGACATTCTTTAAGTGCGATTTCAGCTTAGGGCCCAATGAGATGATAACCGTCTTCATCGGTATCATCTTTATTATCCTCAATATCGCGGCAGAGAGATTTATCTCCGGATATACGGGTGGAAATACAGGGAATGCGATAGTTCTTGCGATCCTGCTCTATGCCATCCATTTTAACAGTATAGAGGACCAGAAGGCCAGGCTCCTGCTTGAGACTACCGAGCAGAAGACCGGTCTGCTTAATGAGAGTGCCTGTGTAACAAAGCTTAACGATATGCTGCAGAACCCGGATAAGACAGACTATGCGGCTGCATATTTCGACCTTGAAAGATTCGGTCTGATAAACGATAAATACGGCATGGACATCGGTAACAGGGCTCTGGCTGAGTATGCCACGGTCCTCGGCAAGATGGTAAGAAAGGACGAGATCTTAGCCAGACAGGGCGGAGACAGGTTCATCGCCATTATACTTAAGAGAAATCTTGATGTATTTCTTGCACAGCTTGCTAATACAAGGGTTAAGTTTTCACAAGACAGTGTCGATTATGATATTGATATAAGCGCTTATGTCGGAATACATAACATAGAGAAGGACGATATCAGTGCGGAGGAAGTTATCTCCAACGCTTACGATGCACTCAACTACGGAAAGAACACAGGTAACAGGGTTACCTACATGAATTCCGAGCTGAAGGCCATGTTAAAGGCCGATAAGAAGTTCTCATCGGATATCCCCGTTGCTATGGCAAATGAGGAGTTTGTAGCTTACTACCAGCCTAAGGTTAATAGTAGGACCAATAATCTCTGCGGTGCCGAGGCTCTGGTCAGATGGATAAGGAACGGAGAACTCATACCTCCCGGAAAGTTCATACCCATCATGGAGACAAAGGACCTCATGTGCGATATGGACTTCTATATGTTAAGACATGTGTGTGCTGATATCGCCGAATGGATAGAGCAGGGACTGGTACCTCCTACGGTATCGGTCAATTTCTCGAGAAGAAATCTTTCGAACCCCAATCTGGCAAACGATATCGATGCTGTGGTACAGCAGTATCACGTACCTAAAAAGATGATAGAGATCGAGATCACCGAGACTATCGACGAGTTCCCGATCAGCGTGCTTAAGAGCTTTGTAGACGATCTGCATAAGCTCGGATACAAGGTAGCGGTAGACGACTTCGGAAGCGGAAGCTCGTCTCTTAGCCTTCTTAGAGAAGTCACATTCGATACGCTTAAGATCGACAAGGGCTTTGTAGATAAGGCATATGCGAAGGATCTTGCGATCCTTAGTTACATGATCAAGCTCGCAAAAGCGATAGGTGCGGAGACGTTAGCGGAAGGTGTAGAGCAGAGGGAACAGGTCGATACACTTCTTTCTCTCGGATGTGAGATCATACAGGGTTATTATTTTGACAAACCTTTATCGAAGGATGTTTTTGAGAGAAGAATAATAAACAGGAGATACAAAGTTGAACAAAGTTGATAATGTAAAAAAAGCCATTAAATATGTTACATTTTCTGTACTGGGTTTATTTGCGATCGTTTTGGTTTTGTTTATAATTCATGTGATCGATGTAGAAAAGTCAAATGCCGAGTGGAATTCCGTCACTCAGACTTCGGCTGCTACACAGGTATTGGTGGATATCCAGCCCCGTGGCGGAGTTACCGATACTTGGGTAAAGGTCAATACAGGTCTGGGTATGGATCTGTATGCCAAGATATACGATATGACTGTGACCAACAACGCGCATACATATCTGGAAGACTGGAATCTGCGTATCAACATCACTAAGGAGTGTTACCTGAATAACGGCTGGTGCGGTACTTTTGAGGTGCATCAGTTCGATATGGAAGGAAAAGACAACTACCAGACACTCGACCTTCGAAATATCAATAAAGATGAACTGACCTTAAGATATTATCTTATAGATCAGGATGTCCTGATACCTCTTAAAAAGGGCGACTATATGATCTATCATCCCGATCCCACAGAGTCTTCGGGTGAGGTGCCGATCAAGGGTACCGAGGAGTTTTCGGGCAATTGCGTATGCGGTATCATCATGTACAGCATATCGGGAGATGTGGATTTTTCAAGTTACGAGCTTAAGTATAAGCTTGACAGGTCCATCTGGGAAGGTGCTAAAGGCAGATTTTTCATTATCGCATTCTTATTATTCTTACTTTCTTTCCTGATCATAGGTACCATATTCCTTGTATCGGTACATTTCGAAGGAAAGCTCGAGCATAAGGACAGGATGCTTAAAGATGCTTTCGCTGTCTGCTGCGGTATGGCGGATTCGATAGATTATTACTCCAAGGGACATTCCGAGAGAGTAGCGGAATATTCCAAGATGATAGCCGAGAAAATGGGCATGGATAAGGCTGACTGTGATATAGTATATACCGCGGCTCTGCTCCATAACATCGGCAATGTATTTGTAAACGAGCAGTTTTTAAGAAAGAACGGCAAGCTGACCGGTGCAGAGTATGCGGAAGTTAAGACTCATACCACCCGCGGCGCCGAGATACTTAAAAATATAGAGAATATACCTCTGGCAGCCGAAGCGGCTCTTTTCCACCATGAAAGATACGACGGAAAGGGCTATCCCAAGGGCAAAAAAGAGGATGAGATACCGCTTATCGCCAGAATAGTGGCTGTAGCGGACGCTTATGATGCCATGAGTAATGACAGACCGTACAGGAATAAGCTCATGCGCGACCAGATAAGAGAAGAATTTATAAATAACAGAGGATCGCAGTTTGATCCCGATATAGTAACCACTTTCCTTGACATTATGGGTGAGAGAAATCTGTAAGGTGAACGATGAAAAAAAGAATCCTGATCATAGTAGCCGCTATAATACTCAATGTGGCAGGTCGTTATGCAGCATTCCGTTTTGAGTGGCCAATGTATTTGAATCTGTGCGGAACTTTATTTGCTGCGTATACCATAGGACCTGTATGCGGCTGTATCGCTGCGGTCTTAAGCTGGGCTCTGGCACTTATATTCAGTCCCGGGGATTTTTATTACCTGATAGCCGATCTTGCGGTAGCGGTGGCAGCAGGTTTAGTTGCAAAAAGAAATAGGTATTTTGAAAGGTTTTCGCTAATATACAGTGCGACAGCCTTTTTTGCAGTGGTCAAAGCACCCATACTTTTGATGATCAACCTCAGTATAAAAGAAGGTAAGACCGGCTTCTATATCGTAGACTGCATATTCGATTATCTCGAGAGTATTGCTTCGCCTAAGTGGCTGGGACATATCCTTACATCTGTATTTGTTAGCTTTTCCGATGCTTTGGCTGCGACACTCCTCATCTTTTTCGTAATGATGATAAAGAGGAACTTCGGTAAAAAGAAGAAGGCTTCCGAGCTTAAGAAGGAACTGATGAAAAAGGTTTCTCTCGGACTTGTTGCTCTCCTTGTTTTCGCATCCGTATCAGGATATTCATCCGTTCATGCGGAGAACTCCATAAGCTTTATCGAAAAACTTTATAACAGTGACAACGGCCTCGTTGGTGGATGTCTTAACGATGTAGCCATGACCCGTGACGGCTCCATGTGGATAGCCACATACGGCGGTCTGTTCCGTTTTAACGGCTCGAAGTTCGTGCTTATCGATAACTTAAGCAGCGTAAGATCCGTGCAGACCTTGTTTGTCGATGAAGATGACAGGCTCTGGGCAGGTACCCAGGATGCCGGCTTCACACTTCTTAATATCGATATGTCCTGGGTTACACATGATATGAACACAGGGCTTCCTTCCAATTCCGTAAAATGTATCTCGCAAGACAGCAAGGGATATTACTATTTCGGTACCACGGGCGGTCTCGTATACGGCGAGTATGATAACGGCGATGTAAAATTATTGAAGGTCGATACCGAGGCCGGTAACATCAGAGATCTTTCGCCCGACAGTGAAGGCCATATGATCGTCATGGACAACCTGGGCAATGTCAGCTGTTATGAAAACGGTGAGTTAAAGCAGAAGCCCGACCTGGGCGATTACTCTGCCAGAGGTATTAAGCTTGATCCCGACAACAATATCTATATCGGTACCAATTCGGAGACCGTACTCATATACAGGTACGAAAACGGCAGATTTTACTGCTTAAGAAGCCTTACTGCAGAGGGCCTGAAGACCATCAGGGATTTCTATTTTGACAACGATATCATATTTGTTGCGGCCGACAACGGTATAGGCTATTTTGACGGCAACCTGCATTTTTCACTTATAGAGACCGGTGTATTCAACAATTCCATCGATCATATATACAAGGATTATCAGGGCAATTTCTGGTTTACTTCTGCCAGATGCGGTCTGTTATGTCTTGGAAAATCGAGCTTCATAGATGTATTTAAGTTATGTAATGAAAAGAATATAGTATGTAATGCGATAAAGAACTGGGACGGATACCTTTATGTCGGATCGAACGACGGCTTAAAGATACTTGATATCGATGAAGGAGAGAGTATCAAGAACGATATCACCGACTGGTTTAACGGCATAAGGATCAGGTGCCTTGATATAGACCATGACGGTAACCTGCTTGCGGCCACATATGACAGAGGTCTTATAGAGGTAAGTAAAGACGGATATATCTCGGAGTACGTAAGCAGTGACATTACCCAGAAGATGATAAGAGTGGTAAAGACCATATCGGACGGCACCGTTATCGCTTCCAGTGATGCCGGTATGACATTTATCAAGGACCGTGAAGTGGTAGCCAAGCTTGAATTCGGAAAAGAGCTTAACGGCGGTACTATCCTGAACATCCTGGAGATGCCTGACGGGACGCTGCTGTGCGGTTCCGACGGCGACGGTGTGGCTGTGATAAAGGATTATAAGATCGTAAGATATATCACCCGTGAGGACGGACTTCCTTCGGGAGTAGTCTTAAGAGTGGTAGACGATAAATACTCTGACGGATACTTTATCTTAACAGGCAGCGGCCTTTGCTATATGGACAGCAATTTCAATATCAAAGAGATCGGAATGCCGTATTACAACAACTTTGATATAGCTTTCAATCATGAGGGTGAGATATTTGTCCTGGGCGGTGCAGGTATATACATAAGCGAATATGAAGACCTGATGGAAGACGGCAAGATGGACAGCTATGCCCTGCTTGATACAAAGGCCGGACTTCCCGGAAGTATCACGAGTAATGCGTGGAGTTATATAACATATGATGAACGTATATATATCTGCGGTACCAGCGGTATATACATGCTTGATCTTAATAACTACGAGATGAACATCGACGAGTTTAAGACGAAGATCACAGCTGTTACGTTAGACGGCGTATATCAGGATGTTACCCAGGTCGGCACGATAGTTATACCCAAGGATACAGAGCGTATCGAACTGAACCTCGAGATCAATAACTATACGACTGCGGATCCGTATGTAAGCTATTACTTAAGCGGTGTTGACTCCGAAAGGATCACCGTGCTTTCAAGTAAGCTTGGCGGTGTTACGTATTACGATGTACCTTACGGCAATCATGACTTTGTCATCAGCGTACTTGATGAAAAAGGCAGGGAGCTTTCAAAGCAGACCTATGTTTTCTCAAAAGAAAAAGAAATGTATGAGACCATAGGTTTTATACTGTACTTTTATCTGGTACTGTTTACATTCATAGTATTTATAGTTATCTCCATCGTGCAGGGTGCTCTGTGGTCCCAGAGAAAGAAGGAGACAGGCCGACACGAACTCGTAGTTAACCAGCTCGAACGTGAAAAGGCTGAGGCTCTTGAACGTGCACTCCATATGGAGGAGGACGCCAACAGAACCAAGTCAGAGTTCCTGGCAAACATGTCCCACGAGATAAGGACACCTATCAATGCCATCATCGGTATGGATACCATGATCATGAGGGAGGCCGGCGAAGATAATATCAGAAGCTATGCCCGCGATATAGATGTGGCAGGAAAGACCTTGCTCACTCTTATCAACGATATCCTTGACTTCTCAAAGATAGAGTCGGGTAGGTTAGAGCTTACACTCGGAGAATATGAGCTTTCAAGCCTTATACAAGGTATCGTCAATCTGGTAAAGCCCAATGCAGAATCAAAGAAGCTGCGTTTTGAAGTAAATGTAAACCGGAATATCCCCAACATCCTATACGGTGATGTGGTTAGGATAGAGCAGATCATAGTGAACATACTCAACAATGCGGTTA
The DNA here is from genome assembly GCA_017620375.1 of Lachnospiraceae bacterium. Lineage (GTDB taxonomy): Bacteria > Bacillota > Clostridia > Lachnospirales > Lachnospiraceae > RUG11977. Next base: position 23,652 of record JAFZQN010000036.1, read on the forward strand.
AATATACCGAAAAGGGTATGGTATCGTTTAATGTCGACTACGAGAACGCCGAGGACAAGACGATACTTTTGAAGGTGAGCGTCCAGGATACCGGTATCGGCATCAAACCTGAGGAACTGGAAAAGCTGTATTCTCCTTATGAGAGAATGGATGATCATAAGAACAGAAAGATAGAAGGTACGGGTCTGGGATTAAGTATCACCAAGAGCCTGCTTGAGAGTATGGGCTCCGAGCTTGAGGTATCAAGCGTATACGGCGAAGGTTCGACATTCAGCTTTACTCTGACACAGTCGGTTATAGACGGTGAACAGATAGGTGACCTTAACGACAGGGTAGGAGAAAAGCATAAGATACTTACCGAGAGTGAGAGATTCCATGCGCCCGACGCCAAGATCCTCGTGATCGATGACGTGGAGATGAACCTTGTGGTCGTAAGAAGCCTGCTCAAGCGTATAAAGGCCAAGGTTGATACCGCACAGAGCGGCGAGGAAGCGATCAGGCTCGCGAAGAAGAACAAATACGATATCATACTCACAGAGGCTATGCTGCCCGGGATGAACGGCGAAGAGACGATGAAGAACATCAAGACCGAATGTCCCGACAACGCGGATACTCCGATCATCGTAGTTACCTCAAATGCGATGAAAGGCTCCAGGGATGAGTACCTGAACCTCGGATATACCAATTATCTGTCAAAGCCCATCGACGGCACCAGGCTCGAGGCTATGCTGCAGAGCTATCTGCCCGATGAGAAGATAAAATTTGTCGATGAAGAAGATATCGAGGATATCGAAGATCCGGACATAAGTACAAAGTTAGAACTTATCTCGAAAATAGAGGGCTTAGATACCGCTATGGGCAGCGAGACCGCCGGCGGCGAAGATACTTATGTACTCCTGTGCAGGAACTTCCATGACTTAGCAAAGAACAGGATCGGTAAGATCAAGGAAGCCGCATACAAGAACGACTATGAGACCTATACGGTACAACTGCATGACCTTACAAGTGCAGCAAGGCTGATAGGTGCATATGAGCTTTCAAAGAAGGCGGAAGCCCTGGAGAATGCCGGCAGAGAAGAAAATGCCGACAGGATAAAGGCTGAGACCGGGTATGTGCTGAAGGAATACGAGAGGTACTTTAAGGAGTTGGACAAAGTATTTAAGAAGGCTTGACGAGACAATGGGTAAGTTAGGTTCGTCACGTTTTGAGATTTAGGGACGGAGAAGAGGCTACAAATGAGTAAAGGGGAAATAGACCGGGCTCTCGGTGAACTACGGGAGTACTGTATTAAGAGCGGATTGTCGGAAGAAAAGCTGCTGTCACCGGACAATCTGGACAGGTACGTTGAGACGTCGATAGATGCATACAGGAACTATCCGATGTTTATGTATGTTTTTAACGGGAACTACGATGAGAAAACGCTGGCACGTATGTTCAGGGTAGATTTTAAGAGCAGGAAGCGCAAGATGCTCGGGATCTCTGACGGGGACTATGAATCCCTGATACTGGTTGAGCCGCCGAAGGCAAAGCGGACGAAGCTGAACCAGTATCTGATGGCGGCAGATATACCGTCGTACCAGCTTATGCTAAATATGGCTACATACAGACAGGATACGTTTGAAAAGTATGCTTATAAAAAGAGAAAGCCATACCTGGACGATAAAACCTGGTACATATATATTTTCGCAACAAAGAAGGCATTCCAACGCATGGGCTACGGTAAAAAGCTGATGAAGA
>JAFZQN010000037.1 GCA_017620375.1 Lachnospiraceae bacterium
ATGACTTCGCTCTGGCTCATACTGCTTATGATATTTTTCATAGAGTTATATACTATGGTATTGATACGTCCCTCAGCGTTTGTAATGTTTGTCAGCGTCTGGGTAAACTTCAAAGGATCGGTGATCTTCCAAAGTACATAGCTGTCTACTACCATGGTCTTTTTGTCCTGTGTGATAACATCGGACGCGGTAAGATCGTAAAGAAGCATGGTCTTGGGTAATGTATCCGTAGTCTGAATAAACGGTATCATAAAGGAAAGACCCGCATTGGGTACTATCTTTTCCACTTTTCCGAACTGCTTTATAAGTGTATATTCATTTTCCTTGGTTATAACCATGGAATTAAGTAATACTACTACCGCTATAAACGCGATGATCGCGATCACTATAAGCGGTGTCTTTGATTTAGGCTGACGTATACGTTCTACTTTCTCTTCGCCGGCGTTTTTTTCATTATTATATTCGCTCATGTTTTTCTCACTTTCTTTTTATAAGATTTACTCAGCTGTTTCCGATGTTCCTGTACTTATGAGGGGTTCTATGGGAAGTATTTTTTCTGTCCCTGCTTCCGAACCGTCTATTATGACCTTAAGATCGGGAAGAAGCTCTTCCATAGCCTCATAGAACATACGCTGCTTGGTAATGAGCGGATATTTCTTATACTCATTGTAGATCTCGTTAAAACGGGATGCCTGGCCCTGTGCCTCGTTGATACGTGCTTCCTTGGTTGATTCGGCTTCCTTTAATACCTTATCCACTTCTGCCTCTGCTGCAGGTATCTGTTCGTTGCGGTATTTGTTCGCATTATTTACTGCAGTCTCTGCACCCTGCTTGGCCGATTCAACGTTCATGAAGGCTTCTTTAACCTCTGCTGTGGGAGGTTCTGCATCCTGTATGGTAATATTGATAAGTGTGATACCTATATCATGCTGTTCAAGGTGACGTGTTATCTTTTCCTTGATATTTGCCTGGATCTCACTCTTTCCTGTAGTGATAACGCTGTCTACCGGATATGAACCTATCTCAGCTCTGATGCTTGACTGTGCTATGGTCTTAAGCACCGCTTCATAGTTTTCCGAAGCATACAGTGCCTTTACAGGATCGGTAACTCTGTATTCTACGTAAAAGTCAACATTTACAAAATTAAAATCAGATGTGATCATCAGAGATTCATCTTCAATAGTATTATTGGTATATGCATCATATCCGATCGGGAAACCTTTGATAGTGGTATCGACCTTCGTTACCTGCTGTACAAAAGGTATCTTAAAGTGCAGACCCGACTCCGTAGAAGCAGAAGCTATACCGAATGTTGTAACTACGGCTGCTTCCTGCTCATTGATGGTATAAAACGAGTTAAATACCAGAACAGCGGCTAATATGATGATAACCGCCCATTTGATCAGTCCCTTGTAATTATCAAGGTTGGGATAATTTGAGTTCATTCATTTTCCTTTAATGCAGGTGTGTACTCGGAATGCCCCCTGCCATTGCATTCTCGAGAAAACTTTACGATTTTGTCATCTCGGGGAATCGGAATACCTGTTCCTCTTCATCATCATCCATTGTAAGAGTATATTTTTTGGTAACATACCCTGATTTCTTCAGTTCAAGCGATATCGTACCCGAAGGCTTGTCAAAGGTAAGGCTTCCGTCCGATATCGTACCTTTATATACTCCGTCTACATAAACTAATGCTCCGTCGGTGCAGTACACCGTTATCTTTCCATAGCCGGAGTTGCCATTACCGCCTGTATCCGGCGTGGGTGCCGGACCATCGTCACCGTCCACCACATCGATATCGCCGTCGTTTCCGTTGTCACTGGTACTGTCAGGGATATCGGAATCCGAAGGAAGTGTACTGTCTTCCGGTAGGTCATCCGTGGGTGTGGGTGTCTGCGTAGGAGTTACCGTCACAGTTACTGTCTCCGTCGGCGTCTCCTCGTATATTATGTCATCAGGTACCTCTTCCGGTGCTTCCGAAAGCGAAATGCTTTTTGTAAGACCTAAAGTTCCTACTTCTATAGTCCCGTTATAGCTGTTATATCCGCCCAGGGTTACTTCTATATCATGTACTCCGACAGGAAGGCTCAAGGTCTCTTCATGCGGAGTTTTTACTCCGTCTATATAAAGATCGCTTTCTTTAGGGCTGATATTCAGCTTAACATCTCCGTATTCCACAGGTTCGGGTCCGAAAGGCAGAAGGTCGAAGCAGGTATCTTCATCCCTGTTAATCTTGACGGTAGCCTCTGCGAGAAGATCATCCTTTTCCACCGTTATGGCATATTCACCTTCACGTAAAATGAGTTTAAGTTCTTTATCCACCGAAGCGGACCGTCCTAAGCCGTAATATATGGTACCTCCATCATAATCCTCTGTGTTTTCCAACGTGAGGTACCCGTGTCCGGTATTGACCTTTATCAGGAATACCCGGTCTTCGATCCCGTACAGATCAAGAATATCCGTGCCATCGATAAGCAACGTATCCTTACCTGTAAACTCATCACCGTTTAATACTTCCAGACTGTCATCCATGTGATATATCCGGCTTCCGACTTCCATCTTTCCCTGATCCGCATATATCTTCAGGTTCTCGACATTTTTATATGTCCATACATCATCCGATCCGACGAGAGACTGCAGCTTCCCGTCTTCTCCGGCTTTCACCTTGGCTATATTTCCTTTTTTCAGCATGGCTGCTGAAACCAGCCTGCCGCTCTTGGTCCTGATATCGGAACCTCCTGTGAATATAAGTTCTATCTTCTCTCCAGTATCTAGATCCTTAAGTATTATCAGCGATGAATCCAGATCGACATCAAGTATCATACAGGTCTTTGCTATCTGTTCATCGGTTTTCCCCGGATCCGGAACCTCCGTAACATTCCCCGGAGTACCGTGGTTTTCCTTACTGTCACTGTTCAGTGCAAATATAACGGATATTATTATGATGCCTACGGCCAGAACGGCGCATAGTATCATTATTTTTTTATAATCCGACTTACCGCCCATTCCGACCTCCTTTTTTTATTACTTACCCTTTATTCTTTACTGTTTCCAACAGTCTGTCCCTCGTATTCATATCCGGATCCTTAAGTACCGCTTCCAAAAGTCCGTTCAAGGTCTTACCCAGTCCGGTCCCGGCTTCTATACCGCATTCTATAAGGTCTTTACCGTTTACCGCAAGTTCCTTTAAAGATATACAGTCGCCGTTTTCTTTTATTTTTTTAAGCTCTTCTTCGATCAGTTCCGGAACAAAATTAAAGGTGTTCTTTCTTCCCGCATGCTTTAATCCAATACCTACCGCTTCGCAGAGGTTAAGGAAATCATCCGTATTTTCCCATCCGAGTATACTTGCCAGTCTTCTGCAGCGGATACGGATATCCTCATCTTCTTCGCCGGGGAATCCGTTACGGATAGTCCTTACAAAAAGCACTATCCTGTCTAAAGTCTTATTATCAAACTTAAGTCTGTGAAGTACTTTTACAGTAAGTGCACCCGGCTCTAAAGCTTCTTCATTTCCAAGCTCCATGGCTAACGCAGTTACCGCCCATCTGATTGTAAGCTCATTACGGGATCTTATTAGTGCCGCAGAAATAAACTCCTGATCGGCATTTTCAAGTTCAGGCAGTATCACGCGGTCGAGGCCCATTGTATTTAACAGGCATATGTGCCCGGGATTGTCTGATATGAGCGTCTTATCAAGCTCTGTCTTTATCCTTTCGGCACTCACCTTTTTTAGCTGTCCGCCAAGTTTTACCGCGGCTTTATATGTATCTTCTTCTATCTCAAATCCAAGCTGTGCCGAAAACCTTATGGCACGAAGTATTCGAAGAGCATCCTCTCCGAAGCGTTCCTCTGCCACACCGACACATCTTATTATCTTATTGTCCAGATCGTCCGTACCGCCGAAAAGGTCAGTTACACCGTTTGTCTCGTTATACACAAGGGCATTGATCGTAAAATCCCTTCTCTTTAGATCCTCATCCAGGCTCGCCGTAAACGATACGCTTTCGGGATGTCTTCCGTCCGTGTATTTTCCGTCCACCCTGTATGTGGTGACCTCATAGCCTTCGCTTTTAACCATCACTGTTACAGTACCGTGCTTTATACCTGTATCCACAGTACGCGGGAACAGCCTTTTCACATCTTCGGGTAAAGCCGAAGTGGTCACGTCCCAGTCCTTAGGAAGCTTTCCCAGCAGACAGTCTCTTACACAGCCACCTACCGCATATGCTTCATAACCGGCCGCACGCAGGGTGTTCAGAATATATTTTACATCGTCCGGCAAATTGATCTGAAACATATGTGCCTCCTTTCCTTATTGCACTTTATATAGATTCGTGGTATCATGTTTTTCGTAAGATCCAATTTACGAAAGGTAATACCATGAAAGAAACCAACAAAGTATACAAACTCTCAGTTTTATATATGCTCTCCAAGGTCGATATGCCTCTTACAACTAACCGCTTAAGCTTTTTCCTGCTTAAGGACGACTATACCGACTATTTCACTTTCCAGCAGGACTTAGGCGAGCTTCTCTGTGACGGATATATCATGAGTACCGAAAGTCACGGCAAGACTCTGTATTCCATAACCTCAGAAGGCAGAAACGCCATCACACTGCTTTCATCCGAGATATCCGATGCCATGAAAAAGGATATTGAATCCTACATAAAGGAAAACAAGTTCTCCATGCATGAGGACTACTCCGTACAGAGCAGATACTATCAGTTCGGCTTAAACCAGTATATATCCAACCTCTATATCGAGGAAAACGGTGTAAAAATACTTGAGATGAACATCAACTCCACTACCGAGGAGGCTGCGGAAAAGATCTGCTCAAGCTGGAAAAACGCAAGCGAGGAGCTGTATCCGATGATAATAGGAAAACTCTTGAAATGAATTTATTTTCCTTCTGTCTCGGATGATGCCGGAGTATCATTTACTTTAGGATCATCTTCGTCTAACATCATTTCTTCCATAAGTGCCCATATATCATCCCTTCCCTGCTTTGTTTCTGCGGAGAACGGGATGATTTTTGTATCTGCGGGTGCCTTAAGTGTCTTTCTAATCACAGCCGTATGGTGCTGTACTTGAGAACGGTTGATCTTGTCAGCCTTGGTGCATATGATCACAGGGGTAAAGCCGTTAGCCACTACCCACTCATACATCGTAATATCGTTTTCGCCCGGTTCATGTCTGATATCTATCAGCAGAAATACCGTCTTAAGTACCTTTGAGGTACGCAGGTACTTCTCTATCATTTTTCCCCATTTGGCTTTTATCTCTTTTGAGACCTTCGCGTATCCGTATCCGGGCAGGTCCACACAGTAAAATGCATCATTTACCTTATAATAGTTTATGGTCTGTGTCTTTCCAGGCTGTCCCGAGGTCCTGGCCAGGTTTTTACGCATCATAAGCGCATTGATGAGGGATGACTTACCCACATTCGATTTCCCGGAAAATGCAAACTCCGGCAAGGTATTCTTCGGAAGAACGCTCGTGATACCGCATACTGTCTCTAATTCTGCTTTTTTAATTACCATTTTTTATTACCTCACTCATAAAATGGATGGTGTCGCATTCCTTAATAACGTAGCGGCACGGGCACGGCGTAATCTTAATATCTCCACCATTGTGTAAGCTAAGGCTCGTGACGTACGGCACGAGGATCATGCCCACAAGTGTGCATGATGTCATACGCTCTTACTGAGCATATGACGAATGATGCCACGGCTCCGTTTTGCGAAGCAAAATGGAGTATCTACAATTTGGTATACATTCGTCCGGGATGCTGCCCAGACAGAGCCGTTATGTCAGCAGGTACGGTATTAAAAATGGGCTACCGCATTTCTGCGACAGCCCCCCATTTTATGAAACCTGTGCCTTCTTTTTAGTCCTGTTTCTTAAAACCGGTTTTCTCTTAAGACCGTCCGGAAGATATACCAGTTGCGGTTTTTCATTACCCAAAGCAGCTTCCTTTGTGATAATGCACTTTTGTACAGTCATATTGGAAGGAACCTCATACATTACATCCATCATGATATTCTCACATATGGACCTCAGACCTCTGGCTCCGGTTTTTCTCTCAAATGATTTATGTGCTATTACCTTGAGTGCTTCAGGATCAAACTCAAGCTCCACACCATCCAGTTCAAATAGTCTCTGATACTGTTTGGTAAGTGCGTTTCTGGGCTTCTCCAGGATATCGATAAGTGCCTTTTCATCAAGCATGTCAAGTGCAGCCATAACAGGCACACGACCTATAAATTCGGGTATAAGTCCGAACTTTATCAGATCTTCGGGAAGTACCTGTCTGAAAAGGTCTCCTATATCAAGATTAAGCTCATCCCTGATCTCGGAATTGAAGCCCATGGACTTCTTTCCGATCCTGCCCTCAACTATTTTTTCAAGTCCGTCAAACGCACCGCCGCATATAAACAGGATATTTGTGGTATCGATCTTTATAAGCTCCTGATGAGGATGCTTTCTTCCTCCCTGAGGAGGTACGGAAGCCATAGTTCCCTCCAGGATCTTTAACAATGCCTGCTGTACGCCTTCGCCCGAAACATCACGGGTGATCGATACATTCTCAGACTTCTTGGTAATCTTGTCTATCTCGTCAATATATACGATACCGTACTCTGCACGCTCTATATCGTAGTCAGCTGCCTGGATAAGCTTCAGCAGGATGTTCTCTACATCTTCACCGACATATCCGGCCTCGGTAAGAGTGGTGGCATCAGCTATAGCAAAAGGAACATTAAGTATCTTTGCCAGTGTCTGTGCCAGATAGGTCTTACCCGAACCGGTAGAACCGATCATCAGGATATTGCTCTTCTGAAGCTCAACATCGCTTTCATCCGCTGAAAGGATCCTCTTGTAATGATTGTATACGGCAACAGAAAGTACTTTTTTAGCATCCTCCTGTCCGATTACATACTCATCAAGGAAACCTCTGATCTCAGCGGGCTTTAACAGGTTAATGTCCTTGCTTGCCGCTTTGTTTCCGGCATCCCCGTAATCCTCATCATTATAGAATTCCTCTTCAAGGATGTCCGCACAGATATTTACGCATTCGTCGCATATATAAACGCCGTCAGGACCTGAAAACAACTTTCTTGCCTGATCTTCTTTTTTCCCACAGAAAGAACAGCTTATCTGGCTGATCCATCTGTTATCATTTCCCTTATTAGCCAATCTTAGACTCCTCTAATACATTCTTATCTGTGCTCAATAACCTTGTCAATGATGCCGTAAGCAAGTGCTTCTTCAGCTGACATATAATTATCTCTGTCGGTATCCTTCTCGATAACTTCGATGGGCTTTCCGGTATTTGCAGCGAGCATCTCATTTAACTTCTTCTTAGTCTTTAAGATGTTCTCAGCCACGATCTGGATCTCTGTAGCCTGACCACGAGCTCCGCCTGAAGGCTGATGGATCATGATCTCGGCATTGGGAAGCGCCATACGCTTTCCCTTTGTTCCGCCTGCAAGGAGGAATGCTCCCATACTGGCAGCCAGACCTACACAGATAGTGGATACATCACACTTGATGTAACGCATTGTATCATAAATAGCAAAGCCGGAAGTAACTGAACCGCCGGGGCTGTTGATATAGAAATTGATATCCTTGTTGGGATCCTCTGACTCTAAGAACAGCATCTGAGCTACCACAAGTGAAGCGGTCACATCATTAACTTCATCGGAAAGGAAGATGATCCTGTCCTTTAACAGTCTTGAATAAATATCATACGAACGCTCGCCGCGGCTCGTCTGCTCTATAACATAAGGTACTAAACTCATATAAACCTCCAATTACTTCTTATAGGATTACTTCTCTACAGCTGCCTCACGGATAAGATCTGCTGCTTTTCCTACTGCGATATTACGCTTCATGTTCTCAAGCTCCTTACCTACGATGAGCTCTTTGATCTTGTCCTTCTCCATCTTGTACTGTTCAGCCATAGTGGTGAATTCCTGATCTACTTCTTCATCACTGGTCTCGATCTTTTCAGCATCAACGATAGCTTCAAGTACAAGTCTTGCCTGAACTCTCTTTAATGCCTGAGGCTTGGTCTGATCAACAAACTGCTGTGCTGTCATGCCGCTGTACTTAAGATACTGCTCAAAAGGCATTCCCTGGTACTGAAGTCTCTGTGCGAAATCTTCTACCATCTGACGAGCCTCGTTCTCTACCATGGCATCGGGAATATCCATCTCTGATGTCTCGATAACCTTTGCAAGAACCTCGTCCTCTTTTGCCTGCTTTAATTCCTTTTCTTTACTCTCTAATAACTTCTTCTTGATGTCCTCTTTGAACTCAGTAAGAGTATCAAACTCTGAGATCTCCTGTGCAAACTCGTCATCAGCCTCAGGAAGTTCCTTACGTGTGATGGCGTTGATCTTGCACTTGAATACTGCTGCCTTTCCCTTTAAGTTCTCTGCATGATACTGCTCGGGGAATGTAACATTGATATCCTTCTCATCACCGATATTCATACCGATGAGCTGCTCTTCAAAGTTGTCAATGAATGTATGGGAACCGATCACGAGCTCTGCATTCTCAGCCTTGCCGCCATCGAAAGGAACGCCGTCAACGCTGCCTTCATAGTCAAGCTTGATGATATCCTTATCCTGAACAGGCTGATCCTCGATGGTGATGCTTCTTGCATTCTGATCTCTGAATTTCTCGATCTCAGCATCAACCTCTGCATCTGTAACCTCTGCTACATGCTTTTCAACCTCTACACCCTTGTAGGTGCCGAGTTTAACTTCGGGCTTAACTGCTACTACTGCTGTATAGATGAACTCTGAACCTTTCTCGATCTTAACAAGGTCGATCTCAGGACGGGATACGATCTCTAATCCGCTCTGTTCAGCTGCATCTGCATATGTATCGTTAATGGCTATATCAGCCGCATCCTCATAAAATACTGAAGGTCCGTATACTTTCTCGATAAGAGCAAGCGGTGCCTTACCTTTTCTGAATCCCTGTAACTGGATCTTATTCTTATTCTTCTGGTAAGCCTGATTGTATGCATCTGCAAACTTCTCAGCCTCTACTTCAATCGTAAGCTTAAAACTGTTTTTTCCTAAATCCTCTGATTTAACGTTCATTGTCGTTCCTCCTGAAATCTTTTGATAGCTGTATCTTTTTCCAGCCCTCTACTCTTAAGGCGGAAACAGCCATTTTCACAATCTGTAGAAGTATAACATAAAATTACAAAAAACGCAAGACAAAAAAATCCCGCACCCTAATTCCGGGGATTCCCCGGAATCATGATGCGGAACTATTATGGTATGTTGTCATTACGTAGTAATGATGACCGTCAGTTTGCGCGACGCCTTCGCGACGATTACTGTCCCTGTCCTGCTGAAAGATGCTTCTCAACGAACTTGTCAACAAAACCGATACCGATAGTCTTCATCTTTAATGCCATAAGAGCAAGGATGAGGAAGAGGATGGTCTTGATAAATGAGATAATTGACCAAATAGCGTTAATGATCTGATCTAACTTACTGAAGTCGATGCCGCCGTTGAATACGCGTGCCCAGCTGTTGATAATAGCAAGAAGATCGGGAATAAGATCTAATAACGTGCTGCATAATGAGAAGCAAAGTGCAAGAACGAATGCCTTAACAACTGTAGCCTTAAGCCAGTCATTGCTTTCAAAGATAAGAACAAATCCTGCACCGATCAGAAGAGGAGTATATCCTCCGTAAAGTGCCAAAAGGAACATCATAGCTGCATATGCGCCGGCTGAAATGCCAATCTTAGTTTTCATAGTTTAATTCCTCCGCAAAAATTATATTAGATAAAATTGCCACCTGCTGAAGTTATCTTTACATAGCAGAGATAAAGAATAGTTAAAATAAGTGCCATACATAAAATGTAAACTATAAATCTGATAAATAACTTATTGCTGTTTACATTTCCCGAAAGTCTCTTGATCAGATCAATCTGCTGATATACTACAATTAATGCATACAGTATAAAGAAGAATACTGCAAAATAAATAGAAATGAATGTAAAGAATGATCCTACCAAGATGATACATGCAGGAAGGACAACATCTACACACTGTGCAGCAAATATCTGCGGAATGTTAACCGCACTATTCTTGCAGAATACATAGATCAGTATCGACGAAATGAATCTGACGATAACAAAAACCACTCCTCCGAGCAAGCCAAACAGGAATGACGGAAGGAATTTCATACCCATAACGTTTCCGTCAATGTTAATGATCGCAGCCTTACCAAGGAACATAAGCATAAGTGTGATCCAGGTGATCAAGCAGTATGCACCGGCAAGAATAAAACCTGCTGTAGTAGATATCTTTCCTGTGAATACGCCCTGACTATTGGTAGCGGGATTCTTAAAAGCTCCTACAAATACATTGACAGCCTCACCGAAAGCACCCGATCCGGCTGCGCCTGCAGCACCGGGAGCTCCTGCCTGACCATTGTTCTGAGGCGCAGGTGCTGCAGCGGTATAACCACATTCGCATACGCCGTTAGGCGGAAGTACTTTTCCGCATGAAGGACAAAATGCCATTTGTAAACCCTCCTGTATTATTTCTGATTTTTTGTACAATAAAACAATTGCAAGCTTATTATAACATATTACGAAAAAAAGTAAAACAATTTTTTATAATTATAAAAATTTATTAAATTATTGTCTTTTTAATTTCGCTTCTCTAATAAATCTGGACGGCTCCCTTTTCTTTCCAAACCTGTCATCCGCATGCAGGACAAAAAGTCTGTTTTTTGCACGGGTGAGGGCCACATAGAACATGCGCCGTTCCTCCTCTATCTCGGCAGACGTAGCTGCCTGCCAGTACGGAGTGTAATCCTCACTGGCATCTATGATAAATACGGTATCAAACTCCATACCTTTAGCGGAGTGGAATGTAAGCAAGCCTACACCGCTTTCCTTTTCCTTATGCTCCGCAGTCTTTTTCTTTAAGGCTTCAGAATACTCCTCTATATGCTTTTTCCAGTCAGCATATGTCGCAAATTCCGCAGCCGATGCTTCAAGTTCATTAAGGATCTCATACAATCCGTCAGCATCAAGCATACGTTCTTCGGCATATTTCTTTATAAAGCCGTCATACCCTATTGCCTTCCTGATATACCCGACTGCCGCCTTAGGCGGCAGCTTCCCAAGTATAGCAAGATCATATTTAAGCTTATCCAGTTTTTCTCTTACATAAGCTTTATCCCTGTTCTCCGCATACAGAGTGTCAAATGACAGATCCTGCCGTCTTAGGGATTCACGCGTGATATATCGGGTCGGCCTGTTTGCTATCTGCAGGAAAAGTTCCCGCCATCCATCGGTCCTGCCTACGGTCCTGTTATTAGCATCGTATGTACGTCCCGTGTCCTGCATCCCTGCAAGCTCCATATACGCAAATATATTCTTAGCTACCCAGTGCTCATATATGTTAGGTACGGAATCCTTTATCACAAACCTGATATTCCGCTCTTTTAACTTGCTCACAAGCATACCGGGCTGCGTATTTACGCGGTAAAGCACCGCTATCTCCGACTCATCGATACCCCTGGCTATAAGGTTTTCCACCATATTTACCACATACATGGTTTCTTTGCCCACATCAGAGAACTCACGATACATTACCGTATCAGTCTTTAAAAAGCCCTTTTTGCCGGACTTCAATACCTTTTTATATCGTCTCTTATTATGAGATATAAGGTTTGACGAGCAGTCCACTATACTTTCGGAACATCTGTAATTAACACCTAAGGTTACCCTCTCATACTCCTTTAGCTTCTTGTGATCATTTTCGAACTCAAACATCATTTTGGGATCGGCGCCCCTGAAGGCATATATGCTCTGATCGTCATCCCCCACTACAAATATATTGTTATGCGGTGCAGCAAGCTTTTTTATGAGTTCATACTGTAAGGGACATATATCCTGAAACTCATCTATCAAAATGAATTCATATACCTGCTGCCAGTATGAAAGTATCTCCGGATGCTCATCAAACAGCCTTCCGCATAACAGCATCATATCATCAAAATCTATCTTTTTTTCGTTTCGCAAGATCCTCTCAAACTCGTTATATATCTCTTCAAACTGCTTTTTATCCGTCCCGACGCTTCGCGCAGGGCGGGCAGTCATCTCACCCTTACGGTTTTTTATGCAGCTTATCTCTGAAGAAAGCGCAAAAATAAGATCACCATCCAAAAAGTTTGCTACACCCGCCTTTTGTGCCGCATCCCTTAAAAACCGCGTTCTTTCCTCTTCAGTTAAAATATTGGAAGAATCATAAGAATAAGCATATCTTAGTATTTTAAAGAATAAAGCATGGAATGTGGAAAATGTCACTCCCTGCTCACCGCCCGCTAAAACTCTGTATCTTTCTCTCATTTCTTCTGCGGCGGTCCTTGTAAATGTGATGACCAGTATCTTTTCCGGAGGAACTTCGCACTCCCCTGTCAGATACATGATACGGTTGGCTATAACCGTGGTCTTTCCAGAACCCGGCCCTGCAAGTACCATGCAGGGCCCGGTAAAATGCCTTACGGCTAAAGATTGTTCTTTGTTGAAATTCATTTACGGGTTTTCTCTCCTTATTTCTCAAGAAGGGAAATACCCTTACGTATCCTGGCTAACGACTCCTCTTTGCCCAAGATCTCCATGATCTCGTAAGCTCCGCCGGGTGTCATCTGCTTACCCGATACTGCAGTCCTCAGCGGCCAGAGAGCTATGCCGTTCTTGATCTCTTTTTCCTCCACGTAACTCTGTACCAGTGCCTGGATACCGTCTATAGTGAAGTCATCAAGTGCCTCTAACCTCGGGAGAAGATCCTTCAGTGACTCTAACGAATTCTCGGAGTTAGTTTTCATTTTCTTATGAGTATACATCTCGATGTCGTACTCCGGAAGCTCCTCAAAGAAATCTATCTTCTCTGCTATGTCACATAAGGTCTCAATCCTCGTCTTAACCAGATCTGCGATCTTTTTCTTATCATAAGGCTTGGTAATAACCTTATCGATATAAGGAAGTGCCAGCTTGTAGTACTTTTCGTTGTCCATGGCCTTTAAATACTCGCCGTTCATCCAGCGAAGTTTTACCATGTCAAATACTGAAGGTGCCTTATTGATATGCGTATAATCAAACAGTTCTATAAGCTCATTAAGTGAGAATATCTCGCGGTTATCGGGACCGCTCCAGCCGAGCAGTGCAACAAAGTTCACTATCGCCTCAGCCACAAAACCCTGCTCTATCAGGTCCTCGAAAGAAGAATGTCCGCAACGCTTAGAAAGCTTCTGATGCTCCTCATTTGTGATAAGAGGCAGATGTACGTACGTAGGCTCCTCCCATCCGAATGCCTTATACAGTCTCGTATACTTGGGAGTGGATGTGATATACTCATTACCTCTTACTACATGGCTTATCTTCATCAAGTGGTCATCTACAACATTTGCAAAGTTATATGTAGGGAAGCCGTCAGACTTGATAAGTATCTGATCATCCATCTCGGAGTTGTTGATGGTAACCTCTCCGTAGTTGGCATCGGTAAATGTTGTGGTACCCTCTCTCGGTATGTTCTGTCTGATAACGAAGGGCTCACCCGCTGCAAGCTTAGCCTCAACCTCTTCTTTTGAAAGGCTTAAGCAGTGCTTGTCATAATGTGTGATGGTCTCACCGTTTACCTCAGTCTTTAATGTCTCTAATCTCTCTTTTGTACAAAAGCAGTAGTAAGCGTCTCCCTGCTCTACAAGCTTCTTGGCATACTCCATATAGAGGCCTGACTTTACTCTCTCGCTCTGTACGTAAGGACCGTAGCCCTTATCCTTATCGGGACCTTCATCATGTATGATGCCGGCCTCGGCCAATGTTTTATAAATAATATCGATCGAACCCTCAACCAGTCTGCCCTGGTCTGTGTCCTCTATTCTTAAAATGAAATCTCCTCCCGCATGCTTTGCGATCAAAAACTCATATAAAGCGGTACGAAGATTTCCGACATGCATCTTTCCTGTAGGAGAAGGTGCATATCTGCTTCTTACTCTGTCCATTTCTGTAAATCTCCTTGTTACTGTTAATTCGTCTTTTCGAAAGTTAATGTCATACCGACATTCAAAATATCGATACTGATGGTGTTACCGTTTACGGTACCTACCGAAGGTTCTTCTTCAAGTGTAATGGTTATTGAACTTCCTTCACTCTTCCATGAGCCTTCATACTTCGAGCCGTCAAGTATAACCTCACAGGCACCGGCCTGCTTAAGCTCCATGCTGGCACCGTTTACAAAAGCTTCATTTACGTTCACGGTAATATCACCCACGGATACGGTCTTGCATGTATAGCTGCCGCAGTTAGGATCGGCGCCGCAAGCACAAAGTGACATTGTAAGTACCAGAGCCATAACAATACATAAAGCCTTTTTGATATGTTTTCTCATCTTTTTTCTCCTATATTGGATTATTTATTTAGCAAATAAAGTTCCGATGATACCGCGGCCAAGTGAAGCACCTACATTGCCGCCGAGCTTCTTGCCGAATTTTCCGAACTGGGAACCAAGGTTGTTACCGATCTCACGTCCTATGGTACCTGTAGCTGCCGAAGCTGTACCCTTAAGAGCCTGCTTAACAGCACGGTCTTTTCTGTCCTTTTCCTTCTGTGCGGCCTTTGCTGCCTGTTCTGCTGCTTTCTGCTGTTCTTTTAAGGCCTTTTCCTGAGCCTTTAACTGCTCTTTATAATATCTTTCCTGAAGTCTGTCCTGTTCCCTCTGAGCTCTTTCTTCGGCTCTCTGCTGTTCTCTGGCTGCACGTTCTTCTTCCTTAAGTCGGAGTGCTTCTTCCTTTTCAGCCTGCTTGCGGGCAAGTTCTTCTTCCTGAGCTCTCTGTGCTTCGGCATATGCTGCTTCGGCTGCTTCCTGCTGTTCTATGTTCATTCTCTGGAAGAATTCATAAGCAGAATCCCTGTCATAAGTATCGGAATACTTCATAAACAGCATACAGGAATTGATCTGTCTGTCACGTTCACCGTCATCTATCATACCCATATAACTCTGCGGAGGAAGTATCTTCGCGCGCTTAGCTATGGTAGGGATACCCTTTTCATCAAGTACGGATACAAGTGCTTCACCGGTACCGAGTTCCTGTAATGTGGTATATGTATCGAACTCAGGATTCTCTCTGAAGGAAGATGCTGCTGCCTTTAAGCCCTTCTGATCTGCAGGTGTGTATGCACGGAGCGCATGCTGTACCTTATTGCCCAGCTGAGCAAGTACACCGTCCGGGATATCCTTGGGGTTCTGTGTGATAAAGTAAATACCTACGCCCTTTGAACGGATAAGCTTTACTACCTGTTCTATCTTTTCAAGCAGAGCCTTTGATGCAGAATTAAACAGCATATGTGCTTCATCAAAGAAGAACACCATACGGGGTCTGTCAAGGTCTCCAACCTCGGGCAATGTCTCATAAAGCTCGGACATAAGCCAGAGAAGGAATGTCGAATACATCTTGGGATGAAGGATAAGCTTCTGGCAGTCAAGGATCTGTATCATGCCCTTGCCGTTATAATCGGTAGCCAGCCAGTCACGGATGTTAAGTGCAGGTTCGCCCACAAAGCCCTCGCCGCCTTCTGTCTCAAGAGCTATAACCGCTCTCATAATGGCTGCGATACTGTTGGGTGACATATTGCCGTACTGTCTGCTGTAGTCCTTCGAATGCTCGCTTACGAACTGGAGCATGGAACGAAGGTCCTTAGTATCGATAAGAAGTAAGCCTTCATCATCTGCTATTTTAAATATGACCGTAAGGATGTCTGTCTGTGTGTCGTTAAGGTCCAGGATACGTGCCAAAAGTAAAGGTCCCATCTCGGAAACGGTAGTTCTGAGCGGCATACCCTTTTCGGCATATACATCCCAGTAATTTGAAGGGAATCCCTTAAAGTTAAAACCACGTTCGAAAAGACCCATCTTCTGTACTCTTTCCATAGCACTGCCGGATTCGACACCTGCTGAGCACATACCGGAAAGGTCACCCTTAACATCTGCCAAAAACACAGGTACTCCTATGTCACTGAAGGATTCGGCCATAACCTTTAAGGTAACGGTCTTACCGGTACCTGTAGCTCCTGCTATAAGTCCATGACGGTTAGCCATCTTAGGATATATGTAGATATCTTCTTCGCCTGATTTTCCGATCAGTATTTTTCCATCATAAAACATAGTATACCTCCGATTTTTATATTAGCCTTCTCCAAAAAGCCTATAATCATGTATAGTTTACTCCAAACTCCATAATAAATCAAGATTTTTCTATCAATTGTCAATAATAAAACCCGCCCGAGATGCAATTTGCAGCTTCTCAGACGGGTTTGTTATATTATTATGTTTTTATCATATTATCAAAAATCTACCGACATCATGCGGATCACAAGGTCTGCTGCCTCACCTCTGGTGATGGCTGAGGTAGGCTTAAACTTCTTGCCTGACTTTGCGCCCATGATATTAAGACCCTTGCAGAGCGCTACATATCCGATGTTTTCCTTATCGATCTTCTTTTCATCGGAATAACCGGTCTTATAGATATCCATCTTTGCCATCTTCTCGCCGCCCATAGCGGTTATGATGAGTTTTGCTGCTTCCTGTCTGGTTACCTTGGTCTCATCATCAGGGATAAGGTCCTCGGGATCGTCATCATCCTCTGCCACATCATCGTAGTAGCCGTATGAATAATAACTGTATCTGTTGACTGTAAGAAGCTTTTCAAACTCTTCATTTGTGATCTTCTGGTTGGGCTTAAACTCTTCACCGTCAAAACCGAGACCCATATCTGCCAAGAGCTTGATGGAACGCTCATACTTTGTACCTGCTATATCGGTGTACTTGTAAGATACGCCTGCGGGCTTGTACTCGTTGCCGCTGTAATCGATCTGCTTACCTGTAAATGCATCGATAAGGTTGGGAGAAATAGCAGTTCTGTATACAAGACGTGCCTTTACTTCCTTGTCAACTCCGTAATACTTATCGGAATTTTCATATTTGTTTACAAGCTCGTATATAAGGTCGAAACCGTCACAAGCAATGTATGACTCAAATGCCTTCTTTTCACCGATAAGATTCTTGGGCTCAGGGAGCTCGGCATCGGTCCAGTTAACATAATATGATGTAACCTTTCCTGTGGTAGCCTCTACAGCACCGCTGATGTAGTTTGCGCTGAAAGGTATATCCTTATAGTATCTGCCAAATGTATATGAATATCCGCCTACCTTATCGTAATCCTTGGTAGAGTTATTATAATAGATGGTAACGGTTCTTTCGTATTCACCGGTCTTCTTTACGTAATCGGACTTTTCCTTGTCGGTCTCTTTGATAAATTCCGCAAAAAGCTTCTCGCACTGGCTCTTTGTATAGTTTGCTACAAACTTATCACTGCCTTCGTTGGAGTAATCGTAATAGTCCTTTGTGGTAGCTGAGAACTGTATAAGCTTACCTGTTTTAGCATTGAGCTGAGCTGAAGCGGATGCTCTGTAGTAATCACGGTAACTTGAGGATGAGTAGTCTACAGGACGGTCATCCGAAAGTGAGATACTCCAATAGTACTCACCGTCACGGTTATAAAGCCTGCTGCTTACCTTATTAAGGTTGGGATCGATATAAAGTCTCTTATTGTTCTTGATAAGGTTTACTGCCTGTTCTGCAGTAATGATATCTTTAACATCGCCGATCTTCTTGATCTCGGCATCAGTGAGTCTTACTGTTTTTCCGTTTGACGAATAGGAAGCCTCATCCGCTTCGGCTGTTGCGGCCTCCATATCGTTAAAGCCTTCATCGAAATCCGTACCGCTGCCCCAGTAATTCTTCTCTAAATAAACCTTGCCGTTCTTTGCATCGATAGCAACATAAGTCCTGTCGGGATTATATGCAAGATATACCTTCTGCTTGCCGTCTTTGTCATAGCCCAGTCTGTACTGAAGCTCCATCTTAACTGTATCGCCTACGAGGCCTGCTGCCGCGTCTTTTCCTATAGGTGCTGCAACCTTGGGAATGGCTACTTCGAAATTCCAGTTAATAGAATAGCTCATAACATTTCCGTTAAAAGCATCCATGGTGATGGATACGTAGTTGTCATTCATGTCGATGCCATTCTCGATACGGACAAAACCAAAGCTGTAACGCTTATTGTATGATGAATAATTGCATCTCTTTAAGTCAAGCTTACCTTTAAGCTGGGGCTCTACCTCATATATCCACTTTTCAGCCTTTGGAAGGAGCTCTTCACCGATATAGGTGGGCATCATGCCTTCCGTCTCAGTGCTGCCGGAATAGTCATATCTGGAGTAGCTGTATACTCTGCCGTAAGCATCTGCGTTGACATTGATCCTCTCAGATCCGTCTTCTGTGGTCCAGTTAAAATAATATCTGCCTTCGCCGGTGTACTCATTAAAGCTGTAATCAAACTCTGTAAACTCATCGGGTATATCGAGCTTACCCTTAACAGCTATAAGCACCTCTTTCATCTTTTCCTCTGTAAGTGCATATTCCGCTTCAACAGGGGCGAATCCTGTAAAAGCCGAAAATACAAGTACGAGAGCCATAAGTGCTGCCAAAAACCTCTTCTTCATAGTATCTCTCCCTTCTTCTTTGAACGTTAGGTTTCTTATATTCAAAGATTAGACGACGCAAAAATCGGGCCGGTTCCAAAAATTTTAATGAATTTTCGATATTTTTTTATTTTTTTCCTGTCAGGTAGTACACCGCAAGCGCTGTCCTGTGTGACAGTTCCTCCTTGGAGAGGATGTTAGTGATATAGTTCTTGACGGTGCCTTCAGAGATGTAGAGTTTTTCTGCTATCTGCTTATTGGAAAGTCCGTCCGCTACCGCTTTTATTATATCAAGCTCACGTTCTGTGTAACCGGAGGCATCAAAACCGGATGCTCCGTTTTCAAAACTTCCCGTATTATCAGCCGTGGATCCGTCCCGGTGATCGATCCCGGTCAATGTTCCGAGCATCTTTTCCTCCACCACGCTTATGCCGCTGTATACGGACTTGATCATCTGTTTAAGCCTGTCGGGAGTATGGTTTTTGATAAGATATCCCTTTGCTCCGTTCTTAAGAGCCTGCTTTACCAGGTCATCATCATCAAACGTGGTAAGGATCAGTACTTTTCCAAGATTCTTCTCCACTATATACTTGGTAGCCTCTATACCGTCCATAACAGGCATCTGGATATCCATCAAGAAAACATCGGGGGCTTGTCTTTCTGCCAGTTCTATAGCTTCCTTCCCGTTAGCCGCACACCCTATAACCTCAAACTCATCATCCACATCCAGGATGATCTTCATTCCGTCTCTTACAAAATCGCTGTCGTCTGCGATAATTACTTTTATCTTATCCATACTTTCTCCTCATATTTATTATCCCAAAGTTTTGGCGTTTTACAGAACCATATGCTGTTAACTAATACAAGACAAAGGCCAGTCCAGACCTCCGCAAATCCGCCCCTGCGGCGTGGCGAAATTATCCAAAGTCCGACCGATAGCATTACATCGGCAACAGCATATTCACTGCAAAACCCGCCTCAGTCTCAAAACTTATAGTGCCGCCGACACTCCTTACTCTGCTCCTCATACCCGAAATACCCATGCCGTCGTTAAGCTTTTTGCAGCCCACACCGTTATCGGATATACTGCATCTCACCATCTTGTTCATAACTACTATGCTGACATCTATCCTGGTACACTTTGAATATTTCATAGCATTGGTCACTGCTTCAAAAGCATTGTCAAGTATGATCTCCCAATGGCTTTCCGGGATAATGGATATCTCTCCTGAGGTGGATAATTCCATCTCCACACCCTTATCGTTACAATCCTCGCACAACTTATACAGCTGCAACATGGACTGTTCCTTTTTCTCAGGCCTTTCTTTTCTTAAGATAGCCCTTATCTCATCCATACCGCCACGCATCTGATTGATAACACCCTGGAGCATGGCTTTGGATTTTTCCGGATCCTTATCCAGGATTACTTTTATGGCTTCCAACTGATATATTGAGCCGTTTATATTGTGCCCAAGCTTATCGTGCAATGTCTGTGCCAGCTTTGAGCGACCCTCTAAAAGCTTGTTTTCAGCCAGGAGCATGTTTTTCCTTATCTCTGCCTTACTTTCAACGTCCTTTAGATAAATGTCCTTTTTAAGGTCCTGCTCTATGATCGTTTCCTTCATCATCTGCTTTTGATATTCAAGCACTATGAAATAATGCTGGATATAGCAGACCGCAAGCAGCGTCACCACCATTACCTGCATCCCCGTACCATACGGGTTCGGTGCAAATGCCGCAAGCACAATAATGGCGTACCACTTGACCGAAGCCTTGATCTCGGCAAGTATCTCAAATGCGAGGAAAAAAGTAAGCAGTAAAAAGCCCCTGCCGCCGAAATATATAAGCAGTCCTGACAAGATCACTCCGACTGCATATGCCGGTATCTTCCATACTCCGTTTAAGAGTTCCTTTACCAGCATACAGCTGATAAAAAACAGACCAAGCAGGAGTATCGGTAATGATACCCCTGCCTCACTGCTGCTTATTATACTTAAGGCGCTGAATGCGAACAAAAAGCCCAGTCGCACACCTGTAAAATAATTATTACGTACTGTATTTGTCATTTTAATGGACCACTAACCCCGTCCCAATGTCATTTAATTAACACAAAGTAATAAAAGTATGATATAATACTTTTGATAAAAATACAACTATTATCGAAACAGTTCTCGAGTTTACGGTCAGATTTTCTAAATCTGAAAAAGGCAAA
>JAFZQN010000038.1 GCA_017620375.1 Lachnospiraceae bacterium
AGCAGCCATGCTATATCGTCGAGAGATGAGATGACATGGTAGGAGCAGCCCTTCTCAAGCATACGCCTTACCACTTCCATGAGTTTGTTGGTCGAGCTTAGGCCTGTATACTCTTCAGGAAGGACATAGATCTCATTTGCGGGAAGAGAAGGCCTGTCGTTCCATATATTTCCTACAAGATCAAGATCCGATACCAGAACGGCGCCGGGGACTTTTTCTTCTATACGCTTTATAAAGGAGATATCCATAACCCTGCCGTCAAAGCCTATCACAGCCTTAGTGTCACCAATCTTTTTATTCAGGTACTCGGTGATGGTGGGTATGCCTTTGTTACCGGACTTATAAAGCTCGATACCGGTATCCTTTAACTGTTCTTCGGCCTGGATAAAGTATCTGCCGTCCGTCCAGAGAATGGCTTCGTTTTGGCTTACCACAACTGTACCTGCAGACCCTGTAAAGCCGCTTATATATTCACGGCACTTGAAGTGATCGCTTACATACTCCGAACTGTGAAAATCCGAGGTAGGAATAATATAGTAATCTATGTGGTTTGATGTCATTTCCTTTTTTAAAAGCTCGATTCTTTCACGGATCATATTTAAACTCCTTTTACATTTCACTGGTAACCGCTTTAAAACAGCATTCGCCGGATAAAGCAATACACGAATTAAGTATAATATACCTGCCTGTATCTTGCAAGAAAAAAGATAATTAAATACATCAAGATTATATCTTATTCGTTTGACTTATTAATAAAATGATATTATAATTAGCATGGGAACCTTTTGAAAACGGAGAGGTAGTTACTATGGCTGAGATCAGGATCGTTTCGATAAGAAAGATAAAAATAGGATCGAGAGTCCTTTGCGATATATATTCAAAAAACGGAACCGTTATATTAAGAAAAGGGAATATTATGACCGAAGCCGTTATGGAACGGTTAGAATCCATGGGTGTGAACAGAGTGCTCGTTGAAGCGGGGACGGTTGAGCTTGTTGATGATGAACCCAAGAAAACTCCTCTTTTTGATGACGGTCTTCCTACTGACAATATCAGTCAGTACAGTGATGATTTCTTGCTTAAAAAGGAATTTGAACAGGGAAAAGATGCCCTGCTTGATAAGGATATAGACGGAGCCCGGGATGTAGCCATGGGTATAGCCGGCAAGATCCAGACTTCCGGCAGTATCAAAAAAGAGCTGGATGAGCTTAAGTACGGTACCGAGGGTGTGGTCACACACAGCCTTAATACTGCAGTACTTGCGGGAGCCATAGGCATTGAAAACGGATTTGCACCCAGGGATATAGAAGAACTTGTAATCGGCGGTATGCTCCATGATATAGGGAAACTCTATATCGACCCCGAGATACTTAATAAAAAGGGCCGTCTTACCGAGAAAGAATACGAGATCATGAAAACACATGCAGAGGAAGGTTACAAGAAACTCTGCGATAACAAGGGCGTATCCAATAAGGTGCGTTTTATGGCTTTCCAGCATCATGAGAACAACGACGGATCCGGATATCCCAAGGGACTCAGGAAAGACCAGATACTCTGGGAAGCAAGGATATTGCATGTTGTGGATGTATATGAAGCCATGACGGCAAAGAGATGCTACAAGGATCACCTTTTACCCGGTGATGTTATGGAATTTGTTATGGGTAAGTATTCCACCATGTTTGACGTTAAGGCCATGGAACTGTTTTTAAGGACCATACCTGCTTACAGGAAGGGTGACCTTGTGCGCCTTTCCGACGGCACGAAATGCCAGGTGCTTGAAAGCAATCCGTTAAACAGCTTAAGGCCTTTAGTAGTAGATATAGAGACTATGAAAGTTATAGATCTGTATAATGACAGAGATTATCTTTCAAGGACTGTCACAGAACTTATATTTAATGAAGGGGAAGTAGTTAAAACACAATAACTTAAAAGAAAAGCATATGGATATCATTATTTCGATATTGTTTCTTTTTCTTTTGATCTGCGCCATAGCGATGAGCTTTACAAAAAATACGCTCGCTGCCGTGATCATATTCGGTGCGTTCAGTTTAGCCATGTCCGTTATCTGGATAATAATGGAATCGCCCGATCTGGCCATCACCGAGGCAGCAGTAGGAGCGGGAGTTACCGGTATATTGTTTTACGCTACGCTTAAAAGGATCGACCAGATCGACCTAAATGCAGCCACCATGACCGGAACTACTACAAAGAAGCTTAAAGGGAACAGTCATGAAAAAAGAAAGAGAAAATGATCCGCAAAATATAATATCCGGTAAAATATCGGGGAAGCTCAAATCAGTGTACAGAGTATCGGCACTGGTTCTTGCAGTTCTCCTTTTTTTCATGCTTGCAACCGTTATGATAGGCATGCCGGATATAGGAAATAAGAACAATCCCGATAATAACGAAGTAGCAAAACGTTATATAGAAAACGGCTTAGAGGAGACCGGCGCCGTAAATATAGTATCAGGTATGATACTTGATTACAGAGCTTTTGATACTTTTGGAGAATCCTGCGTTTTGTTTGCAGCCACTATATGTGTCATGATCATGCTGCGCATAGACGGCCAGACCAAGGAGGATGACGAGGAGGCACAGAAGGTCACCTTCGGTATCAGACAGTCTGCATTTTCCAAGATAGACAGCCGTAACTACGAACCCGAAAACGACAGCATCCTAAAAAAGAGCGCGATACTTATAGTCCCTCTCATCCTTATATTCGGATTGTATGTCATATTAAACGGGCATATATCACCCGGCGGAGGTTTCTCAGGAGGAGCGATACTTGGAGCGGGACTTATCCTTTTCTTAAGTGCATTCGGATTTTCGACGGCAGAAAAGGTATTGAACGCGAAAACAGTAAAGATCATAACACTTGTTTCACTGCTTGTTTACTGTCTTGCAAAGAGCTATTCATTCTTTACCGGAGCCAATCATTTAGAGTCGGGTATACCCTTGGGTACTCCCGGAGCTATACTTAGCAGCGGACTTATACTGGTACTTAATATCTGTGTCGGTATGGTCGTAGCCTGTACCATGTACAGCTTTTATGCATTGGTAAGACGTGGAAGAATCTAGGGTTAAAACAAGTTAACTTTTATATGGATTACATTTGAGGTGTAATATGTGGGATCTGATAGTACATCACTTAAACGATCTCGTAGCCGTGTCGCTGTTTGTCATCGGCTTTGCGGATCTTTTATTTCAAAAAAACATGATAAAAAAGGTCATAGGGCTTAACATTATGGATTCCGCCATTTATCTGCTCCTTGCATCACAGGGTTATATTAGTGGCAGAAAAGCTCCTATAATCACGGACGGTATCACGTCGGCGGAATACTATATCAACCCGATACCTACCGGACTGGTCCTTACGGGCATCGTTGTATCGGTGAGTGTTACCGCGCTTTTGCTTTCTATGACCATAAGGATGTATAAGAAGTATCATTCGTTGGATCTTGACTATTGTCTTATGATGGCGAGAAGAGAGGGCTGACATTTATGGATTTCATTAAGAATTTCCCGTTTTTTTCCATAATGCTCTGCATGTTCTGCGCCATTGTCAACTCGGTACTGGGGAGACGTGCATCGAAATACATGACAAGGATCGTTTTGGGGTCTGTTATGTGCCTTTCGGCTGCAGTTCTGTATTATACGATAAAAAGCGGATCTGCCTATGTATATTATATGGGACATTTTCCGGCACCATGGGGAAATGAGATACGTTTCGGGTGCCTTGAAGCACTGTTTTCACTTTTCGTGAGCGTTATCGCATTTTTATCGACGGTTGCCGGGACAAAAGCGGTAGAAGATGATGTAGAGGATAAAAAAGAGAACCTGTTTTATATCCTGGTATGTCTTATGACAAGCTCGCTGCTTGCGATGAGCTATACCAACGACCTTTTCACAGGCTATGTATTTATAGAGATAAATACCATTGCCGGATGTGGCCTTATCATGGTAAGACAGATCGGAAAGACAACGGTTACCGCCATAAGATATATGGTGATAAGCATACTTGGTTCAGGTCTGTTTCTGATGGGAGTTACCCTGCTCTATACCCTTACGGGACATCTGCTCATGTCCAATATCAAGGAAGCAGTCGTAAGTATCACCGAGTCGGGTGAATACAGGGTGCAGTTTACCATAGTCATAGGACTTATGATGGTTGGACTTGCCATCAAATCGGGACTTTTCCCGTTCCATCTCTGGATACCCGATGCGTACGGACAGTCGAATGTTGTATCGAGTTCACTGCTTTCGAGCACAGTATCAAAGGGATATATCTTCTTACTCATCAAGATATTTGTCAGGACCATCGGATTTGATGTTATAAAAACGACAGGCGTCCTTTATATATGCTTTACACTGGGTATTGTCGCCATGATACTCGGATCCGTTATGGCACTCCATGAGCATAGCTTCAGACGTATGATAGCATACTCGTCGATAGCTCAGATCGGATATATATATATGGGTATCGGTTTAGGTACTGCGGCAGGCGTTGCTGCGGCTATATTCCATATATTTGCGCACGGAGCCACAAAATCCCTTCTGTTTATCTCGTCATCCGAGTTTACCGAAGGCTCTCATTCCAAGACCATAGATGATCTGAAAGGTCTCGGACATAAGTACAGATTCTCCGCGTTCTGCTACAGCGTGGGAGCATTTTCCATAGTGGGATTCCCGTTACTGGCAGGCTTTGTATCGAAGCTCTTACTCGGTGGAGCGGCCATAGGACACGGTCCCATGCAGTGGATAGCACTTCTTGCACTTGCGATAAGTACTATACTTAACGCCATCTATTTCTTAAAGACCGTTATATACCTTTACATCCCGTTAGACGCAGAGCATACGGGAAAGGTAAGCGATATGGTACCCGAATACAGGATGAACTGTAAAGAGTATGTATTCGGAGTGCTCATGCTTGTAGTGATAAATCTTGTGCTGGGTCTTGCATCCGGCTCCATCATAGACGTGATCAATAACGGACTTGAAATTTTTTCATAACCTTTAGGGAGGCTTTATATGCTGATACTATTATTGCCTGTTATACTACCCGTACTGTTCGGGGTACTGTTGTTTGCTGTTAAAGGCTTTGACGACAGAAAAAAGAGAAATATGTTTACAGGTGCGGCACTTATCATATCCGCTGCGGTGACACTGTGCGTGGTATTCTGCACGGAAGGTTCGCTTACTCTGTGGAAGATAACGGAGAGTGCATCCATAACCTTAAAATGCGACGGACTTACCAGATTTTTTGCGGTCCTCATGAGCCTTATGTGGAATCTGGTAGGCTTTTATGCTTTTGATTACATGAAGCATGAGGAAGACGAGAAGAGATTCTTTGCATTTTATCTGATAGTAATGGGCGTGCTTTCGGGCATATATATGTCAGCAAACCTTATAACACTTTATCTGTTCTATGAACTTATGACACTTACATCCCTTCCTCTGGTACTTCATTCGCTTACCAAGGAAGCTATAAGTGCAGGTAAGAAATATCTTTTCTATTCGGTCGGCGGTGCATTCCTCTCGCTGATATCGATATTCTATATCTATACAAAGTGCAGTGTTTCGGATTTTACCGCGGGCGGTTTCTTAGGCGAGGTACCCGCAGGCGATAAGAATATGCTCCTGGTATTTGTATTCTTAGCTATAATCGGCTTTGGCTGTAAAGCAGGTCTTTTCCCTCTTCAGGACTGGCTGCCTACAGCACATCCGGTAGCTCCTTCACCGGCTTCTGCGGTACTTTCCGGTGTTATCACCAAGTCAGGCGTATTTGTTATCATAAGGCTTATATTCTACAGTATCGGCGCTGATTTTATCCGTGACACATGGGTTCAGTATGCATGGATGGGACTGTCGCTGCTTACAGTTTTCCTTGGTTCCATGATGGCATATAATGAGAAGGTCATGAAAAAGAGATTCGCTTACTCTACGGTAAGCCAGGTATCTTACGTACTCTTCGGACTGTCGGTACTTTCAGCTACAGGCATGAAGGGAGCGCTTCTCCATGTTATATTCCATTCGGTTATAAAGGACGGTCTGTTCTTAGTTGCGGGCGCTATAATAGTATATACCGGCATCAAGAACGTGGATGAGCTTAAGGGTATTGCAAAAAGGATGCCTACGGTCATCTGGTGCTTTACGTTCTTTGCACTTGCACTTGTGGGTATCCCGCCTGCAAGCGGATTTGTCAGCAAATGGTTCCTGTGCCTCGGAGCACTTGAAGGAGAGATAGGAGTATTCAGGTTCTTAGGACCTGCGATCCTTCTTATCAGTGCACTTCTTACAGCAGGCTATCTGCTTCCCATCACTATCCACGGATTTTTCCCGGGCAATGATTTTGATTACGGAAAATGTGAGAAGTGTAAGGTATCGCCTCTGATGATCGTTCCGCTGATCATACTTGCGGTGGCAGCTGTTGGATTCGGTCTGTTCCCGGATCTTATCACGAACGGTATCGAAAGCATTACAGGTGCGTTATTTTAATCAGAAAAACAGGCTTTTTTTAGGAGACACAAGTGGACACAAGATTATTGATACTTCTTCCCATATTGCTGCCCATCGCGGCAGGACTCCTTATGTTGGCGTTCCCGGCTAAGGATGACAGGGTAAGGAATACGATAAATATGATATTTGTCCTGATCAACTCGGCTTTAGCCTTTGTTGCCATGACGGCACTGCGGGATGAGAGTATTTCGATCGTCAGGATATATATGAACTATGGTTTCGAATTCAGGACCGACAGGGCCGCCTGCATATTCGGAACGATAGTTGCTTCACTGTGGCCTTTTGCAAGTCTGTATTCATATGGATATATGAAGGGGCATGAGAGGAGAAATACGTTCTTTGCATTCTTTACCATGACCTACGGCGTGGTAATGGGTATAGCGTTTGCATCCAATCTACTTACCATGTATGTATTTTATGAGATGCTGACTCTGGTCACATTCCCTCTTGTGTTGCATCCCATGACAAAAAAGGCTATAAAGGCGGCAAGAACTTACCTTGCTTACTCTTTGGGAGGCGCCGCATTCGGACTTATAGGCCTTATATTTATGATGTATCTCGGAAGCACGCAGTTCACTTTGGGTGGAAGTATACCGGTTGAGAGTGCTGCGTCATCATTCTTACTTCCCGCATTTGTACTTTCATTCTGCGGATTCAGTGTAAAGGCAGCCATGGCACCGTTCTCCGGATGGCTTATAAAGGCGGCGGTTGCACCGACACCCGTTACAGCACTTCTTCATGCTGTGGCGGTAGTAAATGCAGGTGCTTTTGCATGCATCAGACTGACATATTATGTATACGGGACCGATATCCTGCACGGTACCTGGGCACAGTATCTGGTGATGTTAATGACTGCGGTGACCATTGTGTACGGATCATCCTTCGCGGTAAAGGAAAAGCATTTTAAGAGAAGACTGGCTTACTCCACCATAAGTAACCTTTCCTATATACTTTTTGCGGCTACCATTATGACTCCTATGGGACTTACGGCGGCTTTTGCACATATGATCATGCATTCGCTCACAAAGATCTGTTCCTTCTTCTGCTGCGGTATAGTCATGGAGCAGACCGGAAAAGAATATATCGATGAGCTGTCGGGACTTGGCAGGGTCATGAAAAAGACGTTTGTATGCTTTACGATATCGTCACTTTCGCTTATAGGTATACCGTTGTTCTGCGGGTTCTTCAGCAAATGGAGGATAGGACTTGCAGCTGTGGATGAAGGAAGTCCCTTTGCCATAACGGGCCTTTTGGCAGTACTGTTTTCGGCACTGCTTACAGCTATATACATGCTCGGCATCGTGATCAAGGCATACTTCCCCTTAGCTACAGATAAGGAAAAAACAGCAGCATCCGTACAGGGGATAAAAGAACATTCATGGCAGATGCTTTTACCTGTTATATGTTTTGCGGCAGGCATACTCATATTCGGCGTATTCTGGCAGACTTTACTTGATTTTATCACATTCTGATAACACATTAACTTTAGATCTGAGAGGTAAGAGATGGAAGGTAATATCCTTTTGATCAATTTAATATTATGGCCGTTTGCGGCAGCCGTTATCTGTTACCTTGCAGGGTGGCGGAGGATACCGTACGGCGCT
>JAFZQN010000039.1 GCA_017620375.1 Lachnospiraceae bacterium
CTTAGAGCAGAATGCGGTAAGATACTGGGCTTTCTTCTTATGATCGACCTTGATTCCTTTAAGCTGGTAAATGATATCTACGGTCATGATATGGGTGATAAGATCCTCATTTCATTCTCAGAGATATTAAAGAACAGACTGCCTTTAAACAGTACCATAGGCAGAGTGGGCGGAGATGAATTTGTTGCATTCTGTCCTGATTTTAACGATGAAGATGATATCAGGGATTTTACCTTAGGCATAAACAACGATATCTTTGAAAAAGCCAAAGAACTTATGGGAAATGATAATGATATACCTCTTGGTGTATCCATCGGCGCGATATATGTCGGAAGCGCCGATACAGATTATCTTGACGCACTTTCATTAGCTGACAAAGCCCTTTACAATGTTAAAAAGAATGATAAACACGGATACTCAATATACAAAGAAACTCAATCGGAAGATGCCGAAGGTGCCGGAGCTATCGGATTAAAAGAACTTTCCATGATCTTAGCAGAAAGAAACATCCCGGATTCCGCATTGTCTCTTGATAAAGAAGCATTTATAAGCGTATACCGTTTCATTATGCGATATCTGAAAAGATATAACAAAAATGCATGTAAACTTTTGTTTACAGTATCAACAGACGGTGAGGAAAATCATGAATTCTTATCTGTATGTGACAGATTCTTTGAACATGTAAGAGATCATTTGCGTAAGAGCGATCTGCTCATGCGTTACAGAAAGAACAAAGTGTTTGTATTTCTTACCGATATCAAGGAATTCGCTATATCTCAGGTCGTAACAAACATTATCGAAAAATGGAAAAGAGATAACGGTGATTTAGTAAAGATCGACTATGAGATAGAGGGTATCGAATCCGGAAACCGGGCCGTCACGGACAGAGATATATTATGGATCGCTGTAGTGGATGACGATCCATTGAACCTTAAGATAGCAGAGAGGATCCTTACCAAAAACAACATGAAAGCTTCATTGCTTAATTCAGGTAAGGAGCTTCTTGAATTCATAAAGAATAACAAACCCGATCTTATCTTACTCGATGTAAAAATGGAAGAGATGGATGGATTTGAAACTCTTTCAAGGCTCAGGATGATAAGCTCGGATGCAGCTGATATCCCCGTTATATTCCTTACAGCTAATGACGATGAGTCATTTGAAGCCAGAGGATTAAGCCTAGGCGCCATGGACTTTATCAGAAAGCCCTTTGTACCGGAAGTATTAGTGCTCCGTGTAAAGCATATAGTTGAACTGATCAGACTTCAGAGAACTCTTTATTATGAAGTGGCTAAAAAGACTCAGGAAAACGAAAACCTGTTCCTTCATGTAGTAGAGTCCCTGGCTCAGTCAATAGATGCCAAGGACAGCTATACCAACGGTCACTCGGGAAGAGTAGCCGAGTACTCCAGAGAGATAGCAAAACGTGCCGGGTATTCTTCGGCACAGCTCTCCAACATATACATGATGGCTCTGCTTCATGATGTAGGAAAGATCGGAGTACCCGATGCCGTGATCAACAAGCCTGACCGGCTGACCGATGAAGAGTTTGATCTCATAAAAAAGCATCCTGTAATAGGGGCTCAGATACTTAATAACATAAAAGAAATGCCTGAACTGTACTCAGCGGCACGCTGGCATCACGAAAGATATGACGGAAACGGATATCCCGACGGACTTAAAGGTGAAAATATCCCCGAAGAAATAAGGATCATTACTGTGGCCGATGCATATGATGCCATGACAAGTAACAGAAGTTATCGTAACCTGATGTCTCAGGATACAGTAAAAGCCGAGCTTGAAAAATGCAAAGGGCATCAGTTTGATCCCCGCTTTGCCGATATCATGCTCAAAATGATGGATGAAGACGTTAATTATGACATGAGAGAGAAACCCGCCAGGTAAAGTGGCCTTGCCTGCGGCTAGGTACGAAGTATGAATGAAATAATTCTTGAAATATCTGCTCTGTTCATAGCTTTGTTCTGTATGGCAGACTGTCTGAAGAGAAGTAAGAAGCTTTATATACCTGAAAACACTCCGTTGGTTAAAAAGCTCAAGGATCAGCATTTTGTATATCTGATCCTTCTTGTCACGCTTATGATCTCTGCAGTAACTTCTGTTATGGAAGTTATAATCGAGAATTATTTCAAAGTTAACAATTCTCTGTTCTTAAATATTTTAAACGAGTTATATTTCCTGTTTCACAATACACTTGCATCACTATTTACCGTTTATATATTAAACATGACAGGTGCAGGGAAAGAAAAAAATCACAGATTTTATATATTCATGCTTTTGCCTCTCGTTTTGGGCGAACTGATCATACTCAGCAACCCTTTGACAAAATATATTTTCTTTATTGACGAAAACATGACATATAACAGGGGGAATCTGTTCTGGGTACTTTATGCCATAGGTGCTTTTTATATAGCATTAGGTATCGTATTCTTTTTCATATACAAAAACAGATTATCAAAGATGGACCGCTCGGCTACTTTGATACTTATATCCATAGCGATACTAGGTATCCTTATCCAGGCTGCATGGTCCATACCTGTAGAACTTTTCTTTGAATCGATCGCATTCCTTGGCTTTTTGCTTCTGCTTGAAGATAAGGGCGTTGACGATGACGGTATAAAGGGAAGCAGGATAAACAGAAAATTTATTATAGTTATAGCGATGATCTTTGCCACAGTCGTCACTATAAATATCAATCTAATATTCCATGCAGGAACAGATCAGACCGGTAAGATAGGTAAGATTCAGCTGGATAACATCAAGGGAAAGCTTCAGGAGACCATATCCGAAGCCGAAGGAAATCTGCTCAGATTTTCCATGGGTATGGAGCAGCTGCTTGATGTCGGTGATATGGATGAGATTGAAAAATATATACGAGAGCAGAAGAAATATAATAATGATCTTACCGGAGGTAACTGCTTTAACGTATATGCTGCATCACATGAATGGAGCATTATCCCGGATTTTGATATGCCCGAGGAATATCATGCCGTAGAACGTGTATGGTATACAGGTGCCAGGCAGTCTGAAGGCAACATATTTATATCAGAGCCTTATATCGATGCAGCAACCAATGACCTTTGCTTTACACTTTCATGTATGCTGTCCGACGGTGATGCAGTCGTAGCTATGGACTACTCATTCTCAAAAGTTCAGGATACCGTAGGTATGATGAGTGAGTACGAAGATCAGACTGCACTTATAGTTACAAAAGAAGGCGTTATCATAGGTAGTAATGATCTGAGCCTTCAGGGAGAACAGATAAAAGACGTTCTTCCGGAATTTGTAGATATATTCGACAGAGTTAAAGCATCTAAAGAGCACGGCAGTTTTTCAACCTCGATCAATAAAAAAGAGAGCATCATATTCAGCAACGAGACCAGTAACGGCTGGCAGATGATACTGATCGTTAATTCCGATACTTTCTATGCGGATATATACAAACAGATGATCATGCTCGGTGCTATCGACCTGCTGATGGTTGCGGTTATAGTCGTATTTTATCTTGTTAGTATCAATAACCAGGAAAAAGCCGAGAATACTCTGGCTACCACAGAGAATTTTATAGCCGGTCTGTCAGAGGACTTTATTAGCCCTGTAAACAACATCATCAAAAACAGTGAAATGATGCTGAGGGACGAGGATCCTGACCCGGCCAGCAATCTAAGAGACATAAGGGAATCCGGCATACATCTGAAAGAGATGATGGATAACCTTTTGTCTTACTCCAGCATATTAAAGAGCGAAGCAGAGGAAGCATCAGGTAACAATAAGAGTAAAGAAAACAAGATCGGATTATCCAGTAAATTTATACGAAACGGTATCGTAGGTATACTTATCGGTACCTTGCTTGCAGGTCTTATACTTTGTATCATAACCACTACAAGATGGGGCAATACACAGATCAGTAAGGAAGCTGATAAATACAACGGTGAGATATCTCAGTGGATGGTACAGGAGCAGAGCATCCTGCGTATGTTTACCGATGTTATAGCTGCCAATCCAACAGTACTTGATGACTATGATTCGGCTGTTAAGTGGTTGAATGACATAGGCAAGAATTATTCCGAAATGTCAGCCTGCTATATGGCTAATCCGTATAAGGAACATCCCATCACAATGAATAACGGATGGGTACCCGAACCTGATTATAAGGTTGAGCAGCGTCAATGGTATATAGATACTGAAAGATCAGGAAACGGATATAGTATTTCCGTTCCTTATTACGATGCTCAGACAGGTCTGTACTGTATCACCTTCTCACGTGTTGTGTATTCGCAGGAAGGCGAATTTTTGGGAATATTTGCTATAGACTGTTACGTAGATAAGTTGGTAGACGTACTTGATGACAGTTATAACAACGAAGGATATGCTTTCCTTATTGACTCTGACGGCAATATCATCAATCATCCAAATCCGGAATATCAGATGAGTGCTGATAACTGTGTGAACATCGAGGATACCATATATGCATCTGTATTCCATGATGGAAGTTCATTCTACATGAGTGACTACGACGGAAGCTCGGTATCATGTTATTCCGAGAAGAGTGAGATGTCCGGATTTACCGTTATAGTAGTACAGAAGTGGTGGAGAGTATATGGAAATGTCATCATAATGGCTATCATTTTCATACTCATGCTGATATTAAGTGTAAGTGCGGTAATCCACATGATCAATAACTTCATCCATTGGCAGGATGAAGCTAATAAGCGCCTTATCGAGGCAGCCGATACCGCTGTATCTGCAGGTAAAGCCAAGTCAAGATTCTTAGCTCAGATGTCACATGAGATAAGAACACCTATCAATGCCGTACTCGGTATGAATGAAATGATCTTACGAGAATCCGAAGATGATTCCATCAAAGAGTACGCGACCAATATACAGGCATCTGGACGAAACCTGCTAAGCCTTATCAACTCCATCCTGGACTTCTCCAAGATCGAGGAAGGTAAGATGGAGATCATACCGGTTAAGTACAGTACAGCAGAGCTTATAGAGACCTTAATGAATTCAGTGGCGCAGAGAGCTGAGGATAAGGGACTTATATTTGAAACCCATGCCGATGAAAATATACCTTCCGGACTGTACGGCGATGATGTACGTGTAGCTCAGGTAGTTGTTAACCTGCTTACCAATGCGGTCAAGTATACAAATAAGGGTAGGGTCGACCTTTACATATCAGGAAATAAGAAGGATAACAGCACATTTGCTTTAAGTATCAAAGTAAAAGATACCGGTATCGGTATTAAGCAGGAAGACTTGAGTAAGATGTTCGAATCCTTTACCAGACTCGAAGAGACCAGAAACAGGACTGTAGAAGGTACAGGACTTGGTATGTCGATCGTAACCAGGCTTCTTGATATGATGGGTTCATCGCTTAAAGTGGAGAGTGAATACGGAAAGGGATCGGAATTCTCATTTGTGATCGATCAGATGATCACCGACGCAAAGCCTTTGGGCGATATAAAAGAAGGACATTCCGTAAAGGCTGAAAGCACTTTGGATGATGAGTATCTATATGCACCAAATTCAAAAGTACTTGTAGTAGACGATAACGAGATGAATCTCAAGGTTATGAAGAACCTGCTCAAGCTTTCAGGTATACATCCCGATATGGCATTATCCGGGGATGAGGCTTTGGAGATGCTTAAAAATGATACATACGATATCATATTCTTAGATCATATGATGCCTAAGAAGGATGGTATCGAGACTCTGAACGAAGCCAAGGCCAATTATCTGTTAGGACCTGATACCATAGTCATAGCGCTTACCGCCAATGCTGTAGTGGGAGCCAGAGAGTCATATATCAATGCAGGCTTTAATGATTATCTGTCAAAGCCGGTTGAGATCAAAACTCTGGAGAAAACACTTGCAACCTATATAAGGCCTGAAGATATATCTTACTTATCCAAAGAAGATATAAACAAGGCTGAGGCAATAAGAGAAGAAGAACTTAAAAATAACCCCAGAGGATTTGTCAACGGAAGACTTGAAGAAAGAAGACAGGACGACCGCAGACACGAAGAGAGAAGGAAGGGTGAACGTAGAAGCGAAGGAGGTAAAGAAGACAATATAGTTAAAAGCAATATTGGCGGTCATGAGGTGCTTGAATTTTTGCCGGATGAAGATGCAAATGATAAAAAGGCGGTTTCAGATGATGAATTTACCGAAGTACTTGTACAGAACGGTATCAGCATCACTGACGGGCTAAATTTCTGTGCAAACGATATTGAATTCTATAAGGAGATCTTAAAGGATTATGCAACTTCGGCGGACAGCAGGATAAAAGAGCTGGAAACAACATGTAACAGCCAAGCAATCGATCTTTATACCATCAAG
>JAFZQN010000040.1 GCA_017620375.1 Lachnospiraceae bacterium
AAAATCGATCAGGACAAAATCTCCGTCCTGTACGGCTCTGCCTGTTATGGGGCTCTTTTCCTCTACTGATGCAAGGAAATAATTCATTTCTTCTTCTATATCTTCTTCGGTTACGGGAGGAACTTCATAGTCTGCGGTAAGTCCCTTATAATTGCCGAGTTTTACTGAGACATTAAATTCCTTCGGGACTAATGTAGGTATGACTTCTGTACCTTCACCGTCTCCTTCGGAGCCGACACCGGAGGGTTCGGCTTCTATTGTTACGCCCTGGGTAGGGGTTTTGGTTGCTGTAGCAGCAGGTTCGTCTTTTTTGTCATCTTTATTGACAAGGAGTACTATTAAGAGGACTATCAGTGCTACGATCACTATACCCAAGGCTATTACCACACCGAAGAGGGTTTTGCCTTCGCCGTTTTTAGCAGGAGCCTTTTCTTCAACTGCTTCGTTCGACTCTGGGGTAACGGTCTCGGCTTCGTCAAGATCAGCTTTCTTTAATTCTTCATTTTCGTTATTTGTTTCCATTACTTAATTACCTTATACCTTTGCTTTATTTTCCTTAAGACTTTTGGTATCATACCATGTTTCGGATTAAATATCAACTGTAAAACCATCTTCCGGATGCTCCGCAGGGGAGTGCAAGTCCGGTTTCCTTTACGGGAAGTCCTATCTCGTCGGCCTCAACTTTTCCTCCGAACCTTTTTACAAGCAGTGAATTCAGCATGTATGAGAGCACTGCGGGCTGAAGTCCCGTGGTATACGAGTTGATGAGGAAAAACAGGGGCTTTTTGTTTAATACATTGGAACAAAGTTCTACAAACGGATAGAGGCTTTCTTCAAGCTTCCATATCTCACCTTTCGGTCCGCGTCCGTACGAAGGAGGATCCATGATCACTGCATCGTAGAAGCTTTCACGTCTGATCTCGCGTTCGACGAACTTTCTGCAGTCATCCACGATCCAGCGTATCGGAGCGTTTTCCAGCCCGGAAAGTGCTGCGTTTTCCTTTGCCCAGCCCACCATGCCTTTGGAGGCATCCACATGGGTGACGCTGACTCTTCCCTTTTCACCGTCAAATCCCGCTTTTGCACAGGCAGCTGTGGCACCGCCCGTATATGCAAAGAGGTTCAGTATTTTAATCTGGCGGTCTGGTTCTTTATTAAGGGTATCCTTTATAAGACCGCTCATCCAGTCCCAGTTGGCTGCCTGCTCGGGGAACAGACCTGTGTGCTTGAAACTGAACGGTTTGAGGTTAAACTTTAAATCCTTATAGGATATGCTCCACTGCTCGGGGAGGCTGAAAAATTCCCATTCACCGCCGCCCTTAACGCTTCTGTGATAATGGGCGCTTAGCTTATTCCATTTATCCGAGAGCTTGGGAGTACTCCAGATGACCTGCGGATCGGGACGGAGGAGTATGTATTTACCCCAGCGCTCCAGTTTTTCACCTTCCGTACAGTCCAAGACTTCGTAATCCTTCCAATTATCTGCTGTCCACATTGTTATTCCTCTTTAAAGATCCTCTTCATATATTTCATCAAAAGTAAAGATGAATTCCGTACCGACACCGGGCTTACTCTTTACATCAATGGTACCGCCGTGCTTTAAGGCTATCTGCTTGGCTATGGGAAGACCTAAGCCTGTGCCCTTTGCATTCTGACGGAGCTTCGATTTGTAGAACTTATCGAATATGTTCGGAAGATTCTCTTCGCTGATACCGATACCTTCATCCTTTATACTGCAGATGATCTTTCTTTTTACCGAGGTAAGGGTTAGATGTATGGTCTTTCCGGGTTCGGAGAATTTTATGGCGTTGTCCAGGATGACTATAAACATCTGACGCAGCCGGTCATAGTCGCCCAGTATCATGTATACACTGCTTTCACGGTGCATGATGAGCTGTATGCCCTTATCGGCGCTGATAGCCAGGGCGGATCTTACTATCTCGTCAAATATGTGTACCAGGTTTACGGGCTCTTTTTCAATCTTAAAGTCGGGATTCTGCATTTTGGAGAGTGTGAGCAGATCGCCTACCAGACGTTCCATACTCTTACATTCAGCCAGGATCCTTGTGTTATACTGTTCCACCTTTTCGGGGTCGGTAACGACACCGTCCACCATGGATTCGGTGTATGCTCTGACTACTGCGATAGGAGTCCTCAGTTCGTGAGATACGTTGGCGAAGAAATCCTGTCGCATCTGCTCCAGATTGTCCGCTTTTTCACGGTTGGCTTTAAGTCGTTCGGCCAGTAAGTCGATACTCTTAGCCATCTCACCAATCTCGTCGTCACGTTCAAGACCCGTTTTTACATCATAATCACCGTTCTGCAGTGCGGTGGTAACACTACGCATCTTCATAACGGGCTTGGTGATCTGACCGGCAAAAAGGACCGATATCGCCATTGATACAATTAGAGCAATGATACCGCTGGTGAATATCATCTTGGCACCGGTGATCTTCATTTCATCCACATCGGCCATGGGTTCGGAGATGATAAGTGCTCCGCATATCTCGTTCAGCTTTCCGTATATGGGAAGGGCTGCTGATATGGTGGTGGCTCCGTGTATATCGCTGAAGAATGTGCTCAGCTTTTTTTCGCCTTTAAAGGCAGCATTGAGAAGCTCTTTAAATTCTTCCTGTTCGGATACTGCGGAGATGCTTATACTTTCAAGGGCAGGATCCATGGGCCGGTAGGCATTGGGATTGGATACTGTCCATATCTCGCCCGACTCGATCTCATTGAATACTCCGAGGTAGGAGAGTGCGCCCTCCACATCATTATCCAGGACAAATTTCCTGATGGCATTTGCCGCATTGGTGCCGACTCTCTCGAGCTCCGCACCACGGTGCTCGGTATTTGATCTGTCGAACATATTCATGAAGATAAGCCCGAGTACGAGTGCGAAAAGGATCAACAGCACCACATAGTAGCTAAATACCCTTAAGAATATGCTGCTTATGGGTTTTTTGTTTTTTAAGGACAAATTGCTCACCTCGCGTAAAATGTACGCTTAATCAATTATTTGTTGATAACGAATTTATATCCTGCACCCCAGACTGTCTTTATACTCCATTCGGGGTGGTCATATGCATCAAGTTTTCCTCTGATACGCTTGATATGGGTGTCGACTGTACGGGTCTCGCCGTAGTAGTCATATCCCCAGATGCTGTTTAAGAGGTTATCTCTGGTGAAGAGTTTCTCGGGGTTGTTGGCCAGTGTCCAGACTGTCTCCAGCTCTTTCTTGGTCATACTTACCTGTTCGTTATCCATATATAAGGAGTATTCCTTAATGTCTATGGTCATATTTCCTATGGTAAGTCTTGTACGCTCGTTTTCCTCATGCTCATGTTTAGTCATTCGGCGGAGTACCGCACGTACTCTTGCCATGACTTCACTCGGGCTGAAGGGCTTTACTATATAATCATCAGCACCGATATCTAAGCCCATGATCCTTTCGAAGTCCTCGCCGCGGGCCGTTACCAGTATGACGGGAGTGTCGGATTTTTCACGGATGTTACGGCATACTTCATATCCGTCCATCTTGGGCATCATGACATCGAGGAGTACGACTACGGGCTGATATTCGAAGAATTTACTTAAAGCTTCTTCACCGTCGGATGCGACCAGCGGTTCATAGCCTTCCTTTTTTACGTAGTTGGAGAGTACATCCGTGATATCGGGATTGTCATCTGCTATAAGTATATATTGCATATTTGTTGAATTTGCGGACATAATATCAGTTCCTTTCATTGTTTGGAAAAACCCATAATACTACAAATAACATCATAACAGATTTTTCCCGGTTTGACTATTATTATTTTATTAAAAGCCCGATATTTCACAAGTTTGTTACAAAAAATCCTTATTTTTGTTTAAAACATGCTGTATTATTGGTATGCTCCCGGTAGTGTGGAGTAAAATATGAAGAAAAGGAGGGTGCACCGTGGAAAGAAGATTTAAAGCAGCAGGGTTGGTTTTTATACTTGCTTTGATCGTTATGTGTTTTGTTTCGACAGTTGATGCCAAAGCGGCAGAAGATGTTGCGAGACTTAATGTCAGTGAAGTAGCCATAGCCAAGGATAACACATTCCGCCTGCGTGTTTATAATGTTCCGCGGAATGCCCGTGTAGTATACAGATCAAGCGATAATTCCGTAGCATATGTGGATAACAGAGGATATATCACCGGTATATCAAACGGCGAGTGTGTCGTTACAGCTACAGTGGTTACGGGAGGCAGTGCAACTGACACTCTTAAGTGCAGTGTTACCGTAGGACCGGCCGCAGTAAGTGTTAAGCTTACCAAGACAGAGCTGGTACTTCTTACAGGTATGAAGAAGACTTTGAAGGCTATAGTTTCTCCTCTTAATACAGTGGAAAAGCCTTTGTTCTATTCGTCTGATAAAGAGATCGCATCTGTTACTTCGATCGGACGTGTACGCGCCAAGAGTATAGGTGAGGCCGTTATATATGCATTTCTTGTTAACGGAGAAGCTGCTGAGTGTAAGGTATATGTTTTAAGTGAAGAAGATTATGCACGTTATATTGAAGCAGGTTCGCTTGAGGGCATTTTAGATGACAACCAGAACGGTGATGATCCGGATGAGCCTGAGAATCCCGATGATGAGCAGGATACCGAAGTTACGGTAACTCCTACTCCTGAGATCACATCACAGCCCGAGGCTACAGCTGTTCCTACCGGTACAGTACAGGATTAATGCAAAAATAATAAATAATTCAAAGCCACACTTGAAATTTTCTTTCAAGTGTGGCATTCTTTTATTATTGATAAGATAGAAAACCGTAACAAAGCAGTGAGGAATAACAGTGGACAGCAATGCTAAGATAGTAACAAACAACAAATTGACAGATCTTCATGTACATTCAAATATATCGGATGGCACTTTTTCTCCTTCGGAGGTCGTAAAGCTTGCGGCAGACCGAGGTGTGGGGGTTATGGCGCTCACCGACCATGATACCGTGGAAGGTGTTAAGGAAGCAGGAACGGCTGCAAAAGAGTGTGGCATAGTCTTTATCCCGGGTATTGAGATATCGGCAGGATTTAAGGACAGGGATGTGCACATCCTGGGATATTTTGTTGATCCGGATTCAAAAGAATTTTTGGATATATTAAAGGCAGCATGGGTAAAACGTGAGGAAAGAAACGTCAAGATCGCCGAAAGATTTGCCAGGTTCGGCATCACGCTTGATATAGATGCCATTAAAAAAATAAGCGGCAGCAGTGTGATCACAAGAGCGCATTTTGCAAGATGGCTGGTAGAAAACGGTCACTGCAGGTCTAACTCCGAGGTGTTTGACAGGTATCTCGGAAATGATAAGCCCTGTTATGTACCGAGGGATTATATGACAAGGGAGACTGCTATCAGAGCGATCACAGCAGCAGGAGGTATCCCGGTACTTGCCCATCCCATGCTGTACGGACTTAATCTTAAGGAGACCGATGCCCTGGTGGGAGAGCTCTGTGAGATGGGACTTAAGGGTATAGAGACGTATTATTCGTCCAATATGGGATTTGATGAGGATAATGTTAGAGGTCTTGCATTGAAGCATGGCCTGATAATGACCGGCGGAACCGATTTCCACGGAAGCAACAAGCCGGGCCTTGAGATAGGTACCGGAAGGAACAACAATATGCATGTACCTAAGAGTGCATACGAAGATCTTTTTAGACTTAAAGGACTGCCGATACCTGTGATCTAAAACAGTCCTTACGGAAAAGAGGCGTTTTATATGAAGATATTTATAAGAATGATCGCGCTGCTTTTGATATCATGCCTGATATTTACAGCCTGTGATAATAACGATACGGGAGAAGGTCAGAAACCTAACGTGACCGGAGCGGTTCAGAATACCGATGACCCCGGTACACTCAAGGTATACTGTTTTGAGCTCGGAAAAGCGGATTCTTTTCTTATATATAACAATAATACTACCATTATAATCGATGCCGGGGAGAGAGGACAGGGTAAGGATATCCTCCAGTATATGGAAAACAACGACATAAACGGTATCGATATGATGTTCATTACCCATTTTGACAAGGATCATGTGGGCGGAGCAGCCAAACTCATAGGCAATACAGAAGTAAAGGAAATCTATACCCCTTCTTACGTCAAGCCTTCTGATGATTATGACAATTTCTCGGAAAAGGTAAAAGAAAAAAAGACACCCGTCACTGCTTTAAAGGAGAACAAGACCTTTGAGATAAACGGTATTACGATAGATGTAAATGTCC
The DNA here is from genome assembly GCA_017620375.1 of Lachnospiraceae bacterium. Taxonomy (GTDB): domain Bacteria; phylum Bacillota; class Clostridia; order Lachnospirales; family Lachnospiraceae; genus RUG11977. Next base: position 6,253 of record JAFZQN010000040.1, read on the forward strand.
CCACAAAGGAAGTGTATGAAGAAAGCCCCAGCAATAATTCGTCCCTCATCATAAGAGTAAGCTACGGGGAGACTTCTTTCCTGTTTACAGGTGATGCTGAAGGGATAAGATTAAGAGAGTATATAGCTACACAGCCCGAGAAGTGTAATGTAGTAAAGATACCTTATCATGGTAACTATACGCAGTTTATGGGATGCCTTGACGAGTTCCTTGACTTAGTCAAGCCCGAGTATGCCGTGATAACATCCTCCAAAGAGGAAAAAGAGGCCGATGAGACCAAGGATCTTATCGAAAAACGCGGGATAAAACTATACAGGACCAGAAAGGGCAGTGTACTTTTTGAAAGTGACGGGAAAACCGTAAAGGCTGTCCAGATGTCATAATGTCCGGATAAGATCCGGACATGCGGATCGCAGGTGATTTAAATTGAAACAGAATAAAGTATATACAATGAATATGTGTGAGGGGCAGATATTGCCGAAGATGCTGAAATTTGCAGTACCCCTCATGCTTTCGAGCATCCTGCAGCTGCTTTTTAATGCTGCGGATGTAGTGGTGGTCGGTAAGTTTGCGGGGGATGATGCCCTAGCGGCTGTGGGCTGTACGGGCTCCCTTATCAATCTTCTGATCAATCTTTTTATGGGACTGTCTGTCGGTGCCAACGTTATGGTGGCAAGGCATTTCGGTGCCAAACGTGATGATGAACTTAGGAAGAGCGTGCATACTTCGATGCTGCTTTCGGTACTCGGAGGATTGCTGCTCACAGGTGTCGGAGTGCTGTTTACCGAGGGCATACTTGAGCTTATGGAGACTCCGGCGGAGGTACTTCCGCTGGCCGCACTGTACCTTAGGATATATTTCTACGGTATGGTCCCCAACATGATCTACAACTTCGGAAGTGCTATACTCCGAGCTATCGGTGATACAAAAAGGCCCATGTACTTCCTTACCTTAGCAGGCGTTGTAAATGTGTGCCTTAACCTGATATTTGTTATCGTACTCAGCTGGGGAGTTGCAGGAGTCGCAGTGGCTACCGTTATATCCCAGACCATCTCGGCAGTACTTGTGGTTATGTGCCTGCTTAAGGAAAAAGGCGCGATAAAGCTTAACTTAAAAGAACTGAAAATAGATAAAAAAGAGCTTTTGTCGATACTTCGCATCGGACTTCCGGCAGGTGTACAGGGCTGTATATTCTCGTTATCAAATGTTGTAATACAGAAGTCCATAAACGGATTCGGAAAGATAACGGTATCGGGTAATTCGGCAGCAGCCAATCTGGAGGGCTTTGTATATGTATCCATGAATGCTTTCCATCAGGCTACACTTTCGTTTATGAGTCAGAATTACGGTGCCGGCAGGTATGACAGACTTAAAAAGATAGCGGTGGCGGGTATACTATGCGTTACGGCTACCGGACTTACTTTGGGTAACCTCGAATACTTTTTGGGAAAGATTCTGCTCGGGATATATACTTCAAGTGAAAATGTAATAGAAGCGGGACTGATAAGAATGTCCATCATATGTACAACATACTGCCTGTGCGGAATGATGGATGTTATGGTAGGAGCTTTAAGAGGCTTAGGATACTCGTTTGTACCTATGATAGTATCTTTGTGCGGTGTATGCGGTATCCGCCTGGTATGGCTGTTTACCGTATTTGAGATGGAAAAGTATCAT
>JAFZQN010000002.1 GCA_017620375.1 Lachnospiraceae bacterium
TAACAACTTTTTTGCCATGATGTCAAGAATGAAATATATTGACAGATGGGCACTTATGAGAAATTCATATACGGAAAACATCAGCGAGCATTCGCTGGAGGTGAGTATGCTCACACATGCGTTGTGCGTGATAGGAAATAAGAGGCTCGGGAAAAAACTTGATGCCGAAAAGGCAGTGCTTGTGGCACTTTATCACGATGCTTCCGAGATTATAACAGGAGATATGCCCACACCGATAAAGTACCTGAATAAGGACATCAAGGGAGCATTTAAGGATATAGAGGCTAAGGCTAATTTAAGGCTTCTTGATATGCTTCCGGAGGATCTTAAGGAGGATTATCAGGAGATATTCTTCCCGAAAGAGGATATGGGGTATGAGCTAAAGCTGGTAAAGGCAGCCGATAAGCTCTCGGCACTTATCAAGTGTATAGAGGAAGAAAAGATGGGAAATCTGGAGTTTAAGAGTGCCGGAAATACGCTTCAGAACTCGATTATTGATATGCATCTTGAAGAAGCGGATATATTTATGAAAGAATTCCTGCCGGCATATCATCTGACACTTGATGAATTGAATGAAAAATGATAACTTTTCTTTAAAAATTGTTTGACCGCAGAGAGTATGTTGTGTTATAATTTGGGTTGAAATATGGAATTGTACTAATAATTTTAACAGAAAAACCGCGGATGACGGTTTCTTGTATGAACAAGACTTGCGAGAACGAAAGGAGATTCAAGATGGCATACGCTTATTTGTACGGTATGATCCTGGCTACCAATTCTTTTATGTTAAAGGACAGTTTTATCGCTCCCGACAGCTACAGTGAGATATCCGAGAAGTACAGACTTCCCGGCGGAGATACAGGTAACTGCGCCACCATCCTTGCGGGACTCGGGGTGGATGTTAAGCTTGACGGTAACCATATCGGAAAGAATGTGGCTCCTCTTATCAGAAAGTTCTATGAGGATAAGAATGTAGATATCACATCTTTATGCTTTGACCTTAATTATGACGGACTTGAGGATTATGTTCTTATCGGTTCCGAAGCAAAAGCAACATTCGGTTCTTTGGGAGATTTCCATAAGAACGGACAGAGACGCTGGAATATCCCTAAGGAAGGCGATATCGCAGCATGTAAGGTAGCAGCGATCGATCCTTATTTTGAGGACGGTACAGAGGCAGCAGCCGAGCTTTGTAACTTCTACGGCAAGCCTTATGTTACCATAGACTGCAGACATGATGAGTATGTATTCAGACATGCGGCAGTAACCATCATCTCCGGTGAAGGACTTAAGAAAAAGTATCCGGGCAAGACCACTGAGGAGGCATACAACCTTCTTATCGAAAACGGTGAAGGTCTTGTTATCATGACAAGCGGTGACAATATCATATACGGCAGACGCGGCGGTGAGATGAATACACGTATCCCGTTTACTGTTGAAGCGGTATGTACTCTTAATGCGGATGATGCATTTAAGGCAGGCTGTGTATATGGACTTATGATGGGCATGAATGATAATGAGTTGGTGTGCTTTGCAGCAGCTTGTGCAGCAGTATCCGTTACCAAGTTCCCGTTAGCACTTCATTCTCCTAAGCTTGAAGAGATCAACGCACTTGAGAAATAAGTTGTGATAAATATTCAGACAATTTAAAACACAAGATGTAGATAAACAAAAAAAACATATGGTCTAGATATTAGGCCATATGTTTTTTTATGGAAATGCGATAAAAATTTTTTCAAAAAAAGTGAAATCTTTGTTGAAAATATCTTGAAATCAAAACTATGGTGTGATACACTTCTATATGTAGGGATAAAAAGGTTTGAGCAATCAAAATCTTGTTATCGAAATTTTCAGATAATATACATTTAATGGTGCGAATGTATGGGTGAGAGATTAAGAAGACAGGAAAACATCAGAGTCCTGGCCCGCCTTTCCATGGAGAATATCAGAAGGGCGTTTTTTACGTCCATGATATGTGCGGGACTGATCCCTGTTTTACTTGTTATAAATATGATCAGTTTGAGTGGACAGACTGTAGGAGGGGTTCTTACCGGACTTCTCATATTTTTTGAAATTCTGGATATAGTGTTTGTTATATTATCGTTCCTTGCGATGAAGAACAGGGACGATGAGCTTAGCCTTAAAGTATACCGCGTGTTCTGGGGATTTTTTGAGCTGTTCTCATTTGTTATCATCTATGCCAATAAAATAGCCGGAACAGGAAGTACATTTTATTCGGTCATGCTCATAGTACTGATGCTGGTACCGGCCTTAGAGCCTATGGAGATGATGTACGGTATAGCAGCCGAGGCAGTATATATCATATTCCTGTTTGCGACATTCGGGACCAACGGGTTTGAGGTATTCAATATCATCATCATGAATGTCCTTTTATATGCGATGTCCAGATATCTGTTCAAGCATACGATAGAGCATATAAGACTTAAGGAACGTGTCAAGGACAGCGACGGCGGAGCCGACATCGATAAGATGACAGGTTTACTAAGCCGCAAGGGCTTTGAGCGCAGAGCTTACCAGTCGATCATGACTTCCGTAAGATCCAGGAAACGTTTTTCGATACTCATGATAGATATCGACGGACTCCAGGCATACAACAGTGAGTACGGAACAAAACGCGGTGACAACCTGATATGTGCCATAGGCGAGCTTATCAGATCTGCTGTTGTAAAGAACACAGACATAGTGGCACGTCTGGACGGCGGGAAGTTTATAGTATGTATGGAAGGTGCTCATGGTAAGGATGATGAAAAGCTTGCAGGAAAAGTAAAGGAATACATCGACAGAAAACGTATCCCGGGTGCAAAGGATAGAAAGAACAGATTCGTGACCGTAAGCATAGGAGTCGCAACCGCTGTTCCAACTGTGGACAACGATTATTACGAGCTTTACGATGCAGCAGAGAATTCGATGTTCTCGGCTAAGGACATGGGCGGAGATACTATTGTTTCGGACGAAGAGACATATGAAAAGAAGAATGCGGTCCGTCCGGTAGCTGCAGTAGTAGTTTGATAAAAACAGATATTTGGACTATTTTGAGCGCAATCGACAGTTAAATTTGCATAAAAATATCAATTTGTGCTTGCAATATGAATGAAAAAGTAGTATAATGCAAACATAGTAAAAAACATCCTGAGGTGTTCGTGATCCCACATTTTTGAACCTACATTCA
>JAFZQN010000041.1 GCA_017620375.1 Lachnospiraceae bacterium
CTCCAAAAAGCTTTCGTCTCTAACATACGACTTTGCAGAACTATTGAACATTACAAATACAGATAACAAAACCTTTGAATGTACCAGGATAGATCAGAATGACGTCATACTGCTGAAAGGAGCTGTATCACTGAAGCAGTTCAACGACTTCCTTGAGCACTATGACAGCACTCCGCCCCAGGCCGGAAGCCCCATGGATACCATATTTATCTGTTACGGCTCACCGGTAAACTCTGTTAAAGAGATCACCGAATCCTACGATCAGGCACTTGCTCTCATCAACAGACGTTTCTTCTGTGCACAGGGCCAGCATACCTTAAGCTACGATGAACTGCCCAAGGCCGATGCAAAGGACAACCAGCTGAGCAACAAGCTCCTCACAAAGTATGCCGAGCTCTTGACCGACCACCTTCAGACCTACAACAGAAAACGAGTAGCCGAGACACTGTACGCCCTTGAAGAGTACCTCTATACCGTAAACGATACCATCGATTCGGTAAAGCTCTTCATGACAGACCTCTACCTTCAGATCAAGGAGACCATCTCCCATCTGTACGGTGCCGAAAAAATACCATTCCCGACGAACTCCTCCATTATAGAGCTTATCTCCACTAAGTACTACTTATACGAGATCATCCTCTTCTTCTCGGGACAGTTTGAAATGATAATGAACGCCACGGGTAACTCCTCACGTGACAGTATCCTTGACGACGTTATCTACTACATAGACCACAATTACCAGAACAATATCAAGCTTGAGACCATCGCACCACTCTTCGGTTACAACAGTGCATATCTGGGCAAGATATTCAATAAGGCCGTAAACGAGAGTTTTAACTCCTACGTCGACCATATCCGTATCGAGCACTCCAAGGAGCTCTTAAAGCAGAACAAATTAAAAGTCTACGAGATATCCGAACGTATCGGATACAACAACGTAGACTATTTCCACAAGAAATTCAAAAAATATGTCGGCATGAGTCCCGCCGAGTACAGAAGGTCACTACTGTTACCGGACGAGTAACACCTCATCAATCAAAGAACCGTCCCTCTGATTGAAACTTAGCAGTAAATCCGAGGCAGCGCTCGCCGGATAAAACCATAAAGTGAGGCAGCTGATATGCTTTGGCTGCATGCATACTCTCATAAGGAAAAAAACGGCTATCCAAGCCGTTTTTTTAATGCAGCACAAGTGCGTCCGGTATCGAGCGGACGCACGATTGCAAATGTCCGCAATGAGATTATGCAGGAAGCCAATCAGCATATCCTGCCGAACGATGTCGGGTTTTATCCCGGAGAGCGATGCCCCGGATTTTCGTGATATGTCCTATCAGATCGGTCTCATCGGTATGGTAACTGTTACCTGGGTACCGACGTTCTCCTCACTGTCGATCTCTATGCCGTATCTGTCTCCGTAGAAGAGCTTGATACGTTTGTTGATATTGAAAAGACCGATATTGTGTGCAGGTACCTGATCAAGACGGTCGATCTTAAGTCTGACGCCACGGAGTGTACCGGGGTTCATACCGATACCGTCATCCTTGATAATGACTTTGATAGTCTCCTCGGCACCTTCCGAAACTGTGATAAGAAGCTTTCCGTTCTCAACCATCTCTAAGCCGTGCCCTACAGAGTTCTCTACTATGGGCTGTAAGAGCAGTGGCAGTATGCTGTAGGCCTTGGTATCGATATCATCCTCTATCTTTAATTCGTAACTGATCCTGTCAGCGAATCTGAACTTGATGATCCTGATATAGTTCTCGATATAGTCAAGCTCCTGCTGGAGCGGTACGGATACCGTACCGGTATTGTCAAGGACGTAACGTAAGGACTTTCCCAAAAGCTTTATACCTGTAGCCACATCCCTGTCCTTCTCAGCTATGGCACGCATACGCAGTGCTTCAAGCGTATTATATAAAAAGTGAGGATTGATCTGGCTTGAGAGCATCTTGTATTCCATCATCTGCTGCTCGGTAGCGAAACGCTCGGCATCAAGCTTTGTCTGGAACACCTCGGAGTCCTTTTCCTTTATGAGCTGTGCAGTTTTCTTAAGCTCCTCATACGCTGCAGCTATCTCATCGTTACCTCTTAAGGTGTCGGACATCTCATATTCCTCGTTACTTACGTTGTGCATCGAGGACCTCAGTTTATTTACCCGGGTCGAGAAGTGACTCGCGAAAAATGAGATAACTATATATGAGATAAGGATTCCGGTGACAACTATAAGTATACCGAATATCAGGATCCTGGTGTCCTTTTCCGAATAGAAATACACATATACGGTAAGGATACCTCCGATGATGATCTCCGGAAGCAGGATGGCCAGATAGTATATCTCATACATCTGGTCCCTTATACTTTTCTTACTTAAGTTTTCTACCAGTCTTTTTCTAAATTGACTCATATCAGATTTCCTTTAAAAATGCCTCGTAGCCTTTTTCGGTCTCATATACATCGGCCTTGCTGGCTACTTCCCACGGAGCATGCATGTTCTGAAGTGCTACGCCGCTGTCTATAACCTCCATGTTGTACTTAGCCATGATGTATGCGATGGTTCCTCCGCCGCCCTGGTCAACCTTACCGAGCTCTGCCATCTGATACATGATGCCGTGCTTGTCAAATGCTGCACGGAGCTTAGCTATAAATTCAGGGTTGGCGTCATTTGATCCTGACTTTCCGCGTGAACCGGTGAACTTGCAGAATGCCATACCCTTACCCATATATGCGCAGTTCTTTCTTTCCATAACGGAAGGATAGTTGGGATCGAATGCAGCGTTAACATCGGATGAAAGCATATGTGAATTCTGGAGAGCACGTCTTACCTTAAGCTCGCTGTAATCTCCGAGCCTGTCCATAAGTTCTGCTACCACATTCTCAAAGAATACGGATGTCATACCGGTAGCTCCGACGCTTCCTATCTCCTCTTTATCAACTAAGATGCAGGCTGCGGTCCTGTCTACGGACTTGCAGTTAAATATTGCCTTAGCGGATGTAAATGCACAGATCCTGTCATCCTGACCGTAACCCATTACCATGCTCTTATCAAGACCGTAATGTCTTGCTCTTCCGGCAGGTACTACTTCCAGTTCTGCTGACATGAAATCGTCTTCGGTAACACCGTATTTATCGGTTATAAGCTTCATTACGTTAGCCTTAACCGCATCCTTTTCCTCGCCCTTTAAAGGCATGCTGCCGACAAGAACGTTAAGGTCCTCGCCTTCTACTACCTTTGATGCCTTTTTATCCATCTGATCCTGTGCAAGATGGATGAGGAGGTCTGAAATACCTACTACAGGATCCTTGGGATCCTCACCGATAACTACCTTTACGGTAGTACCGTCCTTCTTGCATACAACACCATGAATAGCCATAGGGATCGCTACCCACTGATACTTCTTGATACCGCCGTAATAGTGTGTATCCAGAAGTGCAAGATCTGTATCCTCATAGAGAGGATTCTGCTTAACATCAAGCCTGGGTGAGTCGATATGTGCTCCAAGGATCTTCATACCCTTCTCCAAAGGCTCGCTGCCTACTAAGAAAAGTACTACTGCCTTACCCTTATTTACCGCATAGAGCTTATCTCCGGCTTTTGCCTTCTTTACACTGTTGATATCCTTATATCCAAGCTTTTTAGCCATCTCTACGATCTTATCCGTGCATTCTCTCTCGGTCTTGCATTCCGAGATGAAATCAATATATTCATCATTTAAGGACTCAAGTTCCTTAAGCTGTGATGCATTGTACTTTAACCATGCATTCTTTACCTTCTCGTCCTTTTTCTTTGTTTTTGCTTTTGCTGTTGTTTTTGTTGCCATAACTTTGTACTCCTTTTTAAATATATTAAAACCTGTCCTTTTCGGGACAGGTTTTATAAATGCTTATCCTATAACCTTTTTAATAGCTTCTATTACACGCTCCTGCTGGAAAGGTTTTACTATAAAATCCCTGGCGCCCGACTGTATCGACTCTATTACCATGGCCTGCTGGCCCATTGCCGAGCACATGATAGCCATAGCCGAAGGATCCTGTTCCTTGATCTTCTTTAATGCCTGGATACCGTCCATCTCGGGCATGGTAATGTCGAGCATAACTAAGTCGGGTTTGGTCTCCGCATATTTTGTTACGGCTACGGCTCCGTTTTCAGCCTCGCCTGCTATTTCATAACCATTCTTGGTCAATATATCTTTTATCATCATGCGCATGAAAGCCGCATCGTCACAAACAAGAATTCTCTTTGCCATTTGGATTCTCCTGTTCATACGGATTTGTCCGGTACGGTAAATTTACCCATACCCGTACATTAATAATATACCCCACATAATCCATATTGTCAAGGATTATGTTTTATTCATATAGTATGATTTACCACAGAGAAACCTTCTGTCCTTTGGCTCCGCGAGCTCTCAGTTTTATTTTCTTTGCGATCACCGTTTTGCCCTTATATTCAAAGGTTTCGGTATCCGGAGCAGCCACAGTCACGAAGTCGATCTTGTCACTCTTATCGAGTGTCATGGCCTTTACTCCGCGGCCCGTCTTCTTCATCTCGCTTACTTCCTTTAACGGGAATCCGAGTGAGTATCCCGACTTGGTGATCGTTATTACTTTTCTGTTTTCTGAAAGTATATCGGCTGAGCTTAACATGATGACGCTGACTAAGGTGTCGCCGTCTTCAAGCTTGGTCCCGGCCATAAGGTTTCTGTTTGTATCGAACTCGATACCCGATACAAGCTTGATATAGCCCTTTGCAGTAACGAACAGCAGCATCGAATCAAACAATGTCTCATATGCCGCATAGAATATAACCTCCTGCTGGTCTACTTTAGCGAGGTTATGGATCAACTGTCCCTTATCCTTTATCCTGCAGCGAGGTATCTTTTCCGCTTTAACCTGGAGCATATTGCCTTCTGCTGTAAAGAAGCACAGTCTGTCCGTGTTCTTCATGGGTACCACGTGGACAAAGTCCTTAAGGTTATCCTCGCCCGCCTTTTGGAACGCTGCGGCATCAACCGATTTGGTATACCCGAATTTATCGATAAGGATATAGATATCCTCCACCTTAAACTCAGTAACGTAATCAGCGGTAGCTACGTTCAATAGCTCCGTCTTTCTGGGGGAAGCAAACTTTTTGCGGTATTCTTTAAGTCTGTTCTTTATAACGCTGTATAACTTACTCTTGTCGCCCAATATCTCTTTGTAACCGGCGATAGCTTCAGCAAGCTCCTTTGCCTCTTCCTGCAGTTTCAGGATCTCAAGTCCTATAAGTTTTGACAGAGGCATGGCAAGTATCGCATCTGCCTGACGCTCTGTAAAGTTAAGTGTTTTCGCCTGCTGTTCAGACCCCGGATTCTTAAAGCGGATATCCGTAGTGATACCTGATATCAGACAGTCCTTAGCCTGTTTTACGGATGAACTGCCACGGAGAATCTCTATGATGAGGTCTATCACATCCGTAGCTCTCAGTAATCCGCTTACTATCTCCTGCCTTGCCTCAGCTTTATTTAACAGATATTCGTGCTCTTTGGTATAAAGTATCTCCTGGAAGTCGGCAAACTCCTTAACCAGACTCTTCAGGCTGAATACTATGGGCTGCTTATCCTTTACTGCCAGGAGGTTTACCGTATAAGTATCCTCCATGCAGGTTTTCTTTAAAAGTCCGTTTAAGAGGTTCTCCGGATCCCTGTCCTTCTTTACCTCGATGACTATACGGATGCCTTCCTTTGAGGACTCGTCCCTTACATCATATATCTCCTCAAATGACTTGTCCTTCATGAGGGATACAAGGTTTTCCACAAGCTTGAGCTTATTGCCGGCGATGGTGTAGGGTATTTCGGTAACTACGATGTTCTTTCTGCCGCCTTCACCGTTTTCTATCTCGGTCTTAGCCCTTACCCTTATTTTTCCTTCACCTGTACGGTAGATCTCGGGCAGTGCATCGGTATTGGTAATGATGCCGCCCGTAGGGAAGTCGGGACCGGGTATATATCTTAAAAGCTTTTCCTCTGTGATATCAGGGTTGTCAAAGTAAGCTATCACTCCGTCTATAACCTCTCCGGGGTTATGGGGAGGGATATTTGTCGCCATACCTACAGCTATACCGGTAGTACCGTTTATAAGAAGGTTGGGGAGCATGGCAGGAAGCACCTTGGGCTCCTTCTCGCTCTCGTCAAAGTTCGGCATGAACTCTACCAAACCCTTATCGAGGTTCTCGAGCATGGTCATGGCGCCTTCCGAAAGACGTGCTTCCGTATAACGCATGGCTGCTGCCCCGTCTCCGTCTATGGAACCGAAGTTACCGTGACCGTCTACCAGCGGAACAGACAGGGAATAATCCTCTGTCATATGCACCAGTGCGTCGTATATGGAGCTGTCACCGTGAGGATGGTACTTACCCATGGTATCGCCGACTATACGTGCACTTTTTCTGTGGGGCTTTTTGGGATCGAGCCCCAGCTCGTTCATGGCATATAATATCCTACGCTGTACAGGCTTTAATCCGTCCCTTACATCGGGAAGTGCACGTGCCAGTATTACGCTAAGTGCATAGTCGCGGAATGATGTCTTCATCTCCTCCGCAAAATCAAGCTGTACTATCTGTTCCTTAGGTTCACTCATTTCGGTTCTCCCTTATTATCGATGAAACTCATCACTGCGTTCTGAGTTTCTTTTTATTTAACTGCGCCAAGCGTCGCGC
>JAFZQN010000042.1 GCA_017620375.1 Lachnospiraceae bacterium
CCCCGCTTACATGTCCCTGGGTCATAATGTCTTTACGTCTTTCCATATATGAGTTGATATCGGCGGTAAGCTTTTCCTCGGCAGCAACCTGTGCGCCGGCTTTCTTGGAACGCTTGAATGAACCGATACCTACACCGCATGCGGCGCCACCCAAAGCAAAGAATACTATAAGTGAAAGTACCTGCCCCTTAAACAGGGTGATAACTCCGATCAGGTTAAGGAATGTGAAGATGATAACAGCTATACCGATGATAAGGAAAGTGTAGCCTGTGGAATAGTAATCACTTGCTTTGTCAGACTGGGACTGATATACGCCTGCAGGCTTATATTTTTGAACTTCGTTGACGTTTTTAAACATCTCTTCGAATTCTTTTTTACTGATACCTGCGGCTTTTAACTTTTCAAGATCTTCAAGACTGTCTATATGGATAGCCTTTGTTATCTCACCGTTTTCATCCATCGATGCTTCCACGGACAGATCTTTTTCACATTCATCGCAGTTTTCTTCGGGATGACTTTCAACAGTTACAAATGCATGAAACTCGGTTTTTGCTTTTTGCAGGTCTTCCTTTGCAACAAATATCTTATAATTGTTTTCTTCGGGGTCGAATCTGGATTCGGCTTCGATAGCGGTGTATGTAAGATAAGAAAGGAATTTCTCTGCTGTAGGTTCATCTCCGAGAACACATAAGCGTACTTTATCGTCTGTATCGGAAAGGGTATCAACTAACTCGGTACCGCAGTCGGCACAGACTTTGATCCCTTCACGGTATTCGTTTTTACATTTGGGACACCAGGGCATATATAACCTCCTAAATGATGAAAACCCTCCATTTATTACAGGTTTTCTTTTTGTTTACCGCGCCGGGCGTCGCGCGGACTGACTGTCAAACGCCGCTATAGCGGCATTCGACATGTGTTGCTGCGGATTGCTTCGCTAACGCTTTCGCAATTCTACAAAACACCCCGAATCTCGCGTTTTTTATAAAAAATCGCTTCTTAATCACTTAGTATCATTATATATGTTTTCTCTGATTTTTCAATAATAAAATAAAATTCGCTTTAAAATATTTTTCGGTTGTGGTAAAATTATAATATTAGAAACCTTTAACTCTGTTCCGAGTTTCCTTTGAGTAACCGCGCCGGGCGCTGCGCGGAGGGAGGTACCGATGAAACTAAAGACCAAGCTTCTTCTTATGGCATTGATCCCAATGATCCTGATGATCGTCATTATAGCCGGAATATTGCTCATAGAGATCCCTGTCCTGACCGGTAACGGCACGGAGCAGGGCTTAAAAGCTGCGGCATATTCTGTTTCTGTGGGCCTCAATGCTATGGACGGGGACTTTAAGGTTGCAAGGGGACAGCTTTATAAGGGCAGTTACATCTTTGGTGATGACATTGAACTCTTTACTGAGATCAAAGAGAAGACAGGTACCGATATCATTCTTTTTTATGGGGTTAACGCATATGCAACCACCATTAAGGACGAAGACGGCAATTATGTAAAGAAACTTACAGCGGACGAGCAGACCGTTGATATGGTAAAGAGCTTGGATGGATACCTTTACGATAGAAATGCCGAATTTGCCGGCAACAAGTACTATGGCTGCTATGTACCTTTAAAACAGGGCAAGTACGGTGTAAATGTCGGCATGATATTTGTAGGCCTTCCCAAGGACAGCGCAAAAAAAGGGATGGTCATCGGTCTTATCATCACTGCGGTTTTGGTGATAGCTGTGATCGCAGTTTCGATGATAATAACACTTAAGGATTCCAATAAGCTGGTTAAGGCAGTGGTATCCTGTAATAAGGCTGCAGAAAGACTTGCATCCGGTGAACTTGATGTAAGAGTTGATGATGAAACATTAAAGAGAGATGATGAGCTCGGCAAGCTTGGAAGAGCAAATGCGAAGCTGGCAGAAACATTAAGGGATATAGTATCGGAAGCCAAGCATTGTACTGCAGAACTGGGTGAGGCGTCCGCCAACCTTAAGAAGGTATCTATGGACAGTACCGTAGCTATCAGAAATGTCAAGACATCCGTAAATGAGATAAACAGAGCCACATCCTCTCAGGCTGAAGATACCGAGACGGCATCCGAGCATGTCGGAGTTATAAGTAATGCGATAAATGATACTGCCAAGGAAGTTGAGAATCTGGATAACAATTCCGAGGCTATGAAAAATAAGAGTGCAGAGGCTCTTGTGATACTTGATGACCTGAAAAAGATCACTGATGAGGCAGAAGAAGCCATCAACGTTATATACGATCAGACCAATAAGACCAACAGCTCGGCCAGATCTATTGAAGATGTAGTCAATCTGATCTCGGATATCGCAAACCAGACCAACCTGCTCTCACTTAACGCTTCTATAGAGGCAGCACGTGCCGGTGAGGCCGGACAGGGCTTTGCGGTCGTAGCTACGGAGATCTCGGCACTTGCAGAACAGACAAATAACTCTGCACATACCATCCAGGGTATCATTGCTTCCCTTGTGAATGATTCCAACAGTGCAGTTGAGACCATGGATAAGGTAAAAGAGATCATTAATAAACAGAATGACAATGTGGTAAGGACCGTTGATATATTTAACGAACTTGAAGAAAACATCAATATCACGGTAGAGACCTCCGGCAAGATATCTGAAGAGGTTAAAGCTCTGGGTGAGGCCAGGAACGTGGTTGAGGAAGCGTTGCATAATCTTTCGGCTGTGGCTGTCGAGAATGCGGCTGAGACCGAGGAGACATCTGCAAGCATGGATAAAGTCGGCGGCGTGATCAACAAGGTATCGGCTGCAGCCATGAGTCTGTCGAATATGTCCGAAAGACTGGATACGACTATGTCAGCATTCAATATTGATGCTTGATTCAAAATTATGAGGTGAAAATGAGGAAGTTAGCTTTATCTGATGAAATACTGATGAGTATCGATAAATCGGCAAGATATATCGGTCATGAAGTTAATGCTATATATAAAGATCCGGATAAGATAGATATCCGCTTCTGTATGTGCTTCCCGGATGTTTATGAAGTCGGGATGTCACATATAGGTATACAGATCCTGTATGAGATGTTTAACAGAAGAGAGGATACATATTGTGAGAGAACCTACTCACCCTGGCCGGATCTTGATAAGATAATGAGGGAGAAAAAAATCCCTCTTTTTGCTATGGAAAGCCAGGATCCGATCAAGAATTTTGATTTCCTGGGGATCACTCTTCAGTACGAGATGTGTTATACAAATGTTCTTCAGATACTTGACCTTTCACAGATCCCGCTTATGGCAAAGGACAGGACATGGGATGACCCGATAGTCATAGGCGGTGGTCCCTGTACTTATAATCCCGAGCCTCTGGCTGATTTTTTTGATATTTTCTATATAGGTGAGGGCGAGACAGTATATGACCAGCTGCTTGATACCTACAAGGAGTATAGAAAAGCAGGCAGATCAAGACACGATTTTCTGGTAGCCGCATCACAGATAGAAGGCTTATACATTCCCGAACTTTATGATGTAACTTATAACGAGGATGGTACGTTAAAGAGCTTTACTCCAAGGGAAGGTGCGCCGGCTTCTGTTAAACGTCAGGTAGTGGCTGACATGAGTGATACGGTATATCCGGAAAAGCCCGTAGTCCCCTATATCAGAGCGGTCCAGGACAGAGTGGCATTGGAGATACAGAGAGGCTGTATCAGAGGCTGCCGTTTCTGTCAGGCAGGTATGATATACAGACCTTTACGTGAAAGAAGTCTTGAGTTCTTAAAGAAGTATGCTCTGGCTATGATCAATTCCACAGGCTATGAGGAGATAACTCTTTGCTCCCTTAGTTCGAGCGATTATACAAAGCTTGCGGAGCTTATGGATTTCCTGATAAACGAGATGGGTAAAAGAAGGATCAATATCTCACTTCCTTCACTTCGTATAGATGCATTTTCACTGGATGTTATGAGCCGTGTGCAGGATGTGCGTAAGAGCAGCATCACCTTTGCGCCTGAGGCAGGTACCCAGCGTATGAGGGATATCATCAATAAAGGTCTTGATGAAGAGACCATACTTAACGGAGCTTCCGAAGCCTTTAAGGCGGGCTGGGATAAGGTTAAGCTGTATTTCATGCTCGGACAGCCTTTCGAACTTGACAGTGACGTAGAGGGCATACCGCATTTGGCTGACAAGATCGCGATGGCCTTCTATGATACGGTACCTAAGTCAGAGAGAAGAGGCAAGGTTCAAGTAACCATCAGTACTTCTTATTTCGTACCGAAGCCCTTTACTCCGTTCCAATGGGCCGCTCAGATAACTCCCGAGGAGTATCTGAGACGTAAGACATTGCTCATGGACACATTGAAACAAGAACATAACTATAAGAGTATTAAATATAACTGGCACGACAGTAACACCTCCATCCTTGAGGGTTTACTTGCACGCGGAGACAGGCGTGTGGGTAAGGTCATCCTTGAGGCATATAAGGACGGCTGCATCTTTGATGCATGGACTGATTTCTTTAAGATGGACAAATGGCTCAAGGCTATAGAGCGTGCCGGCGTCGATATGGATTTCTATACCACACGTGAGAGAAGTACCGATGAGCTTCTTCCTTGGGATTTCATAGATACAGGTATGACCAAGGCTTTCATGAAGCGTGAATACGACAAGGCCCGCAAGGGTCTTACCACCAA
Organism: Lachnospiraceae bacterium; assembly: GCA_017620375.1. Taxonomy (GTDB): domain Bacteria; phylum Bacillota; class Clostridia; order Lachnospirales; family Lachnospiraceae; genus RUG11977. The sequence continues at coordinate 4,681 of JAFZQN010000042.1, forward strand.
GAACTGCCGTGAAGGCTGCGGCGGATGCGGCTGTAACTCCTGGACTACCGGAGTCTGCATCGAGGCGTAAAGATGGGCGGTCGAGTGCCGCCATGTCTTAAAACCATCACCGCCGGCATGTCAACTGCCCGCTTAAGGTTTTAATCCATGGCGGCACTCGACCGCCCTGCGATACGCCTGACGATAGCAATTCAAAAGAGAGGATCAGTTTGTTATGATTTTTAGAATAAGATTTGCGAAATACGGAGTAGTCAAGTTCATAGGACACCTGGATGTTATGCGTTATTTTCAGAAGGTGGTAAGGAGATCCGGACTGCCGATAAAGTACTCACAGGGCTTTAATCCGCACCAGCTAATGGTGTTCGCACAGCCTCTCGGAGTAGGTGTTACCAGTGACGGCGAATATATGGATCTGGAGACCGAGGATGTCGATTTTGAAGGAAATGTACTGAATGCTGAAAGAGCAAGGGAGATACTTGAGTCAGCTCTTACCGAGGGATTTGAGATAGTGTCGATAAGACAGATCCCCTGGACGGAAGGTACGAAGCATCCCGAGAATGCGATGGCGCTGGTAAAGGGTGCCGATTATATCATGTCCTTAAAGGACGGATATAGATTGTACCGGAAGGATGAAGCCGAGGGTGCTGAAAGCATCGGATTGGAAGCTTTAAAGAAGAAGTTTGCCGAATTTCTCGGTAAAGACAGTATCACGGTCAGCAAGAAATCCAAGTCCGGTGAAAGAGACATGGACATCAAGCCGTATATATATGATGCTGCAGTAACGGATAATACAGA
>JAFZQN010000043.1 GCA_017620375.1 Lachnospiraceae bacterium
GAGTCTGTGATATAGTATTCCACGTTAAACGGACAAATGTAGTCGAGAGAAATACAACGGAGAGATCATGAGGATGAGTGAAAAGGATAAATATTATCTTGTAAAAGAAAAGGCCGTCCCCGATGTGCTGTTGAAGGTGGTTGAAGCGAAAAGACTTCTGGATTCCGGAAAGGCCATAACCGTTCAGGAGGCTGCAGAGCAGCTTGGCATAAGCAGAAGTTCTTTTTATAAATATAAGGATGATATATTCCCGTTCCACGAGAACAATCGCGGAAAGACGATAAATATCATGCTGCTTCTGGATGATGAGCCCGGACTTCTGTCAAATGTACTTAATGAGATAGCAAAGTGCAAGGCCAACATCTTAACCATCCACCAGAGCATTCCGATAGGCGGTATAGCTTCCGTGACATTGGGTATGGAGATGCGACCCGATACCAAGGAGATAAACGATATCATCTCTGCGATAGAGGGCATCAAGGGCATCAATTCGCTGAAGATCTTAGGACGCGAGTAATCGGTTTTACATAAAAAATATTTGGAGAACAGTAACATGAAAATAGCAATATTCGGATACGGAACAGTAGGTTCCGGAGTATTTGACGTAATAAACATGAACAGCGAGATAATCGCCAAGCGTGCAGGTAAGCCCATCGAGATCAAGTATGTACTTGACCTTCGTGATTTCCCCGGAGACCCCGTGGAAAAGGTACTTGTACATGATGTTAATATAATCCTTGATGACCCTGAGGTAAAGATCATAGCCGAAGTCATGGGAGGTATGGAGCCTGCGTTTAAGTTCACCAAGGAAGCTCTTTCACGCGGCAAGTCCGTATGTACTTCCAACAAGGAGCTGGTAGCGGCTCACGGTGCAGAACTTATAGAGCTTGCAGCTAAAAATAACTGTGATTATTACTTCGAAGCAAGTGTAGGCGGCGGTATCCCCATTATCAGGTCACTGTGCGATTCACTTGTCGGAGATGATATATTGGAGATCAAGGGTATCGTTAACGGTACCACCAACTACATCTTAACCCGTATGGGTGAGGACGGTCTGGCATTTGATGTGGCATTAAAGGAAGCTCAGGATAACGGCTATGCCGAGAGAAATCCTGCGGCTGATATAGAAGGGACAGATGCACAGAGAAAGGCAGCTATCCTTGCTTCCCTTGCAGCAGGGCATCAGGTTGACTGCGATGACATCCCTACAGAGGGTATATGTGAAGTGACTGCAGAGGATATTGCAAGTGCCAAGGGCCTTGGTGCAAAGATCAAGCTTCTCTGCAACATAAGGCGTGACGATGAGAAGGTATCGGCTATGGTAGCTCCCTTCCTCGTGTTTGAAAACTGCCAGCTTTATCATGTAAACAACGTATTTAACGGCATCCTGGTTACAGGAAACGCTACAGGCGATGTTCTTTTCTACGGCAAGGGTGCAGGAAAGCTTCCTACAGCCGGTGCCGTAGTAGGCGATATCATAGAGGCAGCCAAGTATTACGGACTTCCTTCCGATACCATCTGGAGCAGGGAAAAGGCCAATATGGCAGATCAGGGCAGCCGCATGGGCAGATTTTACGTACGATTAAGCGATAAGGATGCCATGGAAGCAAGAAAAGTCCTGGGTGTTACAGCCGAGAGCGCATCATACAAGGCAGGCGAGGTAGCATTTATCACCGAGTCCATGAGCGAGAACGAGTTCAATGCAAAGATACAGGGACTTGATGTATTAAGTAAGATAAGGGTATATGATTAAAATTGTGCAATACAATTAGAAATAGAGGAGTAAAAACATGTTAGTAGTAAAGAAATTCGGCGGATCATCCGTCGCAAACAAGGAAAGGATCTACAATGTAGCAAACCGCTGTATCGAGGACTACAAGGCAGGAAACGATATTGTAGTAGTACTTTCCGCAATGGGTAAGACCACAAATGAGCTTATAGCAAAAGCTAAAGACATCAATCCCAAGCCTCCCAAGCGCGAACTTGACATGCTGGTAAGCGTGGGCGAGCAGATATCCGTATCACTTATGTGTATGGCTATGGCAGAGCTCGGAGTACCTGCAGTATCACTTAATGCATATCAGGTTGCTATGCATACCACCAGTGATTACACCAATGCAAGACTTACAAGTATTGATTCCGAGAGGATCAAGGCAGAACTTGATGCAAGAAAGATCGTAGTTATCACCGGTTTCCAGGGTGTTGACAAGTACAACAATGTTACCACTTTAGGCCGTGGCGGTTCAGATACCACCGCAGTTGCTTTAGCAGCAGCACTTCGTGCCGACAAATGTGAGATATATACTGACGTAGACGGTGTATACACCGCTGATCCCCGTATCGTTCCCGATGCAAAGAAGCTTGACGAGATCACATATGATGAGATGCTCGAGCTTGCCACATTAGGTGCGGGAGTTCTTCATAACAGATCGGTAGAAATGGGAAAGAAATACGGAGTACAGATAGTTGTACGTTCAAGCTTAAATACAAACGAAGGAACAGTAGTAAAGGAGAATGCTAAAATGGAAAAAATGATCATAAGCGGTGTTGCATGCGACAAGAAACCGGCTAGAATTGCCGTTATCGGATTACAGGATCAGCCCGGGGTGGCTTTCAAGCTCTTTAACCACCTAGCAAATCACGGGATCAATGTTGATATCATCCTTCAGTCTATCGGACGTGACGGTACAAAGGATATCAGCTTCACAGTAGATGAGGACAAGGTAGATGAGGCTCTTGCAGTAATGGAGAACCACAGAAATACAAGCCTTATCTGTGACAAGATCGACGTTGACAGAAACGTAGCAAAGGTCAGCGTAGTAGGTGCCGGCATGGTTACCAACGCAGGCGTAGCAGCTAAGATGTTTGAGGCTCTTTACGGAGCAGGCATCAACATCAAGATGATCTCCACTTCCGAGATCAAGATCAGTGTACTTATCGATCAGGAGTACTGTGATCAGGCTATGAGAGCTATCCATGACAAGTTCATTAAGGCAAACTAAAATCGATCAGAGGGACGGTTCTCTAATTGATATGATAGAAAAAATATAATTATATATACTCCGTGGGATTATTCCTGCGGAGTTTTTTATGTCAGAGAACCGTCATTACAAATATTTATCTGAAAAATTAACGGAAATATGTCAAAATCCACACATTTCATCTATACATTTGCCGAATTCTGTGATATAATAATTCTATTATTTATTTACAGCAAATAAACCGGCATGCCGGTCATGTGAAAGGAGAGTTCTGATGAAAAAACGGATTTTGTTAATGCTGGCTGCAGTCCTGTTACTTGCGGTGTCGGCAGCAGCTCTTCTGCCCAAAGCTATGGAAGCTAAGGCAGCGGAAAAAGCAAAGAGCGGTGACTGGGAGTACGAATATGAAGGAAAAACAGCCACTATAACCCTATACAAAGGCAGCAAATCTAAGGTAACCATACCTTCAAAGATCGGCGGAAAGACAGTAACTGCCATAGGCCGTGAGGCTTTCAGAAAGAACCAGAATATCGAAACCGTAATAATCCCCAAGACAGTTAAGGAGATCGGCTGGTGTGCATTTGCTGACTGTGAATTCCTTACCACTGTTAAATTCAAGAAAAAGATAAAGCTGACAAAGCTTGCCGACAGTGTATTTGAGAACTGCTATTCCCTTACCACCATTAAGCTTCCTTCCAGCATTACTGAGATGGGCGATTACGTGTTCTGCAGATGTAAGTCATTAAAGAGTATAACCATCCCCGCTAAGGCAACCAAGTTGGGTTCGGGTTTATTTAAATACTGTGAGAGCCTGGAGAAGGTAGTTATCAAGGCTAAGATCAAGGAGCTTCCTTCGGATACTTTCTGGGATTGTTTAGTTTTGGAGAACATAAGTCTTCCTTCCACAATTGAGGTTATCGGAAATGCAGCATTCGGATGCTGTGAATCGTTAGAAACTTTCAAAGTTCCCGCTAACACAAAGAAAATCTCGTACCATGCATTCTTCGACTGCCAGAGTCTTGAAGTGCTTGACCTCGGCAGTAATGTAACCGAACTTGAAAATGAGATTTTCTACAGCCAGTGCTGGAACCTTGAAAAGATTATCATGCCTAAGAGCTTAAAGACCATAGGTGAGAAGATGCTTACGGGCCTTTCGGATGATGTACTGAATTACCTTGTGATCGAAGCACCTAAGGGCAGCTATGCGGCATCCTGGGCAGCAGAAAAGGGTCTTACCGTTGTTAATAAGTGATGACGGAGAAAAAGAAGGAGGTTAATATGACAAGAAAAACAATATCCCGTATAATGGGACTTATCATAGCTGTATTTCTTCTCGCACTCGTTCTTCCTTTGGGCAGTGGTGAGGCAAAGGCAGCTACAAAGGGTTCGAAGGGTGACTGGGAATTCGAATACGAAGGCAAGAGGCTTACGATAACGGGCTATAACGGCAATGACACCGATATTACCGTACCGTCAAAGATAGACGGGAAAAATGTAGTAGCTATCGGAAGATCGGTATTTGCTAAAAATACCGACATAACATCCGTAACCATTTCCAAAGGCGTAGAACTGATAGATTTTGCAGCATTTCAGAATTGTTCAAACATCACATCGATTACATTACCGAGTACTTTGAGAACTATCGAAAGTTATGTATTTGATGGCTGTGAAAAGCTTGAAGAGATCAAACTGCCGGATAACTTAAGAAAGATCGGCGGCCTTGCTTTTGCGAATTGTAAGTCACTGAAGGAGGTTACTATCCCTAAGAAAGCAAAGAATCTTGGAGACGGTATTTTCCAGTATTGTGTAAATCTCGAGAGAGTTGAAATCCTTGCAAGGACCAAATGGCTCCCGGGCAGAACCTTCTGGGACTGTGAGAAACTTCAATACGTATCAATGCCTTCAACTTTACGTTTTATAAGAGGCTCGGCTTTCGGATGCTGTTATATGCTTCAAACTGTGCGTTTCCCGGATGGGGTGCGTGAAGTAGGAGGATGTTTCTGGGATAACAGTATGCTTGAGACTGTTATATTCGGAAGAAGCACCGTAAAACTCGGATATGAGATGTTTGGAAGCTGTAAGGTTATGACGACCATGGTTATCCCGGAAAGCGTTACCGAGATAGATGAAGGTATTTTCAGCCGCTACTATGGCGAAAAGCTTGGTATCACGGTAGTTACCACCGAAGGCAGCTACGCAGAGCAGTGGGCAAAGAGCCTCAATATGAATGTAGTGTACAATATCGAAGACTACTATGACTGAGATGGCAGTTTTCGATCATAGGGACGGTTCTCTGATTGAAAAAGATTTCGCACGCCGCAGGCTGACACCTGCGGCGCCTTTTAATGTTTATTGGAAAAGTGGAAATTTTGGGCCAAAATCCATTGAAAAAGTGGATTTCTTTTTGACATATCAATATATTTTTGCTATAATGACTTTGATTTTTTGAAAGAAGGTGGACATATGATATCTAAGAAAATGGAAAACATGGTAAAGAACGGCTCAGCTATAAGAGCTATGTTCGAAGAAGGCAAGAAAATGGCTGAAAAGTACGGTGCTGAGAACGTATATGATTTCTCACTCGGTAACCCTTCTGTAGAGCCTCCCACAGAAGTAAAGAAGGCTATCGCGGAAGTCATCGAAAACTACAAGCCTAATTATGTCCACGGATACATGCTTAACCCCGGATATGAAGAGGTTAGAGCGAAGATCGCCGAGAACATCAATAAGAGATTCGGTACCAATTTTGCAGTACGCAATATCGTTATGACAGTAGGTGCGGCAGGCGGCATGAACGTTATCATGAAGTCACTGCTTAACCCCGGTGACGAGGTAGTAGTATTCTCACCTTACTTCGGAGAGTACAGAAGCTATGCATCGAACTTTGATGCGAAGATAGTTGAAATATCACCCGATACTTCAAGCTTCCAGCCTAAGCTCGACGAGTTTGAGGCAAAGCTCACCGCAAATACCAGGATCGTTATCGTTAACTCTCCCAACAACCCTACAGGTGTTGTATATTCGGAGGCTACCATAAAGAACATCGCCGCAATCTTAGAGAAAAAGCAGGCAGAATTCGGTGCACCCATCTACATCCTTTCGGATGAGCCCTACAGAGAGCTCGCATTCGACGGCGTAGAGGTGCCTTATATCACAAAGTATTACAAGAACACTATAGTAGGCTACTCATTCAGCAAGTCTCTTTCACTTCCCGGCGACCGTATCGGATACCTGGTAATTCCGGATGAGGCTGAGGATAGCGAGAACATCATCTCGGCAGCAGGTGTAGCTACACGTATCTTAGGTTTTGTTAATGCGCCTTCACTCGCACAGCTCTTTGTATCAAAGTGCCTGGATGCGAAGGTGGACGTTGAGATATACAACAGAAACAGAGAGCTTCTGTACAATGCTTTACTTGAGTACGGTTATGAATGTGTAAAGCCCGAGGGTGCATTCTATCTGTTCGTAAAAGCTTTGGAGGCAGATGACAAGGCATTCGTGGCAAAGGCTAAGGAGCACCGTCTCCTCATCGTACCCGGCTCAACATTCGGCTGTGCAGGGTATGTAAGAATAGCTTACTGCGTTGACTATGACATGATCAAGAGAGCACTGCCTGAGTTCAAGAAGCTCGCTGAAGAGTATAAGAGGTAAGGATACACCTAAATGGAGACTAACATGGGATTTGAAGATAACTTACGTAAAATAGCCCCTTATATCCCGGGCGAGCAGCCTAAGGATGTAAGCAAGGTAATAAAACTGAATACAAACGAGAACCCCTATCCGGCAGCACCCGGAGCAGAGGAGATCGCATGCAACTTAAGAGACGACAAGATGCGTCTCTATCCGCCCACAGATGCGGGAAAGCTTTCAAGAGCTATTGCAAAATATTACGGCGTACCTGAGAAAAACACCTTTGTAGGTGTAGGTTCCGATGACGTACTGGCTACAGCATTCATCGCCTGCTTTAATTCCGATAAGCCGATACTTTTCCCGGATGTAACATATTCCTTCTATGATGTGTGGGCAGAACTCTATAAGATACCTTATAAGACTGTTCCTTTAGATGACAACTTTAAGATCATAAAAGAGGACTACCTTCAGGAAAACGGCGGCATCGTGATAGCCAATCCCAATGCGCCTACATCCATCAATCTGCCTTTAGCGGATGTCGAGTTCATTATAAAGAATAACCCCGACAGCGTAGTGATAGTGGACGAGGCATATGTGGACTTCGGCGGCGAGAGTGCCGTTCCGCTTCTTAAAAAGTATGAGAACCTCATGGTGGTACAGACATTTTCAAAGTCACGTTCCATGGCCGGCATGAGGATCGGATATGCTTTTGCATCGGATAAGATCATTCAGGCGATGAGCGATGTTAAGTTCTCCATCAACTCCTACACCATGAACTACCCTGCGGTAGAGATGGGCGTAGCTGCCATAGATGACGAGGAATACTATAAGGCTACCATCGCCAAGATAGTAAAGACACGTGAGAAGGCAGTGAAGGAACTGACCAAACGTGATTTCACAGTTTTAGACTCCAGAACAAATTTCTTATTTATTTCTCATAAAAGGGTTAAGGCGGAGAGGCTTTTTGCCGATTTAAAGAATAGAGGGATTTTCGTCCGTCATTGGGATAAGCCGCGTATCGGGAATTACCTGCGCGTGACTGTCGGCACCGATGCACAGATGAAAAAACTGTATGAAGCACTGGATGAGATCCTTGCAGAATGACAGAAAAGTGGGATATCCTTGGAAAACAAGATTAATTACCAAAAAGAATTAGAAAAGGAGATTAAAGAATGGTCGGAGCTAAAAGTATGCCCGACCATACTTTTGCATTGTTGTTGCGCGCCTTGTTCCAGCTACTGCATGGAATATTTAAGCAAATATTCCGATATAACTGCCTTTTACTATAACCCCAACATAACGGATGAAGCCGAGTACCGGCACCGTGTGGGAGAACTTCAGCGGTTGATAGAAGAAATGCCGATGGAACATAAGGCGAAGTTCTTGGAAGGTGATTACAATCCCGATTCATTTTATAAAATAGCAGCGGGGCTCGAACAGGAGCCCGAGTGCGGAAAGCGCTGCATCCTCTGCTATGAGCTGAGACTACGTAAGACCGCCGAAGAAGCGGCAAAGGGCGGGTATGATTACTTTACCACCACACTTACCATAAGTCCTTTAAAGGATGCCCAGGTGTTGAACCGCTTAGGGCAGAAGCTTGCCGCAGAATACGGCGTAAAATATCTTCCGTCGGATTTTAAGAAAAACGGCGGATACCAGAGATCGATCGAGTTATCGCATGAATATAACTTATATCGTCAAAATTATTGTGGATGCGAATTCTCTCGCAGATAATTTTTAAGGTTGCAAGCGTCCGCGGCGAAAATGCGGATGCAGTCGTTTAGTATATTTAGGAGAGCCGATGGAAAAGACCATTAGAGAACTTCAGGAAGTACGAGAACATCTTATCTTAAGTCCGTTTGCGGCATTCAGCGACGAATCGAAAGGCCGCAGCATCGAGGAGCCGCAGTGCGACATCCGTACCTGTTTCCAGCGGGACAGGGACAGGATCATCCACTCCAAAGCGTTTAGGCGCTTGAACGGTAAGACACAGGTATTTCTGACTCCAATGGGTGACCATTACAGGACACGTATGACACATACCTTAGAGGTAGCGCAGATAGCCCGCACCATCGCTAAAGCTCTGAGACTTAACGATGACCTGACAGAGGCTATAGCGTTAGGACATGACCTCGGACATACACCGTTCGGGCATGCCGGTGAGAGAGCACTCAACAGCGTGTGCCCCGGAGGCTTCGAGCATCATCTCCAGAGCATCAGGGTGGTTGAATTTATCGAAAAGAAAAACGGAAAGACCATGAACCTTTCCTGGGAAGTAAAGGATGGCATCGTAAACCATCAGACAGAAGGTAAGCCGGGAACCCTGGAGGGCAAGATAGTAAGGCTTTCCGATAAGATAGCATATGTAAATCACGATATCGACGACGCTACGCGCGGTCATATCATAGAAGAGAGCGATATCCCGAAGGAGTACACGGATATATTGGGCAACTCCTTAAGCCAGAGACTGAATACTCTGATACATGATATCGTATCAAACAGCGAAAATAAGAACGACATCGTAATGTCGGACGAAGTATATAAAGCCATGCAGGATTTAAGAAAGTTCATGTTTGAGAACGTATACACGAATCCCGTGGCAAAGAACCAGGAAAAGAAGGCTGAAAAGATGCTCATAGATATGTATGAGTATTACTTAGAGCATTTTGACCTGTTGCCCGAGGAGCACAGAAATGCTCCCGAAGGTAAGGAAAGAGCGGTAGCGGATTATATAGCCTGCATGACCGACAGGTATGCGGTATCGAAGTACAATGAACTGATGGTACCCACGGGCTGGCAGGTGTACTAGTAGTGAAAGGAGAGCGCGTATGTATTATGATGATGATACGATAGAACAGGTGCGCTCTTCGAATGACATTGTGGATATCGTATCCACTTATGTACAGCTCAAACGCCGCGGCGCAAATTATGTGGGGCTTTGCCCCTTTCATAATGAAAAAACAGGTTCGTTTTCCGTGAACCGCAATATGCAGATATTTAAATGCTTCGGCTGCGGTGTGAGCGGAAACGTATTCGGATTTATAGAAAGAACGGAAAACATCAGCTTCCCTGA
>JAFZQN010000044.1 GCA_017620375.1 Lachnospiraceae bacterium
GCTAAGGCTGAAGCTTACGGTCCTGTTATGCAGGGTATCGCAGCTCCCGTTAATGACCTTTCACGTGGATGCTACGCTGAGGATATCGTAGGTGTTGTAGCTATCACAGCAGTTCAGGCTGCAGCAAACTAATCTGAACGATAAATTTAGATACTTTAAAACCTCGTTTCCTGATAAGGGAAGCGAGGTTTTTTATGGGAATGAGTTTTATTGACGCCTTATATAATCTGTGTTATAATGAAGATTGATGTTTTAATACTGTATTATAGCGAGGTAAGACTTATGAAATACCTTGAAGGTCTTGAACCGAAAAAGGTTTTTGAGTTTTTTGAATATATATCAACAGTAGCGAGAGGCTCTGGAAATACCAAGGCTGTAAGTGATCTGTGTGTAAAGTTTGCTAAAGAAAGAGATCTTGATGTATATCAGGACTCCCTTAATAACGTGATCATACGTAAGCCCGCAACACCCGGATATGAGGATGCTCCTATAGTGATACTGCAAGGCCATCTGGATATGGTATGTGCAAAAACCGACATATGTGCAAAGGACATGGCTGTTGAACCCATCGACCTTACACACGATGATAAGTATGTATTTGCAAAAGATACGACTCTGGGCGGTGATGACGGTATAGCTGTAGCATATGCACTTGCTATACTTGACTCACACGATATAAAACATCCTGCATTAGAAGCTGTCTTTACTGTAGATGAAGAGACTGGTATGGAAGGTGCCTGCGGTATCGATCCCAATGAAATAAAAGGCAGAGTATTCCTTAATATCGACAGCGAAGAAGAAGGTATATTTACCTGCGGATGTGCCGGTGGATGCCGTATAAATGGGCTTATACCCATAACCAGGGTAACTGCTCCCAAAGAAGGAAAATACTACGAGATAGTACTTAATGGTTTAAAAGGCGGTCACTCAGGCTGTGACATACATAAGCAGCCCGCATCATCCAATCATATTATGGGCAGGATCCTGCATGAACTTTATGAGGAATGCAAGTTCAACCTGTATGATCTTGATGGCGGTAAGTTTGATAATGTTATCACCGAATCTACAAGGGCTATTGTTTTTGTTGACGAAGTAAATGAATCTAAAATCAATGCTCTTAATTCTTTTATCAAATCATATAATGATGAATTAAGATCAGAGTACGGTACTATCAATCCCGATATGGGACTGAGTGTATCCGAATGTACAGGAAATACCACTGATACATTAGGTGTTCTTGATACCGATTCGACTAAAAGAGTGATCGATACTATATACCTTGTACGCCAGGGCGTTATCGAGATGGATCCAAACTTAAAGGGCATGGTACAGACCTCACAGAACCTTGGTGTATTAAAACTCAACGACAGCGATTTTAAGATATGCTTTTTAGTTCGTTCATCGATAGAAGCACAGAAGAAAACAGCTATCGAATGTGTTACTACACTGATCAAGCTTATGGGTGGCAGCGTATCATATTCCGGTAATTACCCCGGATGGAAATATGAGCCTGAATCAAAACTCAGAGAGCTCTGTGTTAAGACATACAAAGAGCAATACGGTACCGATCCGGTAGTTACTACCATACATGCGGGACTGGAGTGCGGTATATTTGCCGATAAGCTGAAAGGCCTGGATGCCATATCCATAGGTCCCAATATCCTTGACATCCATACTCCGAGAGAACGTCTGGATATTGCATCCGTTGAAAGAGTATGGAAGTTTGTGCTTAAGGTACTTGAAAGCTTTAAATCTTGAAACATAAGATTCTTCGCTTCGCTCAGAATGACAAAAAAGTCAAAATGACATTACAGGGGCCGAAGATATCTATGATATAAAATTTATGAAAGGAGTTTCGGGTATATCCCGAAGACTGACATGAAGAAATTTTCAAAATTATTGATGGCTGCATTAATGTTAGTGACTGTTTTTGCATTAACAGGCTGCGGCGCAAAGGAAGTTGAGGTTAACCTTGCAGATTATGTCAAGTATACCTACGAAGGCTATGACGGACTCGGTACCGGCAGTGCAGAGATTGATGCTCGTAAGATAGCTAAAGACATCGAGGAAGAGATCGGCGACGAGAAGGCTTCCGAGGCACAGAGAAAGTTAAAGAAGGTTGAAGTTACTTTAGCTAAGACCGAGAACTTAAGTAACGGTGAGTCTGTAGCTGTATCTTTCGGCGAGATCAAGGCTGATGAGCTTAAAGAAGAGTGCGGTGTTATCGTTAAGTACGAAGACTTTGAGACCAAAGTATCCGGACTTGACGAGCTTGAGGAAGTTGATCTGTTTGGTGACTACGAAGTTAAGTTTTCAGGAAATGATACACTCGGATACGGATACGTAAATAATTATCATTTCCCTGAGGGTGTATACGGTGTTTATCTTCAGATGGATAAGAGAGAGAACTTATCTAACGGCGAGAAAGTTAAGCTTCAGGTTTTGGATTATGATGACGGTGATCCCGTTAAGACTCTGGCTCAGTTAGGTAAGAAGGCTAAGGCATTAGAGCTTGAGATCACAGTATCAGGTCTTACTGAGCTTACCGAATATGATATATTCCAAGGCTTAGAGATGAGATATGAAGGTATCAACGGTCAGGCTACAGCTACCATGAGATTCGATTACAATGTAAATGATTACTATTACAACTTCGAATTTGTAATGGATAAGGAAACAGAGCTTTCAAACGGTGATGTTATCACTATTACCTGTGATATGGACGAATACTACAAGGATGACTATGCTGATGTACAGGCACTTGCTGCACAGCGCGGTATCAAGCTTAAATCTACCACCACACAGGTCACTGTAGAAGGTATTTTAGCTCCCATATCTGATGTTTCCCAGATCGACAGCGCTGCATTTGAGCAGATGAAGGCTGATGATATCGCAAAGATCAAGGATATATATACAGAAGGTTATGAAAAAGTAGCAAAGGGAAATTCATTCTTAGATGCTAAGTATATCGGAAGCTACATTACATTTAAGAACAGCAATTACTACGATTATCCCAATAAGATCTACAATGTATATAAGTGCGATATCAAGTATGCAGATATCGATCCTGTATGGGTATACTGGTGCACGATTTATGTGACAGACAGAGACGAGACCACCGGTGTTTACACAATTTCCGAGATCGAGGCTGTATCTCCCGCTGAGTACTATAAGTATTATACATACAGCGATGATTTTGGATGCTTCGAGGATGAAAACGGAAATATCTTCCTTGGATTTGCAAGTGTAGATGATGCCATTGAAGCATTCACAGACAACTACAACGGTGATACAAATGCCGATGTTATCTTTAACAACATCGTTGATACAGAAGAGACTCATTCTGACGGCACTGCAGCAGTAGCCGAGGAGCTTGTTATCGAAGAAAACCCCGATGCTACCAATGTTATAAAGGAAAATGAAACATCAGGTTTCAAAGTAAGAGTATATGACGAAGCAGGTATCTACTCAGCAGAAGAAGCTGAGGCTATCGCTGAAAAGGCATTTCCTGTAACAGATTACTGCGAAGTACTTGTATATGTTGTAAATAAGCTTGATAAGGACGATGAGAGAACATTCTTAAAGTACTGTGATAAGCTTTATGAGACCAATTACAACAAAAAGACTGCTGTGATCTATATGATCGACGGCAGCTCCAAGACCGACTTCATCTATACAAATAACAGTGCAAGTTCTATCCATGAGCTTCAGCCTCCTATGGATGATGTTCCCGCATCATTACTTCAGGAGAATCCTGCCGAGTATACAGAAAAGATATTTGAGACACTTTTATCTGCTATGACAGATTAATCGAGGTTTTTACATGAAATGGATCAAACTTTCACTCAGTACCACAGTGGAGGCCGAAGACCTTGTCACTGCGGTACTGGATGAGATGGGTATAGAGGGTGTTCAGATAGAGGATAAGGTGCAATTATCCGAAGAAGATAAGAAGAAGATGTTCATCGATATCCTGCCTGAACTCCCTCCCGATGACGGTGAAGCAGTCCTCAGTTTTTATGTGGACTGCGACACTGATATCGAAGAGCTTAAAAGAAATATTACAGAAAATGTCAGCTTATTCAGCGAAGATTATAACCTGGGCAGCTTAGAGTTTGAAGTATCTGAGACCGAGGATACCGACTGGATCAACAACTGGAAACAGTATTTTAAACCTTTCAAAGCCGATGAAGGCATAGTTATCAAGCCTACATGGACCGATGTAAACGAGCTTCCTGACCATGACGAGTCCGACCTGATCATCGAGATCGATCCCGGCACTGCGTTTGGTACCGGTGCTCATGAGACCACCAAGCTTTGCATTAAGGCATTAAAGAAGTACCTGAAGTCAGGAGATAAGCTCCTGGACGTAGGCTGTGGCAGCGGTATACTTTCCATAGTCGGCATGAAGCTCGGCGCCGAATGTGCACTCGGTGTGGACGTAGACGATAACGCTACACATACATCTGTAGAGAATGCCGAGATCAATGCCATCAAGTCTGAGTATTTGGACTTAAAGGAAGGGGTTCACGGTTCATTAATAGATATCAAGAAAGACCATATCAGGTTTTTCACCGGCAATGTGCTTGAGGATGATAACCTTTGCAAACAGACCGGATTTGACAGATTCGATGTGGTAGTGGCAAATATCCTGGCCGATATCATTATCCCGCTTTCCGGAGTTACTTCAAAGTACATGCGAAAAGGTACCATCTTTATCAGTTCCGGTATCATCAATACCAAGGAAGAAGCTGTAAGAGAAGCATTGCTCAAGAATGATTTTGAGATCATAGATGTCATCCATATGAATGACTGGGTTGCTTTTGTGGCAAGAAAATAATCAATGAGGTATAGTACGATATATGTATCATTTTTATACCGAAAAAACGAATATATCAGATAAAACCATCACTATCTACGGTGAAGATGTCAATCACATCAAAAACGTCCTTCGCATGAAGGAAGGTGAGGAGATCATCATCTGCGACAGTGATGGTACTGATTATCATTCAAAGATCATGTCACTCGGAAGAGATGAAGTGATCGCTGAGATCATAAGCTCCGGTATATCCGAAGCAGAGATGCCATTAAGAGTGCATCTGTTCCAGGGACTTCCCAAGAAGGACAAGATGGAGATGATAATCCAGAAGTCTGTAGAGCTTGGTGTATACGAGATCATCCCCGTGATGACCAAGAGAGTCATCGTTAAGCTCGATGACAAGAAAAAAGAAGAAGCTAAGTTAAAGCGCTGGCAGGCTATATCAGAAAGTGCCGCTAAGCAGTCGGGACGCGGTATCATACCGGGTGTAGCCGGATGTATGAGCTTTAAAGAAGCGTTAGCTGCAGCTTCCAAAATGGACAAAGTATTTATCCCTTATGAAAATGCCGATTCTTCACCGGAAGGCATGAAGACATCAAGGGAACTGCTTTCAAACATACCTAAAGGCAGTGATGTGGCAGTATTTATAGGCCCTGAGGGCGGCTTCGAACCAGCAGAGGTAGAGGAAGCCATTAACTCAGGAGTACAGGTCATATCACTTGGCAAACGCATTTTGCGTACCGAAACAGCCGGCATGATGCTGTTATCAGTTATAGGATTTATCAATTAAAGTTACAATGGGGAATTATGGAAGCATATTTAGATAATGCAGCTACAACGCGGGTAAGCGAAAAAGCTGCAGAAATAGCTGAGAAAGTAATGAAGGAGGATTACGGTAATCCTTCTTCCAAACATATAAAAGGCTTTGATGCGGAGCAGTATATCAAGAATTCCGCAAAGATCATAGCCGACACTTTGAAGGTACAGCCAAAGGAGATCATATTTACTTCGGGCGGTACCGAATCCAACAATATGGCTCTTTCGGGAGCTGCTTTTTCAAAGATAAGAAGCGGAAAAAAGATCATTTCCACAAGCTTTGAGCATGCATCGGTTTATTCGCCGCTTCTGGCTTTGAAGGATTTTGAATTTGACATCGAATTTGCCCCGGTTGACGCGCTGGGACATGTAAAGATAGATGAACTGCTTAACATGATAGACGATAATACCACACTGGTGTCTGTCATGTATGTAAATAACGAAGTGGGTGCTGTGCAGGATATAGCAGCCATATCGAAAGCAGTAAAAGAGAAGAAACCGGATATCATATTCCATGTGGATGCAATACAGGCTTACGGAAAATACAGGATCAATCCAAAAAAGGAAGGTATAGACCTTTTGTCGGTAAGCGGACATAAGATACATGCTCCTAAAGGCAGCGGATTCTTATATGCAGATGAAAAAGTTATGCTCCGTCCGCTGATATTTGGCGGCGGTCAGCAGAAAAACAGGCGTTCAGGGACAGAAAATGTACCTGCGATAGCCGGACTGGGTGAGGCTGTCAGAGAAGCTTACGAGGATTTTGATCAAAAGATAAGGCATATATACGGGCTTAAGGAGCATTTTCTTGAAAGGATAGGAGAGGTGCCCGGTACGCATGTAAATGCGGTGCCCGGCTTAAATAATATAAATGAAGCTGACGGAAAGCTTTCATATGATGTAAGAAAGACCGCTCCTCATATAGTCAGTATCAGTTTTGATAAGATTAAGGCTGAAGTCCTGCTTCATGCTCTTGAGGAAAGAGGCGTGTATGTATCATCCGGATCGGCATGTTCTTCCAATCATCCCGGCTTAAGCAGCACACTGCAGGCTATCGGTGTTAAGAGAGAACTACTGGATTCTACTTTAAGATTCAGTTTCTCCCGATATACTACGATGGAAGAAATTGATTATTGCATTGATATGCTAAAGGAACTGGTCCCTATATATTCAAGATTTACAAGGAAGTAAGATTGTGTAGTATCAGAGTTGTGAATTCTGGTTTTTATGCTACACAGCAGGTGTAAAAGCTTATTGTGTAGCATCAGAGTTGTAAATTCTGGTTTTTATGCTACACAGCAGATGTATAAGACGTATTGTGTAGCATCAGAGTTGTAAATTCTGGTTTTTATGCTACACAAGAGGTGTAATAGATGTATTGTGTAGCCTTAAAAAGATAGTTTATAAGATTTGAAAGAAAGGAATTGAAATGAATTACAAAGCATTTTTGATCAAATATGCAGAGATAGGTATCAAGGGCAAAAACAGATATGTGTTTGAGGATGCTCTGTGCGATCGTGTAGCTGAAAAACTGGCTAAGGTGGCTGATGGCTTTACTGTAGAAAGAGAACAGGGCAGACTTAAGGTTAACTGCCCTGATGTATATGATTATGATGAAGCCGTAGACCAGATGAAGAAGGTGTTCGGCGTGTGGGAGATATGCCCTGCATATGTGATCGAGGATGCATCATGGGATAACCTGACTGTTAAAACCGGTGATTATTTTGAGGAAAGATACGGAAATAAGCCTTATACTTTTAAGGTTGAGGCACGTCGTTCGGATAAATCATACCCTATACAGTCCCCGCAGATATGTTCTGATATGGGCGGATATCTGCTGGACAGATTCTCTGAGTTAAAGGTAGATGTGCATAATCCCGAGATTTTGCTCTATGTTGAGATCAGAAATATGGCTTACGTATATTCCGAGTCCATAAAGGGTCTTGGCGGTATGCCTGTAGGTGCTAACGGACATGCTATGCTGCTTTTATCCGGTGGTATAGACAGCCCCGTAGCAGGATACATGGTATCTAAGCGTGGTGTAACCATCGATGCTGTATATTTCCATGCTCCGCCTTATACTTCTGAGCGTGCTAAGCAGAAGGTAGTGGACCTGGCTAAGCTGATCAGTGTATATACAGGACCTATCAAGCTGCATGTGGTTAACTTTACCGACATACAGCTGGCTATCATCGATAAATGTCCGAGAGACGAGCTTACCATCATCATGAGAAGATATATGATGAGGATTGCTGAACATTTCGCATACGCAAATCATTGCCAGGCACTTATCACAGGTGAGTCCATCGGTCAGGTAGCAAGCCAGACTCCTCAGAGTTTGATAGCTACAAATGCGGTATGTACGCTGCCGGTATACAGGCCTGTTATAGCTTTTGATAAGCAGGATATCGTGGATATAGCTGAGAAGATCAATACTTATGAGACTTCGATACAGCCTTACGAGGACTGTTGTACCATATTTGTGGCAAAGCATCCTGTAACCAAGCCTTACCTGCATATCATAGAGAGGTCGGAGAAGAAGCTTACCGGAACAATAGAAGAGTTAGTAGAGAAAGCTATCAATGAAGTAGAGATCATAGAAGTTACTGAGGATTAATATTTAAGCCTCAAGCTTATAATGAGATAAAAGAAAAACGGCAGCTCATGCTGCCGTATTCTTTAAATCCTATTTACAGTCTAAGTTATTCAATTACAAACTGCTTTAAGCTGTCCATAATCTCATCAAGCTGTTCTTCAGAATGTATATTGAGTTCAATGGGCTTTGAAAGATCAAGTGAGAAGATACCCATGATCGACTTAGCATCAATTACGTATCTACCTGAAACAAGATCGAAATCAGACTCATACTTTGTAACTGTGTTAACAAATGACTTAACTGCATCGATAGAATTCAAACTGATTTTTACTGTTTTCATTTTCCGTTCTCCTTTCTTTAAGGAAACTGTTTCGTTTGTTTCCTTCTGTGCTATAGTATATCATTGTTTTTGATAAAGTCAACACTCTAAAGCACCAAATTTTAAGGATATTTTGGATATTTATTTATATTCTTTTTAATCCGGCCTTGATTTTTGACCGGTCATTATTTGTGCAACATTCACAAATTATGGTATATATAGGTGTGTAATGTACATTTTATACAAAATATAGGGCTAATTAATGTGTCTAAAGTTACCGTTGACACACGAAAGGATTTTTAAATGAATAGAAAAGCCGCATTATTATCACTTGGCTGCAAGGTCAATTCATATGAAACCGAATATATACGCGAGGATATGATAGCTTCCGGCTTTGAAATAGTGGATTTTTCGGAAGCAGCCGACGTGTATATCATAAATACATGTTCCGTAACGAATATCGCTGACAGGAAGTCCCGCCAGATGCTGCATAAAGCTAAAGCACTTAATCCTGATGCATTGATCGTAGCTACCGGCTGTTACGTCCAGACGCGTAAGGAAGAAGAATTAAAAACCGACGCCGATATGATCATAGGTAATAATCATAAGGGCGAAGTAGCTAAGAAAATATGTGAGTACTTTAAGTTACATTATGATATAAAAGCAGAAATAAACGTATCCGATGAATCCATTGATACATCAACAGCCTATGTAGATGATATCGCTGCAGAAAAGCTGGTAGAGGATTTCTCCATATATGATTATCCTGAGCGCAGCCGAGCTTTTATACGTATCGAAGACGGATGTAACCAGTTCTGTTCATATTGTATCATCCCTTATGCACGTGGACGCGTACGTTCAAGAAGTGAAGAAGAGATAGTTGAAGAAGTAAAGTCATTGGCGGATAAAGGATTTAAAGAGATAGTTCTGTCAGGTATCCATATTTCTTCATACGGATATGATAATTATGAGCAGACATTACGTTCATTTATGATGGCTAAAAATGAGGA
>JAFZQN010000045.1 GCA_017620375.1 Lachnospiraceae bacterium
GTAAAGATCATAGACAGGTTAGAGCTTGATAAGTACGTATCGGAGAGAGAAGCGGTAGAGGGCGAGAGCTTTGACTACCCCGATGACGACGAGGCAGCAAAGATAGTGCTTAGGAGCATGTTTGCGGTCAATGACAATGCGATCATCAATGAGCGTATCAAAAATGCGGTATATGAACTTCCTGTCAGGATGACAAAAGTCAGGTTTTTTGATATAATCAAAAACGGTATGAAGCTGTACATCGGATCGGACTGTGATATCCTGGACAGATTTGTATACATGCTTGAGAGCAGTACCGGTATCTCGGGTGATGAAGTGCTTAAAGCTATGAGCGAGCAGCCCGAGTTATCTAAGATCAGGGAGAGATACGAGTATCTTAACGATCTTGCCGGTATATGCAATTATATATGTGTTATCGGCTCTGCTGCAGAGAATGTAAGAGCAGAGAAAAAAGAGGATGTTAAAAAGCTTATAGAGCTGATAAAGCTTTCATCATCATTAAACGGTGATAATGCGGAGGATGCGGAAAACATACTGGGCAGTCTCGAAGGAAAACTCGAGGATATGTCACAGAAGGTACCCGCACTTGAGGCTAAGCTTGCCGGCTATATCGAGTCGGAAGAAGGGGAGCTTTCAGAAAAGGCTATCCTTTTGGAGAGGATGAGAAGGCTTATGTCGTCATCACTCTATGCGGACCTCGATACCGAAGTGCCCGCAGAAGCGGATGAGACAGCTGTAGAAAAGGCATTTGAAGGACTTAAAGCTAAGCTTGAGACCAGTTTCAGTGCAGACGGCAGAGCGCTTACCCGTGCCAGGATGGCAGCAGCACTTTCTTCACTTCCGGTATTTTTCAACTCACGTACCGAGGTTATGAATTATGTGAGGGAAGCACTTTCATCCTGCAGCAACAATCATGAGAAAAACATCGCAGTATCAAATATTTTGTCATCCGATCCGGAGGACACGGAGGATTAACGGAAAGTGATCGAATGGAGCGAGAAACTGTATCTTACGGACAGTGTAAAGAAAAAAGTTAAAAAGATCCGAAAGAAAATCGAAAAACCTGATAAGATCAGATTCGGCGCATATCTCGTTACGCTTAATGATAACGGAACGGATCTGTTCGATATTTATAATATCCTTATGTTCCCTGCGAAGCATTTCAAAAAGGAAGATACGAACGTAAAGATAGTCGGGATCGCAAAAGATGAGGATGAGGCAAAACTGCTGGTGATAGAGATGATAAAACTTATCACGGCAAACGGGACGCCGCTTACCTCGGACGGATTAAAAGAGTTTTTTAAGGCATCAGCAAAATAAGCTGGGTTAGGAGCTTGCAGTGCTTACGGTTATTCTTACTATATTAAAGATATTGGGAATAATTATCGCAGTAGTGGTCGGATTGCTACTGCTTATTGTGCTGCTTGTAGGTTTTGTACCGGTAAGATATAAGGCTTCGGTAAAGTACCCGGAGGAAGGCACGCTAAACGAGGATGTCATAAGCCGGAGAAAACGAGACGCTTTGATGAATAAGATAAAGGGCTCCGATGAAAAGGAAGAGAGCGGTGAGGAAGAAGAGGAAGAGAAGAAACCGCTTCTGATAAAGGCAAATGCCGTGGTATCATGGCTGCTGCATATCGTACATGTGACAGTCGATGTAGACAGCTCGGGCATGGTAATGAACGCCAGACTGTTCGGACTGTTTAAGATTTATTCCACCGATCCAGAGTTCGTAAAGAAGAAGGAAGAGAAAAAGAAGAAAAAAGAAGAGAAACACCGCAAGAAGGAAGAAAAGCAGAAGCAAAAAGAAGCGGCTAAAAAGAAGGATGAAAAGGACAGCAAAAAAGAGGAAAGCAGTAAAGAAAATAAAGATGAAAAGCTTATAGCTGCTTCATCCGATGATAAGCAGGATAAGGATACTGCAGATACATCTGAAGAAAAAGATACAGAGAAGGATACCGATAAAGCAAATAGCGGTCCTTACGATACAGAAGAAAACAAAGCGGATGACAAGGACGACGAACTTGATATCGACGATGACGAGGAAGACGAAGAATCC
Source organism: Lachnospiraceae bacterium (assembly GCA_017620375.1). Taxonomy (GTDB): domain Bacteria; phylum Bacillota; class Clostridia; order Lachnospirales; family Lachnospiraceae; genus RUG11977. The sequence goes on from JAFZQN010000045.1 coordinate 2,060, forward strand.
GCTAAGTATAAAGGCATAAAGGGCAAGTTCCGAAAGATAAAAGACAAGTTCATATCCATAAAGGATAAGATAATACACCTCAATAAAAAGAAGGATTATCTCCTGGATATGAAGGACAATGAAAGGGTAAGAAACGGCGTAAGCTACGCCAAGGACAAGTTCCTTCTCATATTAAAGAGAATATTACCCAAGAAACTGAACGGTTATGTCGCATTCGGCATGGATGACCCGGCTACCACAGGTAAGATACTGGGGACCGTCAGTGGATTTTTCCCGATATGGGGCGAGCATATCACACTGGTGCCTGATTTTGAGAACAAGAGGCTGGAAGTTGATGCGGACCTAAAGGGAAGGATCATGTTAGGAATGCTTGTTATACCTGCCTTAAAGGTATGGTTTAATAAGGATATAAAGTACATTCGAAAGAAGGTTGCTAAGTTCAAGAGAATGTAAAACGGATTTATCAAGAGTGTAGATCAAGAAAACTATAATATTTTTTACAAGGAGAACAGAAAATGGCAGAGAACAAAAACAATTTTGCAGAGACAGTCACATCGTTATTCAAGGGTATGGACACATTTATCTCGACCAAAACTGTCGTAGGTGACGCTGTAAGGTTTGATGACGGCACAGTTATCCTTCCTCTTGTTGATGTAAGCTTCGGTGTTGGTGCCGGTGCATTCATGAAGGATGAGAAGAAGAACAGCGCAGGCGGCGGAATGGGCGGAAAGATCACTCCCAACTCCGTACTTGTGATCAAGGACGGTCAGTACAAGCTTGTAAGCGTAAAGAGCACCGATGTTGTATCTAAGGTCATCGATATGGTTCCGAACGTTATAGACAAATTTAAGAAGTCACCCAAAGACAAGGCTGATGAAAAAGAAATGGTAAAGAAGGGCGAGGACTTCCTTAAGGAACAGGAGAGCTAAGTAAAAATGAATAAGTTAAAGAAATGGATTGCAGCGCTTTTGGCTTCAGTTATGGTTCTGTGCTGCTGTACCGGCTGTGATATGTTGGCCGGTGAAGGCGGTGCCGATGTGGTAGGCGGTCTGGTCGACGCTATAGTAGGCGGCGGTGAAGGTGGCGGTCTTGGAGGCGGAACGGGCGATATAGTGAGTTCACTCTTTGACGCGTTTTTGGGCGGAAACTCCGCAGATTACGGTTGGGGCGAGTCATCGTACAGCGGCGGCTTTGATAACCTGTTAGGCGGACAGTCTTCTTCAGCTTCGACATTCAGCTATGCCGATGTTGACAGCATTCCTGCAGGTAATGCCAGCGGTAAGGTTACCTTAATGGTATATATCATCGGCTCCAACTTAGAGAGCGAGAACGGCTGTGCTACCATGGACATCCAGGAGATGTGCAAGGCAGAGATCGGTGAGAACATCAACCTGATCATAGAAGCAGGCGGTGCCAAGAAATGGCAGAATAACATAATGACTTCAGGCAGCGTCGGAAGATACAGAGTAGTCGGAAGCGGCATGCAGAAGTTAGAGGATCTCGGAAGACGCAGCATGGTAGAGCCTTCTGAGGTATCTGATTTCATTAAATTCGCTAAGACCAATTACCCTGCCGACAGATACTGCTTCATATTCTGGGATCACGGCGGAGGAACACTTGCAGGCTTCGGTATGGACGAGCTTGCTACAGGAGATCTTTCTCTTGATGAGATAGCATCCGTATTTAAGAACAGCGACATAAAGTTTGATTTTATCGGCTTTGATGCATGTCTTATGGGTACCGTTGAGACAGCTTATGCACTTAGCGGAAGTGCTGATTACCTTATAGCAGCAGAGGAAGAGGAGCCCGGATACGGCTGGCATTATACAGGCTGGCTTAAGGCACTTTCCAAGAATCCCCAGCTTGCTACCGAGCAGCTCGGCAGTATCATCGTAGACGATTTCGTAGCTTCCAACGGAAGACAGAACGTAACACTGAGCGTGGTCGATCTTAAGAAGATCGGTGATGTATATTCTAAGCTTTGCGACCTTTGTGCTGCAGGCAACAAAGAGATCGCATCAGGCAGATATACCGAGATCGCTAAGGCAAGAAAGAATACAAAAGCTTACGGCGGCGGCAAATTTGAGCAGATCGATATAATCGATTTCTGTAACAAGTGCGGTCTTGCAGGAGCTGATACAGTAGCAGCTGCTGTAAAGGACGCCGTTGTATATCATAAGACAAACATCAGCTCGACCAACGGTCTTGCTATGTACTTCCCTTACGATTATCCGAGCTACTACAAGTCGGTCAAGGCTGTCATGAAGAATATCGGTATGGATGACGGAAAAGCTTCCGGATTCTTCGGTAACTTCTTATCAGCAAGATCGGGCGGCAGCAGTTCAGGTGCATCTTCATCACCCTTCGGTTCATTCTTCAGAAGCATGGATTACAGCGGTGAGGAGTGGTACAATGCTGAAGCAGCAGCTACGGTTAATCCCGCAGGCTTCACTCTTAACAGCGAAGGTTTACTTGCACTTACCGATGTAAACGGAGGTAAGGTACTTGAACTTACAGCCGAGCAGTGGGATGAGATAGCTTATGTTGATATAGGCGTATATCTCGATGACGGCGAAGGCTATATAGATCTTGGCCGTGACAATGCTTACGGAAAAGATGCAAACGGCAATGTCATAGTTGACTTTGACGGAAAATGGGTATCCATCAACGGCGAGATAGCTCCGTTTACAACAGTGGCTGAAGGCACAACAGATGACGGCTGGTATACATACGGTACCACAAGGGCTGAATTTGTAAGTGCTATGACCGGTGAGAAGAAGGATATCGATAACTATATCCGTTGGGATGATCTCCATGACGGCGGTTATGTAATGGGTTACAGAGACGCAGCCAAGAGCGACGATCCCGAGCCCGCAGGCCGTGGTATGGTAGCATTCCTTAAGGGCGATAAGTTCAGTATCCTCGGAGACTATTACACATATGAAGGCAACTTCGATACAGAGCTTGCTATCGGAGAGGACATCACCGTAGAGTCTGCACTTAAGGTTACATACATTGACTTAAGCGACTATACATTCAACATCTACGCAC
>JAFZQN010000046.1 GCA_017620375.1 Lachnospiraceae bacterium
AGAACAGAAAACAGGTAAACATACGCTTATCTGTTTTCTTGTTTAAGGCGCAATAGCCAAGTGGTAAGGCGTGGGTCTGCAACACCCTGATTCATCGGTTCGAATCCGATTGTCGCCTCTTTTACTCTGATATCCTATAAAGGTTGTCAGAGTTTTTTTATGCATTATTTTAATATGTATATATAGGGAGATAACAACGTGAAAAAGGATAAACTGAAACCCATGCTTTTTAGCGTACTGGGCAAATACAGCGGAAAACAGTTTGCTACCGACCTAGTGGCTGGTTTGATAGTAGCCGTTATTGCATTACCGTTGTCTATTGCACTGGCACTTGCTTCAGGTGTAGGACCTGAACAGGGTGTATATACTGCCATCGTAGCTGGATTTATTATTTCTTTCTTAGGCGGCAGCCGTGTACAGATAGCAGGACCTACTGCCGCTTTCGCGACAATTGTAGCCGGTATTGTGGCACGAAACGGGATGGATGGGCTTATACTGGCTACCATTATGGCAGGTATCATATTGATCATAATGGGTATCCTGAGACTTGGGTCTCTTATTAAATTTATCCCGTATACTATCACCACCGGTTTTACATCCGGCATAGCAGTAACCATACTTATCGGTCAGATAAAAGATTTCTTAGGACTGTCTTATCCTGCAGGTACAGAGAATATTGAGACGATGGATAAGATAAAAGCCATAGGTACAAATATCGGCAGCATTAACTGGCAGGCAGTTTTGGTCGGGGTTGTATGTCTTGCTATACTTATCGTATGGCCGTTTATCTCGGAAAAGATCCCGGGTTCATTAATAGCTGTAGTAGTCGGTATTCTGATGGTAAAGCTTTTGGATATGAATGTAAATACCATCGGAAATCTTTACAGTATAAGTAATGAGCTTCCGTCATTCCATTTTCCGGAGATATCATGGAGTGCTATAAGGAATGTAGCACCTGACGGATTGACTATAGCCATTCTTGCTGCGATCGAGTCACTCTTATCATGTGTTGTTGCAGACAGTATGATCAATTCACATCACAGATCAAACATGGAGCTTGTAGCACAGGGAGCAGGAAATATCGGTTCCGCATTGTTTGGAGGTATACCTGCTACAGGTGCTATCGCACGAACTGCTGCAAATATCAAAAACGGCGGAAGAACTCCCATAGCCGGCATGGTACATTCTATAGTACTGGTGCTTGTATTGGTATTCTTGATGCCGTATGCAGCGATGATACCCATGCCTGCTATAGCAGCGATACTGTTTATGGTCGCATACAACATGTGTCAGTGGAGGACTTTCGTACATCTTTGTAAAACCGCTCCCAAGAGCGATATAATAGTTTTGGTACTTACGTTTGTTCTTACCGTCGTATTTGACCTTGTCATTGCTATCGAAGCAGGTATGATATGTGCATGTGTACTGTTCATGAAGAAGATGAGTGATGAGACCAAGATCAGCGGTTGGAAGTATTATGATCCTGAAGAGTATCCGGATGGTCTTGATTTTAAGGAAGTACCGAGACACGTAAGAGTATATGAGATCTCAGGACCTATGTTCTTCGGAGATGCAGACCAGCTTTCCGGTGTTTCTTTTAAGGATTTCACCAAGGCGATAGTTATAAGAATGAGAGGTGTACCCGCCATAGATGCGACGGCTATGCATTCCTTAGAACAGTTATATGAGAGATGTGCAGCTAACAACATAACTCTCGTATTTTCTCATGTAAATGAACAGCCGTACAAAGCAATGGAAAAGAGCGGCTTTGTCAAAAAGGTGGGTAAGGAAAACTTCAGACCTCACGTTGATGATGCACTTGCATGGGCTGCCGAGATTAAGTAAGATATAGACCAATGGGGATTACAGGATATGTCGACATTTACAAAGAAGGAAATAAAAAATACATTTTTGGGAATGCTTGAAGAAATGCCTCTTAACCAGATAACCGTAAAAGCGCTGGTAGAAAAGTGCGGGATCAACAGAAATTCTTTCTATTATCATTATCAGGATATTCCGGCATTGATAGAAGAAATAGTGACAGAGGATGCAGATGAGATCATCAGCTCCTACAGTACTATCGACTCAATGCAGACCGGATTAAAGGCGGTCATGGATTTCGTTTCAAGCAAGCGTAAGGCTATACTGCATATTTTTAATTCCGTAAACCGTGATATATTTGAACAGGATCTGTGGAAAGTATGCGAATATGTGGTAAAGCAGTATTTAACCCCGATTCTGACCAAAGGCGGATTAAGTGAATTTGATCAGGAAATAGCGATCAAGTTTTATAAATGCGAATGTTTTGGCTTTGCTATAGACTGGTTAAATAACGGGATGGAAGATGAAGCAGAGGTTATGATAGACCGTTTCTGCGAATTCCATACAAAGATGTTTGAGCAAATGTTACATGTATAAGTTAAAAGCTAAGAAGGTATTTAAGAAAAACGATGTAAATATAGCCAATATATATTAGACAGATTCGGTTACGTGCCTAAATTTTGGGCACGTGATTTTTTTTGCCCATTGTTTATCCCGGCTTATATGGTTATATTGGTTAGCAGTTAAAGGCACGGAGTGCTAATCGAAACGAAAAAAGAAAAACAATAAGGAGGGAAGAACGATGAAGTTCGCAAAAACTATAGTCAGATATAGAGCTGCAATACTGATACTGACGATAGTACTTATGATCCCGGCAATCCTGGGATATGCAAATACGAGAGTTAATTATGATATGCTCAACTACCTTCCGGATGATTTTGAAACCGTTAAAGGCCAGAATGAACTCATGAAGGATTTTGGTAAAGGAGCATTTTCTTTATTGATACTTGAGAATATGCCGGTGCATGAAGTATCCGAATTAAAAACTAAACTTGAAAATGTTGAGCACGTCGATTCTGTCATATGGTATGACACGATCGCTGATCTGTCGGTACCGCTGGAGATATTTCCAAAGAGTATCTATGAGATATTTAATACGGAAAACTCCACTATGATGGCTGTTTTCTTTGACAGTTCCACATCAGCGGATGTGACGATGGATGCCATACATGAGATAAGAAATGTAGCGGGTAAACAGTGCTTCGTATCTGGACTTTCCGCAATGGTCACCGATCTTAAAGACCTGTGTGAAAGAGAGGAACCCATATATGTAGCTATAGCGGTAATACTTGCACTTATAGCTATGATGATCCTGCTTGATAATTTTTTGGTTCCGTTTGTATTCCTGGCTTCGATCGGAATGATGATAGTGCTCAATCTCGGAACCAACTATTTCCTGGGAGAGATATCCTATATCACTAAGGCTCTTTCGGCAGTACTGCAGCTGGCTGTGACCATGGATTACTCGATATTCCTCTGGCACAGCTACAACGAAGAGAGCGGCAAATGCGAAGACAGGAAAGAGGCTATGGCAAATGCCATTCATAACACCTTAACAAGCGTTATAGGCAGCTCTGTAACTACCATAGCAGGCTTTATAGCCCTCTGTTTCATGACATTTACCATGGGCAGGGACTTAGGGCTCGTAATGGCAAAGGGAGTTGTGTTGGGGGTTATCGGATGTGTTACGGTACTACCTTCACTTATCCTGTTACTTGATAAACCATTGCAGAAGACTATGCATAAGCCTCTGATCCCGAAACTTGAAGGATTCTCCTCTACCATAGTAAAAAGGTTTCCGATATTCATAATAATCTTTGTTATCATCATGATCCCTGCATATATCGGATATTCAAAAACAAACGACGAAGTTTACTATGACATGGGAGATAAGCTTCCTCAGGATCTTGATTATGTGATAGCAAATACCAAACTTAAAAATGAATTTAACGTAGCGTCTACGCATATGCTCCTTATCGATGCAAAAATGCAGCCCAAGGATATACGTTCCATGATGAAGGAAATGGAAAAGACGGACGGCGTAAAGTTTGTACTCGGAATGGAATCCCTGATCGGAGCGGGAGTGCCGGAAGACATACTTCCTTCTTCCATAAAAAGCATCCTTGAAAGCGATAAATGGAAGCTGATGCTGATCAATTCCGAATACAGGGTAGCCAGTGATGCTGCAAATAAGCAGATCGATGAACTGAATACAATACTTAAAAAATACGATCCGAACGGAATGCTTATCGGAGAAGCTCCCTGTATGAAGGATATGATCGAGACCACAGATAAGGATTTTAAGGTAGTAAACGTAGTGTCGATCCTTGCGATCTTTATTATCATAGCACTGGTTGAAAAGAGTATATCGCTGCCGGTCATCCTTATTATGGTAATAGAAGGATCGATATTCATAAACCTTGGTCTGCCTCATTATTTGGGAAATTCACTTCCTTTTATAGCACCGATATGTATCAGTACTATACAGCTTGGAGCAACGGTCGACTATGCTATACTCCTTACCACGAGATATAAAAAGGAAAGGATCCTGGGGGCATGTAAACAGGATGCTGTAAAAACAGCACTATCCACATCTCTTCCTTCCATCATAGTATCCGGAATGGGACTGTTTTCGTCAACTTTCGGAGTAGCTGTATACTCTGATATAGATATCATAAGTTCGATGTGCATGCTTTTGGCAAGAGGTGCGGTAATAAGTGTGGTAATGGTAGTTCTGATACTTCCCGCAATGCTCATGCTGTTTGACAAAATGATCATCAAAACTACATTTGGAATGAAAAACTGTAATACAGAAACGGAGGCATAATAAAGATGAAAAAGATAGCGGTAGGAATTATTTCATTAGGATTAAGTGCAGCATTAGTATTTACCGGGTTAAAGAGTGCATCCGGGGTATGGGCAGATGAGACGGAAGGTAATACCGTTACGGTCAGTACTGATACCATAGAGAAAAATACAGGCGATCCGCTGACAGACGGTACCGAACAGCTCGGAAAAGATGCCGGCGGACTTATACAGAGTCTGCTCGCTTCCGATAGTTTAGATGACCACTCTAAGACCATAAAGGATGAGACAGTCTATGTTATCGCAGACGCAAACGGAAATACACAGAAGGTTATAGTAAGTGACTGGCTTAAGAATAATCTGAAAAACGGAACGATCAACGATGTAAGTGAACTTAACTCCATAGTAAACGTCAAAGGTGACGAAACCTATACGCAAAACGGAAGTGCTTGTACCTGGAATGCAAACGGTGCTGACATAAGTTATCAGGGTACGACCGACAAAGCACTTCCCGTAAACGTAAAAGTAAGATATTATCTTGATGGAAACGAAATGACACCCGAAGAGATAAAGGGTAAGTCAGGCCATGTGATCATCAGATTTGAGTATGAAAATACAACAAAGCGCACCGTGAAAGTAGACGGAAAAGACGAGGAAATGCAGGTTCCTTTTGCGGCACTTTCGGGTGTGATCTTAGATGATGACAGGTTTAGCGAGATAAAAGCTTCAAACGCCAGACTGTTTAATGACGGATCAAGAACAGTGGTAGTAGGGGTTGCATTCCCCGGACTTCAGGAGAGCCTTAAGATAGACAAAGAGAAGTTTGAGATCCCTGAAAGCCTCGAGATAGAAGCTGATGTAACGGATTTCAGTCTCGGGATGACGGTTACCGCAGTTACTGATGAGATATTTGCAAAGCTGGGATCATTTGATATTTCTTCCCTTGATAATTTCAGTGATTCAATGGGACAGCTTAATGATGCAATGAAACAGCTTACCGATGGTTCGGGAGCATTATCTGACGGACTGGCACAGCTTCTTGAAAAATCGGGAGAATTGGAAGCAGGTGTCGGGAAACTGGCTGATGGTTCATCGGAGCTTAAAAAAGGTATAAAAGCAGCAGACGAAGGAGCAGGAAAAATATCTGCAGGAGCCGGAAGTATAAGTGAGGGTGCCGGACAGCTTGATTCAGGTATTGACCAATTAAAGACAGGACTGGAAACTCTTTCCTCAAACAATGACGCATTAATGGCAGGAGCCCTTCAGGTATTTAATACTATGCTGAAGGCGGCAGAAGACCAGCTTAAGGAAGCAGGAGCAGAAGTTCCTGCGCTTACCGTAGAAAACTATTCTGCAGTACTTGACGGTATAAAGGAGAAACTTACTCAGGCAGCAGCCCTTTACAAGGCATCTGATCCCGCAACAAGTGCGGTTTATACCAAAAAAGCAGAAGCAGTAGCCGGACTTAAGGCATCACTTGACAGCTATAATAAATTTTATACAGGACTTGGTACCTATACAGCAGGCGTAGCCGCATCGGCAAATGGAGCAGCCCAGATAAAGGCGGGCTCCGAAGCCTTGGTAAACGGCTCCAATGAACTTAAAACAGGTGCGGATGCATTAAAGGACGGTACAGGAAAGCTTTATGACGGTGCCGAAGCTCTTAACGGAGGTCTCGAACAGCTTAAAAGTAACATCCCGGCATTAAAGAACGGAGTAAGCGAGCTGTATAACGGATCGGTACTGCTTAAAGACGGTATTACGGAATTCAACGAAAAAGGTATCCAGAAGCTTACAGAAGCCGTTGAAGGAGAACTTGAAGGTCTTGTATCAAGAGTACGTGCTCTGGGCGGACTCGCCGCAGATTATAATAATTTCGCCGGAATAGCCGATGATATGGGCGGACAGGTTAAATTCATCTACAGGACTGAAGAGATAAAATAAACTTAATAGACGCTTTTTTTAGCCGCCACCCGGGACGATTACAGATCCTCGGTGACGGCTTCTTCTTGCTTTTTTCCGGAGTAAGGAGTATAATCATATCATTATGGACTCTATAGATATAGAAAGGGACATGCCTATGAATACTAAGCAGTTTAAATACGCATTGTTACTTGCAAATGAGAAGTCGTTCTCCAGATCGGCAGAGATACTCGGGATATCACAGCCGTCACTGTCGCAGTATTTAAAAAAGATAGAAAGCGAAGTAGGAGCTAAGCTTTTTGACCGCAGCGGAAGCGAAGTAAGGCTTACCGATGCGGGTAAAGCATATATAGAAGCAGGCAAGAAGATACTCGATATTGAGCATCAGATGGAAGGTAAGATCGCTGATATAAACAATGACATTAACGGCAGTATAGTGGTAGGTATCTCACCCTACAGGACGATAAGCCTTATGCCCGAAGCTATAAAAAAGTTCACTGCCATGTATCCCGGATTTAAGGTATGCCTGGAGGAAAGGACCGGGGCCGAGCTTTTGGAGGGATCCGAGCGCGGTGAGTACGATTTTTGCATAACGCCTGCCCCTGTCGATACCAAAAAGTTTGATCATGTAAAGATCATGGATGAAGAGATAGTATTGGCAGCGCCTTCTACGAGAAACTTTAAGGCAGCAGCCGATAGAGACAGGAAATATCCCGTTATCGATATTTCGGTCCTGGCTAAAGAGAATGTCATAACGCTTTCCGATTCCCAGCTTATGCAAAAGATGCTGGATGATATCTGTACCGAGTACGGGATAGTCTACGGCTCGTCGGTCACATGCACCAGTATAAAGGCCCAGATAGCTATGATAAGGGAAGGTCTCGGGATCGCCATAGTACCTGCCGGAACAGGAAACGAGAAGTCCGACGGAGTACGGTATTATTCGATAAAGCAAAGGCTTCCCAAAAGAGAGATCGTCGTAGCATACAGAAAAGAACAGTATCTCTCAAAGCCTATGAAGGACTTTATCGAAGTATTAAGGAGCCTTGATAACTGATCGGGGTATAATTAAAACCACAGATAAAAAACAGGAGTAATAACGGAGAGGATTATGAAAAGAGTAAAAAAGATCGGATATATATGGGCACTGTTGGCAGTTATGCTTTTTATCATCTCAATATGTGCAAATGTAAATGTACATGCAGATACCGATACGGTCGGAAATACAGAAAACGAAATATCGGAACAGGATATTATAACGATAACGGACTCCGAGACACAAAAAGAATTCCGTGCGGTATGGATAGCATATTATGATTACAACGATATAGAGGAAAAGGATAAGGAAAGCTTTACAAAAGCTATAGGTGAGATGTTTGATAACGTGGCAGCTATGGGAATGAACGCAGTGGTAGTACATGTGCGTCCGTTCAGTGATGCTATGTACAAGTCAAAGTACTATCCCTGGTCATTTTATGCATCGGGAGAGCAGGGGGCTGACCCCGGATACGATCCTTTAAAGATCATGGTAAAAGAAGCTCATGACAGAAATCTTGAGATACATGCATGGCTTAATCCCTACAGGGTTACCAGCACATGGAACGGCGGGACCGATGTTACCAAGCTAGCGGAAACCAATCCTGCCAGAAAATGGCTCACCAATAAAAAGACCAAGGATGACAGATATGTTTTATCATACGGCGGGGCACTCTATTACAACCCTTCCATATCCGCAGTCAGAAAGCTTATAGTAAACGGAGTAAAAGAAATAGTTAAGAACTACGATGTGGACGGCATCCATTTCGATGACTATTTCTATCCCGATCTGGATAAAAACTATGAGACAAATTTTGATGCTCCCGAATACGAAAAATATAAAAAGAAAACAGTAGCTGCAGGCGAGAAGCCCATGACCATCGCGGAATGGAGAAAGAACAACGTAAACCTTTTGGTAAAAGCGGTATACAAAGCTGTAAAAAAGACAGACAGTGACTGTATATTCGGCATCAGCCCCGGAGGCTATATAGATTACTTTGACGAAGAGTTCCGCTGGTATGTGGACTACCGCACCTGGATGTCGGAGGATGGCTATATTGACTATATCTGTCCACAGCTTTACTGGACATTTAACAGCAGGAACATATTCCCGTATAACGAGACCTTACAGCGCTGGTGTGATGCGGCGAAAAACGAAAACGTAAGAGTATATGTCGGACTTCCCGCATACAGGATGAATACAACAAGCAATATAAGTTCGCTCGATAAAGTCACCGATACCGAGTGGTATAACCAGTACTTACTGGCCGACATGGTAAGGTACATGAGAAAAAACGGCAGAGCGTCGGGCTTTATTATGTTTGATTACTCCGATCTTGTTGCAGAGAAAAACAAAAAAGCTGTAGCAGCCTTAACTGAGGAGGTACTTTACGTACAACCATAAGATAATGTAGGCGTGACTGTGCGATCATAACCGGTTGATACCTGTTATAAATCAGAAAAAAATGTATATAAAAAAGGAAAACATAAAATGACAAATTCAGACAGAAACGAACTGCGCCGCAGATTCGTAAAGGACAATACCATAAGCAGGCTGGCACTCTGCTATGTAAACAGCGCACGTGAAAAAGTAGTGGTACAGAATGAGATGTTCTTAAGCCTTCCCGAGGAGGATATGTTTAAATACCTTGATATCGCCAAGAAATCACTATCCGGTACCATAGGTGATAACCTTATGGAATTCGCATATACCTCGGCGCAGGAGGATGATGAGAACTACCGTTTTATGAAGGGTCTCCTTGACAGCGGACTGAAAAACGAGAGCCTGCTCGATATCCTTTTTGACAAGATCATAGACAGCTATGTATATGACGGTAACTTCCTGATCACAGTCATAGCCGACAGCTATGATGTAATGACCAAGACAAGTGACAAGTTGAAGCTTGATGAATCGGAAGAAGTATTCTCATACATTATAGTAAGCATCTGTCCTGTTAACCAGACTAAGGCGGGACTCGGATACCTGCCCATGGAAAACAGGATGGGAGCCAGGGAAAAGGACTGGGTAGCGGGCGCACCTGAGGTGGCATTTATGTTCCCTGCATTTACCGACAGGGCGGCAGACATACATCATGTATGTTACTATACCAAGGATTCGGCGGATATACACGATGAGATAATAGATTCCGTACTCGGCTGCAGCAGGAAAAAGACTGCCACACAGTGCCGTGAAGTTCTTAAAAGCGCGGTAGTAAATGCAGTGGGCGGTGAGAGACCTGAGAAGGCCGAAGAGATAGTGATCCGTATCCATGACAGCCTGAACTCTATCTTAGAAGAGTGTGAGGCCGAGGGTGAGAATATAAGCGAAAAAAGCCTTGATAAGATCGTGCTCTCGGCTGCGGTAAAGGATGTGGTCAAGGAAGAAGCTTATGTAAATAAAATAGTAGAATCCTGTGAGACAGAGTTTGACCGTGAGCCCCCTGTGGCAGAAGCCTTTGTAGATAAGAAGACCTTGAAAAAGACAGAAGGCGAAAGAAGAGAGAAGGAACTGGTCAGAGAAATAGCAGATCTTAAGCAGAAGCTTGAGAGATCCGGAAATCCGGAAGATACCGATTCAGTAAAGGTGCAGAAAGAAAATGTCAGCATCATAATACCTTCTGACAGAGCAGATACCGTCAGGATCGAGACCAAGGACGGCGAGCGCTTTGTACTCATACCTTTAAAGGATGAGGAAGAGCCTGAGATAAGGGAAGTATGATCTGCGACACAATTATTTCACTTTACAAAAATAGGACAAAAGGCTATAATATCCTTGCTTGTGCGCTTATAACGGAGGTTTATTATGAGCTATAAAAAAGGTGTAAAACCTGATAATTCAAATACAAAAAAAGCTGCGGATACTAAGCAGAAGAGTGTAAATACCGAAAGAAAAGCTAACGGAAAGTTTAATCCGTATATCCTGCCGCTGCTTTTCATACTCGGTATCCTGCCGCTTATAGTTAGACTTAAAGTCGTAAAGACCAATATGGAAAACTTCGGTTTTTATTCGATAGCGGATCAGACTGAAGATATATTCCTGTACTACAAATCAATATTTTTCATTACTGTCTGCAGCATAATGCTGATACTTATCATAGCCCAGGCATTTGTACACCATAGGGAGCTGAAAGCAACCAGACTTTTCATCCCGCTTGCGGCATATGCATTCCTGGCATTTTTATCGGCAGTATTTTCGGACTATGCATCATTTTCATTTACAGGTATCGTAGATCATTTTGAGTCGGTATGGGTGTTACTTGGATATGCACTCTGTGTTTACTATGCATTCCTGTTTGTATCGGAGACCAAGGATGTAGAAGTACTTATGTCGGTATTTTATCTTGGGACCGTGCTTATGTTACTCATAGGATTATCACAGGCGTTCTCACAGGATATATTCCGTTCGGGACTTGGCAGATGGTTGCTCCTTCCCAAAAAGTTCTATGATAATCCCGATGCCCAGCTTAAATTCGAATTCCCGCTAGGCAGAGTATATCTTACACTGTTCAACCCGAACTATGTAGGCTCGTATGTATCACTTATCTCACCCGTATTCCTGATGCTTGCATTTGCAAAGAAAAAGGTATGGCTTGCAGTAGCAAATATCATAGTGTACATCGGATTGTTACTGTGTATCTTGGGTTCGGGATCACGTGCCGGATTTATCGGAGTAGCATTTTCACTTATATTGCTTCTACTGATCTTCAACAAGAAGCTGATAAAGTACATACCCGAAGCTTTGATAGTCATCGTACTTATAGTCGGTATTGTATATACATATAACAACTATTCCAACGGACAGTTGCTCTCACGTGCCAAGCAGGCTATGGAGATCGAAAAGACAGAGTATAACTTGAAGGCTATCGAAACAAATGATGATAATGTAGTGATCCATTATCTTGACCATCAGTTGAAGCTTTCGGTATATGTAAGAGATGACGGAACTGTTGAAGTAGGAGCATTGGACGAAAACGGAAAGGCTGTAAATGAAAACGGTGAGCTGATCTACACAGTAACGCCTAATCCGGATTCTGAAAATACATATGACTTTACTACCACGGATGAACGTTTCAGCAATATAAGCTTCCAGTTCACACTGTTCCAGGGAGCACCGGTATTATATGTAAATATAGACAGGAAAAACTGGACCTTCATCTATGACGGAACAACATACTATTATATAAATCTTATGGGTAAAGCCGTTAAGATGAATAATGCGGAATATGTGGAGGGCTTGAGCAATTACGGAAGAGCATTCTCGGGACGTTTCTTTATCTGGTCCAGGACATTGCCTCTGCTTAAGCATTATATACTGCTCGGATCCGGTCCCGATACATTTACGTTAACGTTCCCCAATGACGATTACGTAGCGATGTATAACGGCGGTTACGAGAACATCCTCATGACCAAGCCTCATAACCTGTATCTGCAGATAGCGGTACAGACCGGATTCCTTTCCCTGATCTGCTTCCTGGCATTCTATATCTGGTACTTCATTACAAGCTTTAAGCTGTACGTAAGAGCTGACAGAAGTAAGTCGATAGTCATGGTCGGTATCGGTATCCTGTGCGGAACATTCGGCTACATGATAGGCGGTATCATCAATGACTCAATGATAGTTATAGCTCCTCTTTACTGGGTACTTATAGGTATCGGATTTGCTATCAACTCCATGATAAAGAGGGATAACGCATTTGCGGTGATCGAGACTATTGAAGCTTCTGAAACTAAGCAGGCTAAGACTGTTGCAAAACAGGCAGATACAGCAGATAAGCAGGAAGAAGCAGTAGAGCAAGATGAGACTCCTTCAGAAGCAGTAAATGACAGTTCCGATAATACAGAAAATATAGAATAAAAATAAGCTTCCGAAACTGATATTATCAGGATCGGAAGCTTTTTTGATGCTGTGCTGCTAAACGATCATTTGAATACTCTTATGGTGTATGCCAATCCGAGGATCCCGGCACTTTCTCTGTTTAAGCTGTATCCACAGCCGTATTTTTTGTTATATCCGAGTAAAACATCGTTTATGGTGTCTTCGATGGATATGTCGCTTTTAGTATAAATGAATTTAATAGTTAAGTCGTATTTTTTGCCAAGCACTTCATCGATACATTTTGACATATAGTTTTTAACTTCTTTTGTCGTGTCCAGCCTGGTGGTATAGTCGGCATATTTATTATAAATTATGCCGAGGTCTTTACTGGTAGCTTCAGGAAGGTTCTTCATGCTTGTTTTGTGGTTCCTGTTCATATCTTCATCCGTTACCAGGAAGTAGTCATATAATACACGTCCCTTTTCATCGGGGCAGGGATCGTCCCAGGTTACATCTATGGCATACCATTTGTCATTTATCTTAACCTTGTTCCATGCGTGGTCTTCGGTTGAATTGGTTGAGTCGGTAGCAGTACCGGTTACCAGTACACAGTCGATACCGTTCATTTTACAGAGAAAATAGAACAGCTTAGAATATCCGTCGCATACAGCCTTGCCTTCATTTAAAGCAGAGCTTACGGTATGGATACTGTTACCTGAATAAGACATCGGATAAAGAGTATTTAATACTATATAATCATGTATGTTCTTAACTGTATCATATTCTTTCTTGCCATTGAGTTCTTTTGCCAGAGCCGACAGCTTCTTGTACAGGGCTAGTTCATCAGAGTTTAAGTCTGATGTACTGCCGCTGTTTATAGCATTTTCGATAGCAAATTCATCATCGAACATAATGGAATCTGACTTTATTTCCATTTCAACTTCGATCATATTGATGTATTTTGTTACATTGCAAAACTTTATACTCGTGATGAGCGGGTATAGATCCATGTATTCTTCGTATGAACGGAGCTGGCTCAGATCCGTAATAAAAAGATAAGATCTGGAAGAAGCGTATCTGCTCTTATTATATATATACTTATCAACTGCTTCTTTACTGGAAATGACCTTGATGGTTGAAGTATCAACCATATAGTTTTCAACGGTAGCGCTTGCATCGAGTTCCTTGATCAGGGCCTCTGCCTTCTTTTTATACTCGCCGGTTTTGTTGGAAGCGGTTTCTTTTGCTTTCTTTACGGTAAATACTGTTTTTATCTTATAAGTTTTACCGTTCTGCTTAACGGTAGCCTTTACGGATGCTTTACCTTCGGCAACGGGTTTTACCTCTCCATTTTTGCTGACCGTGATTATCTTTTTGTTAGATGACTTATATTTTACGGTCGCGTTTTTAGCCAGATTGTTGATCTGGATCGTATAAGGATCGGAATTGGTATAGAGGGTGACTTTTTTCTTCTCCATAGCGGGTTTTGCCGCCGCATTTACCTCTACGGTGTTAATTACGGAAGTACCGAGGATGACAGCAAGTGCAAAGATAAGGAAAGAGTAAAACAGTTTCTTTTTCATAAGGTGCTCCTTTCATATGAAAGCCTGCGGGTTATAAAAGTTCACTGGGTCCGTCTCCGATATCTACCACATAGAATGCGGGAGTGATGCCGGTTTTAGAAGTATATATTTCTTTCGTTTTTTCTGTTACCTGATCAACGTATTCGTCATGTACCAGGGCTACGGTACAGCCTCCGAAGCCTCCGCCCGTCATACGGGCACCTATGACTCCGGAAAGTGACTGCTCAGTCTCAGCCATGATGTTAAGCTCGGGGCATGTAACTTCGTAGTCTTTATCTAAGGAAGCATGTGACTCATTCATGAGCTTTCCGAAGGTGGCTATCTCGCCGGCATTAAGTGCTTTTACGGCTTCTATGGTACGCAGGTTTTCGGTAACTGCGTGACGTGCACGTCTAAAGCATACCTCGTCCTTTATGGCGGAAGCATATTTATTAAATGATTCCTCATCCAGCTCGCCCAAAGCCTTGATATCGGTCACGGTCTTTAGGTCGCTTAATGCAGTCTCACTTTCACGTCTGCGGTCGTTGTAGCCTGAGGATGTAAGCTCATGCTTAACATTTGTGTTTGATATGACTATCTTTATACCCTTTAGATCAACAGGCACGTATTCATACTTGAGTGTAGCGGTATCTAAGAATATGGCATGACCTGCTTTTCCGAAGGCGGATGCGAACTGGTCCATGATACCGCAGTTCATACCGTTGAAGTTGTTTTCCGAATCCTGACCGATGAGGGCAAGGTCCTGCTTGGTGACATTAAAACCATACAACTCGGAAAGACAATATCCGGTAAGTATCTCGATGGAAGCGGAAGAGGAAAGTCCTGAACCGTTCGGTATGGTACCGTAATACAGGATATCAAAACCGCTGTTTATCTGCATTCCGCGTTTCCTGAAAGTCTCCACTATACCCAGAGGGTAATTGGCCCATTTGTATTCGAGCGAGTTAACAAGTTTTACGGAAGCAGCAGCTTCTATAATGCCGTCTTTTTCAAAATTAAGGGAATAGAGCCTTATCTTGCTGTCGGGTCTGACTTTAACTGCAGCATAAGTGCCGAGGCTTAGAGCACACGGAAATACATGGCCTCCGTTGTAATCGGTGTGCTCACCGATCAGATTCACACGTCCGGGTGCAAAGAAGACCCTTACATCGGAGGAGCTGCCGTATATCCTTTTAAAATCAGATAAAAGCTTTGTCTTTATCTCATCATTCATTTTATTGTTGATCCTTTTTGGTTTTCTTATTTTTTGATCTTGAAAGACTGAGTAAACATATAAATATACCGATAACTGCCAAAATTCCGCCGATCACCAGGATCAAAACTCCTTTACCTGACCCGGAGTTCTTATCGGCATCATCTTGGGTTTCGTTCTTTGTTTCGGTAGATGTAACAGCCGGATCGTCATTTTTGTCGGGCTTTCCGGTAGCCGGTATTTCAGTTACGATAACATCGGGAGCAGAGGTCACATCAGGTGTGACGGTTACCTCCGGAGTGGGATCTGAACTACCGTATTTCTGGGTGTATATCTGCATCGCTGCTTCGTCATATTCCGGTATCAGTTTAGCATATAAAGTAAGGGACTTTCCGGCTTCTCCGGTATATTCGGTACCTTCCTTGTAATCCTTGGTGGTATACCAGCCAAGTACCTTCATCTCAGGTAACGTGGTAACACTTGTCTCGGAAGAAAAACTCTGGCCGTTTACAAGGTACGTAATACTGGGCTTGAGAGTCACTGTATCAACCTCATATACAAGCATATCCGGTCCGTCGGACGCTATAACTATGGACTCCACTTTGGCAGCGTTATCTATACCGTATTTGCTTAAAGCATCGATCATATCCCTGTATTTGAAATATGATATCTCACAGAGATCGGTCTTTTCTGTCTTGTAAGGAGCTACCGGTATATAGCTAAATCCGTCGGTCGCAGCACTGCTGGTCAGGTAGAAAGCGAGATGCTCTGAGGAATCGCTTGCTACGGCTATGTCATTGGCAGAAACTATATAGCTTCTGATAACGGGGATGGATATGGGCTGCGCATGGCTGTATAAAAGACCGGCCACAGTATGTCCTTCCTTTTCTTCCCATATCACCTTTCCGCCGATGAGTTCGTTTTCTGACATTAAACTTTCATAAGCCAGCCTGTCAACTTCGGTCTGTTCGCCCCATTCCCTTACGGTTGAACCGTAGAAAAGGCTGTCAACCACAGTGGGGAAGTTCCAGGTAAGTGTTTTACGGTTTATCCATGCATGGCACTCACCACCGGAATTACCGTTACCTCCATTATCCCAGATGATAATGGGTACTCCGTATTCGTAGCATTTGAGGCCCATGTATCTGGCCCATTTTTCACGTTCTTCGGTATTATCCTTGTTGGTAGCACTTGTTTCACCAATAACGACAGGAATGTCGTTAAAAAGGAACTGCTCCTCCAAGGTATTAAAAAGAGTATCGATCTGTGAAGTATCGGTTTTACTATCGGGATCGAAGGTCATTTTTTCATCGCTTAAACAGAATTTATAGGGACTGTAGCAATGAGTTGAAATAATGATATTCTTAACGGTTTCACCCTCATAAGTAGGTATGGATATGGATTTAAGGATACCGTCCGAAGAAGAAGCGGCATATCCGGGTATCATAAGGCATCTCTCGGAGTTGTAACCCTTACCGTTACTTCTTATGGTATACGCGAAAACCTGGTTTAAGTAGTTTACGGCATTGTATGCATTCTGAAATCCATCCCATTCATGATCGACACCTGTCATACGGGGTTCATTCATGGCTTCAAAGATGAGGTGCTGGTCATAATCAGCAAATGCATCAGCTATCTGGCTCCAAACAGCTGCAAGCTGTTCGGCCACCTTGGGATATTCCTTGTCAAGATTAGGATTGTTTACCCAGGCTTCATGATGAAGATTAAGGATGATATACATATCAAGATCGTATGCATAATCAACGATCTCCTTAACTCTTTCGATAAACTTTTCGTTGATGGTATAGGTGCCGTCTTTTGATAAGAAGTTTGCCCAGGTAGTGGGGATACGTATGGTCTTAAAGCCTCTGTCGCGGATAGCTTTTATAAGCTCCGGTGTGGTGACCGGATTACCCCATGAGGTTTCCTGAGTTTTGGGGTTGGATCTGCCGCCACTGGTAGCATCCATCGTATTACCGAGGTTCCAGCCTATTCCCATTTCGGCAGTGATCTCTTTGGCAGTTTTACCGGTGAGGGGAGCGGACTTTGCTTTCACTGTTCCCTTGGGAGTACAGGCTGAAAGAAAGATAACCGACAGTATAAGTATGAAAGGGGTTGAAAATTTACAAAATCTTTTTAATGTCTTATGATTGTGGTACATGTGCATTCCTTTTTTTAAAAATATGATTTGATATCATTAAGTGCGGCAGCGATAACCTTATCCATGTCATAGTACTTATACTGACCGAGCCTTCCACCGAAGAATACGTTGGGTTCTTTGTCGGCTAAGTCCTTGTATTTGGCATAGAGGTCATTGTTCCTGTCATTATTAACCGGATAGTAGGGCTCGTCACCTTTTTCCCATTGCTTGGGATATTCTTTAGTGATATAGGTAACGGGCTGCTTTCCGAACTCAAAATGTTTGTGTTCTATGATACGGGTAAACTTCTCATCGTGGCTGGTATAATTGACCACGGCAACACCCTGATAGTTTTCTTTATCAAGCTTTTCAGTTTCAAACTTAAGGGATCTGTATTCAAGTTCACCGAATCTGTAGTCGAAAAATGCATCGATCATACCGGTGTATATGACCTTGTCTGCAAGACCGAGACCTGCAACAGAAGAGGTTTCACCGTTAGCCTTCAGATAGTCATTTCTAAGCTCAAAATAATCGGTGTTGAGCCTGACATCCGTACCATCTAGCATCTTTTCTACCATGGCGGTATATCCACCGATGGGGATACCCTGGAATCTGTCGTTAAAGTAATTGTTATCAAAGGTGAACCTTACGGGAAGTCTCTTGATGATAAAAGCAGGCAGTTCCTTACAGCTCCTTCCCCATTGCTTTTCGGTATACTCCTTTACCAGCTTTTCATACACATCACGTCCGATAAGTCTTAATGCCTGTTCTTCAAGGTTCTTGGGTTCACCATCTAGGTGCTCGGCAGCTATCTGTTCATTGATCTTAGCGGCAGCCTCATCGGGAGTAGTGATACCCCAGAGCTTTGAAAAGGTGTTCATGTTGAACGGAAGATTATAAAGCTCGTTGTGAAAACGTGCCACAGGTGAGTTTATAAAGTTGTTAAAGGATGCAAACTTATTCACATAATCCCAGATGCTCTTGTCAGAGGTATGAAATATATGTGCACCGTATTTGTGGATGTTGATGCCGTCAGCATTCTCGGTATAGATGTTTCCGCCGATATGACTTCTCTTATCTATAACAAGGCATTTGAATCCTTTTTGCTTTAACTCGTAAGCTGCTACCGCACCGTACAGTCCGGCTCCGACTATAAGGTAGTCATATTTTTTCATCAGAAGATAACTCCGTATTCTTTTAAGTAATCCTTAAGATAAGGGGCATTTTTATCCTTCTCTGCGAGGATGGGATCGGTCTCACCCCAGTTAACATTGATGTCCGGGTCATCGAAGCGGATGCTTGCCTCGTGAGCGGGAGCGTAGTAGTTATCAAGTTTATAGATGAACTCTACATTATCCGATAAAGTAACAAAACCGTGTGCAAAGCCTCTGGGGATCATCAGCTGGAGTTTGTTCTCCTCGGAGAGTTCCACACCTATCCACTTGAGATATGTGGGGGACTCATGACGAAGGTCGACAGCTACGTCCAGTACAGTTCCTCTTACGCATCTTACAAGCTTTGCCTGTGAATACTCACCCTTTTGGAAGTGAAGTCCGCGCAGAGTTCCTTTCTTGGCTGAGAAGCTCTGGTTGTCCTGTACAAAATGATAGTGAAGACCTGCATTATCAAGGTCTCTTTCGGTCCAGCTCTCGTAGTTCCAGCCCCTGTGGTCACCGAACACCTTGGGCTCTATGATATAAACATCTTTTAATGCTGTTTCTTTGAAAGTCATTTCTTTTCCTCCTAAATAAATAACAAATATAAGCCATATAATTATACTTTATATTATAGATTTAGTCAATTGAAAAAGGGGGTTGACAAACTTTAAAACGGGTGGTATTATGAACATATGAACAGTTATTCATATGTTCTTGAGTAAATAAAAAAGGAGAACCGAAACATGGCAGTAAATGATGTAGAGTGTTGTGAGATATCGCATGAGCACACACATGATAAGAAGATCAAGGAATATAAGAAAATGATGCCTGACGATGACAGACTGTATGACTTGGCGGAGCTGTTCAAGTGCTTTGGTGATTCGACCAGGATCAGGATACTGTTTGCATTGTTTGAAAGCGAGATGTGCGTATGCGACATAGCGACTACGCTTGATATGACGCAGTCCGCAGTATCACATCAGCTGAAAATACTTAAGCAGGCGAAGCTCATAGCCAGCCGGAGGGACGGAAAATCCGTCATATATATGCTGGCGGATGAACATGTAAGTTCCATGCTTTCACAGGGAATCGAACATATTTTGGAATAAAGGAGAAAAAACATGAAAAAGAAATTCAATTTACAGGATCTTGACTGTGCAAACTGCGCAGCAAAAATGGAAGAAGCTATCAAGAAGATCGACGGCGTAAATGATGCCAGCGTAAGCTTTATGACACAGAAGATGACCATAGATGCGGATGATGCACGTTTCGACGCTATCATGGACGAAGTAGTAAAGGTATGTAAGAAGGTAGAGCCTGACTGTGTAATATTAAGGAAATAAACATCAACAACGTTTACAGGTCGGTCTGCACGACGCAATTCAGGAGGCTGTATGAGTGCAAAACAGAAAAAACTTCTAATAAGAATAATCATAGCCGGTATTATATACGGCGCTCTTCTCATATGGTCAACCACATACTTTTATGAGGACGTCATAGAAGATAATCTGCCTGAGCCCATACTGTTCTTTATTCCTTTCATTATAGCGGGTATTGATATTGTAATAAAAGCATTTAAGAACATAGCTCATGGTCAGGTATTTGACGAGAATTTCCTGATGCTGATAGCGAGTATCGGTGCGTACGGGATAGGGGAGTACTCCGAGGCTGTAGCGGTTATCCTGTTTTATCAGGTAGGCGAGCATTTCCAGTCATATGCAGTAGGAAAGTCCAGAAAATCCATAGCTGACATGATGGACATATGTCCCGAGTATGCCAATGTGGAAAAGGAAGACGGCAGTACGGAAGAAATCGACCCTGATGACGTGGAAACAGGCAGTATCATAGTGGTCAAGCCCGGTGAGAGGATCCCGATAGACAGTGAGGTTATCTCGGGCGAGTCCTATATCGACACTTCGGCTCTGACAGGAGAATCTGTACCTAGACGTGCGGCAGAAGGCGACGTAGTATACAGCGGCTCCGTAAACGGAAACGGACTCTTAAGATGCCGTACCATTAAAGCTTATGAGGACTCTGCGGTAGCAAAGATCTTAGAGCTCGTAGAGAATGCATCCTCAAGAAAAAGCAACCACGAGAATTTCATACACAGGTTTGCAAAATATTATACTCCGATAGTTACCATAGCGGCAGTGATCCTGGCAGTGGTACCTTCACTTATCACAGGCGATTGGGCTGAGTGGATAAAGAGGGCATGTACATTCCTTGTTATCTCTTGTCCTTGTGCACTGGTCATCTCGGTACCCATGGGATTTTTCAGCGGTATAGGTGCAGCATCCTCCATAGGTGTACTTGTTAAGGGCAGCAACTATTTAGAGGCAGTATCCGGTATCAAGACCATATGCTTTGACAAGACAGGAACACTTACCAAGGGAGAGTTTAAGGTAAACGGAATATATCCCGAGGGCTGCAGCGAGGAAGAACTTTTAGAGACAGCATATAAGGCTGAGAAGAATTCCACACATCCGGTGGCTTCGGCGGTATGTCAGGCATATAGGGACAGAACAAAAGAGAGTGATCCGGGGCAAGGGGCTAAAGATACAGATAACAGTCTGAGTGATAATAAGAACATATCTGACAGCTTTGAAGAACTTCCCGGGCAGGGTATATCCGCAATATCAAACGGTGAAGAGATCTTAGCAGGTAACGATAAATTGATGAAGCTTAAGAATATAAGCTATACTCATTCCGATCATTCCGGGACGGTGGTATATGTTGCCAAAAACGGAAAGTTCATGGGAAGCGTGCTCATATCCGATTCGATAAAGACTGAGAGCATTGATGCACTTGTTAATCTTAAGGCAAACGGTGTAGAAAAGACGGCACTCCTTACCGGGGATAAAAAAGAACAGGCGGAAAAGATCTGTAACGAACTAAAAGAAAGTGCAAAGACGAGCCATCCTGCATTTACAGGTAACCTGATAGATGAGATAGGCTCTGATCTATATCCTCAGGATAAGGTATCTGCGGTAGAGAGGTTCATCACCGAACTTGAAGGCAGAGGAAAGGTGGCATTTGCCGGAGACGG
Source organism: Lachnospiraceae bacterium (assembly GCA_017620375.1). Taxonomy (GTDB): domain Bacteria; phylum Bacillota; class Clostridia; order Lachnospirales; family Lachnospiraceae; genus RUG11977. Next base: position 21,579 of record JAFZQN010000046.1, read on the forward strand.
CATAAACGATTCACCGGTACTTACCAGAGCAGATATAGGTATAGCTATGGGCAGCCTGGGTTCAGACGCAGCCATAGAGGCAGCGGATGTGGTCATCATGGATGACAATCCCGCAAAGATAGCTTCAGTCATGAAGATATCACGCAAGACATTAAGGATAGTTAAGGAGAATATCGTATTTGCATTGGGAGTTAAGGTGTTGGTACTGATACTCGGTGCGCTGGGTATAGCCTCCATGTGGGCTGCAGTATTTGCCGATGTAGGAGTGGCAGTCATCGCGATCCTAAATTCCATGAGGGCGCTGAAAGTAGATAAGTAATGACAATGGGGACGGTTCTGTTTGTCATATTTTAAGAGAATCGTGGGTTCGGTTGATACCGGGCCCACTTTTTTCGCGCAAAAAGCGGCTTGCAATACTTTCTAGATAATAATGGAAGTAGGCATAATTATTATAATCATATAATGGAACAAAAATGGAATAATAGGCATCGAGAACAGACCGTTTATCTTTGAAAAATACATACATACGGAACAAATATGGAAAAAAGAACTTGACATTTCGGATGAAATGGAGTATAATATGCTCAAACAAGGAAGAAACGAGGTATAAATATGATGACTATAGATGAAATGATTGCTAAGAAAAAGGAGTATGGTTTTTCCTGTGATTACATATCACAGAAGTCCGGAGTGCCATTCAGCACAGTACAGAAGATATTTTCTAAGATAAGCCCTTCCCCCAGAAGGAAAACTTTAGAAGCGTTATGGAAGTTTTTTGATGAATTGGAAAAGACTACATCCGGTGCAAACGCACCGGTAAAAAGGAGCAGTTACCTGGATGAAGCTGACTCGGAAGGAGCATTCGGAGTAAGTTATGTGAATGACGGAGATGCGGAGTATGGTTCTGTAGCCGGAAGCAGCGCATTAAAACCGGATGAGTATTCCACATATGGAGCTGCACCATATGAAGGAAAGAAGAGGATAAAAGCCGGAGCCAAGGGTGATAAAACGCTGGCTGATTACCTCGCATTACCTGAAGGAGTCAGAGTAGAGCTGATAGACGGTGTTTTCTATGACATGGCAGCACCGCAAGTATTACATCAGTGTATTAGTGGACGCATATATAATAAGCTTTTATACTATGTTGATTCAAATAACGGACAATGCGTTCCGCTTATAGCACCAACTGATGTACAGCTTGATTGCGATGATAAAACTATTGTCGAGCCGGATGTATTTGTAGTGTGCGATAGGAATAAACTGAAAGAAGGTGCAAGAGTGTATGGAGCTCCGGATTTTATAGTTGAAGTACTTTCTCCATCAAATTGGCGTCATGATATGGTAAGAAAACTTAGAAAATATAAAAAAGCCGGAGTAAAGGAATATTGGATTATTGATCCGGAGGAATTATCAATTCTTGTTTATGATTTTTCTAAATCGGATTTACCTACAGAGTACAGTTTTGATGATGAGGTACCTGTGGGTATCTGGGACGGGAAGTGTAAGATTGATTTTAAAGATATATATGAAAAGATAGCATTCATGCTGTAAAAAGGGACCCTTTGATTTGAACAGTTGAGTTTATGAGGTGAGGATGAATGAAAACTATTGAAGATTACTTAGCATTACCTGAGGGAACCAGAGTCGAGCTTATAGACGGTGCTTTTTATGACATGGCAGAAACTTCAGTCGTCAATACGTATTTTGCTACGGAAATATGGTCAGCGTATAAATCATTTATTAAGAATTTGGTGGTAAATTGAACCTTGACGGAGAGTGGAAAACGGATTAACCCAAACTTTTTAGTTGCAATTTTCAGTCAAATAGCATAAAATATTTAGTATAAATTAATAATTTATACTTGATAATGCAAATATTTGCTGGAAACTAGAATGTATAACGAGTGAACGCGGATAGATTATAATTGTTGACAGTAATTGATTGCGTTCACGAGTATGGAGCCGATATATATCTTATATGATAATATCGGCTTGATTTGTTCGATAAACGAAAGTTTTTGTAGTAGGAACTTTTGTTGGCGGTTCAGGCGTGTTTGATACGGAGAAGTGTATGGGATTTGTAGGACGTAAAAAGGTTGCCATATTCATGTGCGGCAGCGTAGTGGAATATCAGGAGCAGATGGTAAGCCACCTTTCAAAAGAGATGGCCAGGCTCGGATATTATTCAATAATATATAACTGGTTCGGCGGCTACGGGTCATGCGAAGACTTTGAAGCCGGAGAACTTAATGCGGCCTTTTTACCCGATTATTCCGATTATGACGGTATATTCCTTTGCCTGGATACGTTTTCAAATATCGAAGCTGCGGATGCGGTGTTGGAGAGAGTAAAAAAGTACAGTAAATGCCCTGTTATAAGCTTAAGACGTGAGGCGGACAATTATAATACGATCCTGATAGATGATGAGAATTCCATGGAAAGTATCACCAGACATCTGCTGGATGACCATAAGTTCACGGATCTTTTCTATGTGAGTGGAATTAAGGGACATCCCGATGCCGTAAAGAGGCTTGAGTGTTTTAAAAGAGTTCTGAAGGCACATGGAATGGAGCTTAAGGAAGAAAATCTTTTCCATGGCGACTTTTGGAGAAACTGCGGCGATCAGGTAGTGGATGAAATACTTGAAAGAAAGAACGGAAAACTGCCGGAAGCTATCGTCTGTGCCAACGATTATATGGCCATAGCCGTATGTCATTCGCTTCAGGAGAGAGGATATGAGATCCCGAGGGATGTAGTAGTGACCGGTTTTGACGATATAGCGGAAGCAAGCTATACCATCCCCTCACTTACATCGGTAAGGATGGATGTCAGTGAAATGGCGGCCGCTGCGGCAGAGATGTTCGTTAAACTGCGCGACGGAAAGCCTGTTGAAAAATATGAATATATAGGAACTACGGTAATCAGAAGGCAGAGCTGCGGATGTTGTGAGAGCAGCATGAAGTCCTTGGCGGGGGCGGCCAGGAATTACTATGAGGCATGGGCAAGACAGAGGGATGAAAACCTGCAGGCATGCTTTATGAGCCTTGTCATGGAGACCACCACCGATATGGAGGAGCTGAATGCCGCAGTTGAAAGATATATAAGAAACAATGATTATTACAAAGATTTCTTTGTGGTACTCAACAATTATCCTTGGGAGAGCATAGAAAACGAGGATATGGTGGGGTATACCGACAAGATGTATATACGTACCGCTTTTGTCGATAACAAAAGACTGAGCAATGTTAAGATACCTATAGAAAGACGTCAGTTGCTTCCGGATGAGTTTATAAGCGATGAGCCTAAGGCGTATTATATCATTCCTCTTCATTTTGAAAGAGCAAGCTACGGCTATACTGTGATAGACTTTTATCCGGGCGGTACGATAGGAAGCTTTTACGAATTTATGCTCATATCGATTTGCAATGCGTTGGATCATATGAGAAATGCCAGAAGGACGGATTCGCTGATAGAAAAGCTTTCGAATATGTATGTCACGGATGTACTTACCGGCTTAAAGAACAGACACGGCTTCGAGCTTGAGTCCCACAGGATGTATAACCTGGTACAGACCGAAGGCAGGACGATGGCCATAATCGGTATAGACATGGACGGCCTTAAGATCATAAACGATACCTATGGACATGCGGAAGGAGATTATGCGTTAAGAGTATTGGCAGATGCCATAAGAAATGCCTCCTTTGTGGATGAGATCGGCTTCAGAGTAGGCGGAGATGAGTTCCAGGTACTTGCCATGGATTATTCCGAGAATTCGATACTAAAGTTCAAGAGCCGTATGGAAGCGTATCTTGATAATATCAATAAGGGTGCGGAAAAGCCGTATAATATCTATGCCAGCTGCGGATATTCCATATGCTGTGTCAATCCGGGGATGAATCTTAATGAGTGGATGACCTTAAGCGATAACCGTATGTATGCTGAAAAAGAGAGTCAGCGCGGGGTAAGGAAGATTATTAAAGAACAGTGAAAAGTGATTTATAGGTTATTTTTAAGGGTATGTGTCTGATAACATATGCCCTTATATTTTAGACAAATACAAGACGTTATATAATGTTATGTTGACAATGCCTTTTTTTTACATATAATAGGAAAAAGTGGGGCATAAAGCGCCCTATATAAACATAACAACCCGATATGATCGGGAGAAGGGAAAGTCCGGTTTCGGACAAAAGAGAATAATGGGCAAGTATTTTGGTACAGACGGTTTTAGAGGCAAGGCAGGAAAAGTATTAAGAGCAGAGCATGCTTTTAAGACGGGACAGTTCCTCGGCTGGTATTACAAGCAGAAGCACGACGGAAAGGCAGCAAAGATAGTAATAGGCAAGGACACCAGAAGGTCATCCTACATGTATGAGAATGCACTTGCTGCAGGTATCACATCTACAGGTTCTGATGCATATCTTCTGCATGTAACCACTACTCCCTGTGTAAGTTACATCACAAGGACTGAAGGCTTTGATTGCGGAGTTATGATCTCAGCATCACATAACCCTTATTTTGACAATGGTATCAAGCTCATGAACAGCGAAGGCGAGAAGATGGATGATGATCTTCAGGACGAGCTTGAGCGTTTTATAGACGGAGATCCCGCTGCACTTCCCGAGGCAACAGAGGACGCTATCGGAAGCACAGTTGATTTCTATACAGGAAGAAACCGCTACATCGGTTATCTTACAGGCCTTGCTACACGTTCATTTGAGAACTACAAGATAGCACTTGACTGTTCAAACGGTGCAGCATGGATGATAGGACCCGCAGTATTCAACGCACTCGGAGCAAAGACTTATGTTATCAATAACGCTCCTGATGGATTAAACATCAACATGAAGTGCGGTTCAACTCACTTAGAGTCCTTAAAGGCATATGTTAAGGAAAACAAGATGGATATCGGTTTCGCATTTGACGGTGATGCTGACAGATGTCTTGCAGTAGACGAAAACGGCGAAGAGATCAACGGTGACAAGATCATGTACATCTGCTCAAAGTGGATGAAGAAGAACGGTATGCTCCCTTCAAACACTGTAGTTACCACAGTTATGTCAAACTTCGGTCTTTACAAGGCACTTGATGCGGTAGGTATCGAGTATGAGAAGACAGCAGTCGGAGACAGATACGTATATGAAAACATGAAGGAATATGACCATATGATCGGCGGAGAGCAGTCAGGTCATGTTATTTTCCGTAAATATGCACACACAGGTGACGGACTCATCACAGCCATCATGCTCATGTCGGTACTTATCGATACCAAGCTTCCTGTATCAGCACTTGCTGCAGGCTGCGAGATGTTCCCTCAGGTACTTAAGAACGTAGAAGTAGATGATAAGGACGAGACCTTAAACGATGAGGCTGTTAAGGCAGCAGTAGAGAAAGCTACCGCTGAACTCGGAAATGACGGACGAGTATTACTCAGAAAATCCGGTACAGAGCCTGTACTCCGTGTTATGTCAGAAGCAGGCACTGTTGAAGAGTGCGAGAAGCAGGTAGATAACATCATAGAAGCTATGAAGGTATCGGGACATCTTCAGAAGATCAGATAATATACGTCAAATGCTATGTTATAAGGCCGGACGCTTCGAAAGGAGAGAAATCTATTGAACAAGAAAACAGAAGTCAAACTTAATTCGGATGCGTCGAACCCTTTGTACGTACAGCTGATGCAGAAGATAAAAAACAGCATCAGTACCGGTGAGCTTAAGACAGGATCAAGGATCCAGCCTGAACAGGAGCTGTGCTCCACCTACGGAGTGAGCCGTATTACGGTACGAAAAGCTATATCGGAACTCGAGAAGGAAGGCATCCTTGAAAAAAAGCAGGGTAAGGGAACGTTCGTCACAGTACCTGCCATACATAGAAAACTGCATGCGGTAAACAGTTTCCATGACACCTGCCGTATGAACGGGAAAAAGCCTTCAACGAGAGTACTGGTATCAAGATCGGGCATAGCCGGCAAACAGGATGTCGATGAACTCGGTGTTGCTCCGGGAAGCAGGATCATAGAGACGGTGAGAGTACATTTCGCTGACAGGGTGCCTGTTATACTGGAAGAAAACCATTTTTCCATGGCATATTCCTACCTGCTTGAGAGCGATCTGAACGGTTCACTGTATAATCTCTTAAGTGAATGTGGTGCCGAGCCCGCACAGGCTACTCACATAATATCCTTAAAGAGTGCCACAAAGCAGATAGCCGGACTCCTTAAAATGGAAGAAAATGCCCCTGTAATGTACCTGCACGAAGTAATATACGATAAGAAGGGCAGACCCCTTCACACATCAAGCCAGTATATAAGGGGTGACATCTTTTCGTTTAGGATATAAATAAAGAAAGCTGCATAAGCAGCTTTCACTTGGTCGGAGTTTTAGTCCGACCAAGGAGTTGCGTAGCAACATTTATTTACCGAGAAAAATGCGAAGCGTTTTTGGAGGTGACATGCGAAGCATCAGTTGCTTACCGAGAAAAATGCGAAGCGTTTTTTTAGGTAAGTTAATGATATAAAAACGTTGATAAAAGAGAGGTATTAATAATGAAGGTCATAATTCAGGAAAATTATGAGAAAATGAGCAAGTGGGCTGCTGAGCACATCATCACAGCCATCAACAACCACAAGGAGAACAGACCGTTCATCCTTGGACTTCCTACAGGTTCATCACCCATCGGTGTATACAAGAACCTTGTAGAAGCTAACAAGGCAGGCCGTGTTACATTTAAGAATGTTGTAACATTCAACATGGATGAGTATGTAGGACTTCCCAAAGAGCATCATGAGAGTTACTGGTATTTTATGCATGACAATCTTTTCAATCACATTGATATCCCGAGAGAGAATATCAATATCTTAAACGGCTTAGCAGAGGATCCCGAGGCTGAGTGTGCAAGATACGAAGAGAAGATCAAGTCATACGGCGGGATCGACCTCTTTATGGGTGGCTGCGGTGTAGACGGACATATCGCATTCAATGAGCCCTTCACATCACTTAACTCACGTACCGGTGTTAGAGACCTTACCGAGGATACAAGAATTGTAAACTCAAGATTTTTTGACAACGATCCCAACCAGGTTCCTTCAAAGGCTCTGTCTGTAGGTGTAGGCACAGTTACAGATTCCAAGGAAGTTATGATCCTTATCAACGGCCATAATAAGGCCAGAGCTCTTGCAGCAGTAGTAGAGGGCGGAGTATCACAGATGTGGACATTAAGTGCACTTCAGCTCCATAACAATGCCATCATTGCATGCGATGAGCAGGCTTGCGGAGAATTAAAAGTAGATACTTATAAATATTTCCTTGACATTTATAAGGGTGAGAGGTTATAGTATAGTGCAAATGCAACTACATGTATTTGCAAAGGTAATATGAAACGAAGCAGGAGTTGCATTTCGCAGCTCCTGTTTTTATGATGTCAACCCACATATTTTGGGTGACAATCTGAAACAAAAAACTTTATAGGTCTCAAAAAGAAAGGACAACAAAATGGCAGAAGAAGTAAAGAAGCAGGCTGATCAACAGGACAGTAAGCTGAAAGCATTTCTTAAGAAGCAGAACATCGAGATTTCTGCAAAACGTTATTTTATTGATGCCATGGGCGCTATGGCACAGGGTTTGTTTGCATCACTCCTCATCGGTACCATAATCGGAACACTGGGCGACCAGCTCGGACTTGAGTTCCTGACCGAAATGGGCGGATATGCAAAATCCGTAGCAGGACCTGCCATGGCAGTAGCTATCGCATATGCGTTAAAGGCATCACCGCTTGTATTATTCTCTATGCTGGCAGTCGGTACTGCGGCTAATTCTCTCGGCGGAGCAGGCGGACCTCTGGCAGTATTCTTTATCGCAATAATCGCTACAGAACTTGGAAAACTCGTTTCAAAACAGACTAAGATAGATATACTTGTTACCCCGCTGGTAGCTATCGGATCAGGTGTTGTGCTTGCAAAACTGACTGCACCTTCCATTGGTGAAGCAGCAAGCTCCATTGGTGAAGTCATCATGTGGGCAACAAAGCAGCAGCCCTTCATCATGGGCATAGTAGTATCAGTGGTAGTAGGTATGGTACTTACACTTCCCATCAGCTCGGCAGCCATATGTGCGGCTCTTTCACTTACAGGACTTGCAGGCGGAGCAGCAGTAGCAGGATGCTGTGCACAGATGATCGGTTTTGCATTTATGAGTTATCGCGAAAACAAAGTAGGCGGACTTATCTCACAGGGTCTTGGTACCAGTATGCTTCAGATGGGTAATATCGTAAGAAATCCCAGGATCTGGATCCCGCCCACACTTGCAGCGGCCATCACAGGTCCCATTGCTACATGTCTGTTCAAGATGGAAATGAACGGTGCAGCTATCTCATCAGGTATGGGTACCTGCGGACTTGTAGGTCAGATCGGTGTATACACCGGCTGGGTTAATGATGTGGCAAGCGGTGCAAAAGAAGCTATCACAGCATTTGACTGGGTAGGAATGATCCTTATCTGCTTTGTACTTCCTGCAGTTCTTTCATGTTTATTCTGCTGGTTGCTCAGAAAGATCAACTGGATCAAGGACGGAGACTTGAAGCTTAATTGATTGCTTATACAGTAATAATTTAATTATGAATAATCATAACTGTACTTTTTGTAAAAAAAGTACAGTTTTTTAATCTCAAAATTTTGCTATAATCAAAAATGAAAAGAGAATGAGGTATAGTATCATGTTCGAGAAACCGATTTCAATTAACTATTTAAAGCTTCAGTCTTACTACGGCAGTTACGAAGGCGTAAGCTTTGCATTTATAAAAAAGGATGACAGATTAGAAGCTTATCTGTATCCGGCACCATTTGGCTTCGAAGCAACACCCGACGAGAAAAAGCTAAAAGCAGAGTTTGAGTTTAGCGACGAAGGGTATGCGGAGGCTGTAGCCTGGATGAACGAACACTTTAAAGATTTTGAATTTATTCCGCACGGAAAGCGGTTTGCTCTTGACAGCATAAACAAAGCTGTGAGAGAATAAGTATTACTAACCGGAGGTGTGTAATGGGACTCTTTTTCAAAAGTAAAGAAGAAAATCAGCTGGATCTGCTTATTGAGAAGATTAAGATGAATATCCAGAATAACTATAAGGATACGGCTCTTCAGGACGTAGCTAAGTTTGAAGAGACGCTTAAATTTCTTGTGGAAAATAAGAAGATCAAGGACTATAAGGCTGAAGATTATACAGAGATCCTGGATGAGTTCAAAGAAAAACTTAAAGGCGTATCAAACAGTGAGCAAAAACCTTATTGGTCATGATATGGCCATAAATGTATTGGGGAAGAAAAAGCAGCCATGGGGGCTGCTTTTTTACTTTACTATGGTAGTTTAGCAGATTGGAAATCTGTTTACCGGTTTAAATAAAGCCGGATAAAAATATAAATATTTGTTGATTTTGTATATTGACTTAAATTAATACTTATGTTATGTTTAATTACGGACAGTGAGTTCTGACGGATGACTGTTCGTGGAAAAAACCACGGTGAGCCCTGTCCCGGTATTGTTCGCAATACTTGTTATGCCGACCGTCTGGGCAGTGTTTTCGTTTGAAAGCACTGCCTTTTATATTTCTCTTTATCACGCTAACGTGGTAGTAGGATATAAAGGGCTTAATTCTAAAATTCAGGAGGTTAGCGTTATGGAAGCATGGGCAGGATTTAAAGGAGAAACCTGGAAGCAGGAGATCAATGTAAGGGATTTTATCCAGCAGAACTATACACCTTATGAGGGAGACGAGAGTTTCCTCGCAGGAGCAACAGAAAGGACAAGTGAGCTTATGCACAAGCTCTCGGGGCTGTTTGAGCTCGAGCAGCGTTTCGGCGGCGTACTTGATATCGATACTCAGCATGTTACCTCCTTGCTTAATTATAAACCCGGATACCTTGATAAAGATAAAGAACTGATAGTAGGCCTTCAGACCGACCGCCCTTTAAGACGTGGTGTTAACCCCTTCGGCGGCCTTAACATGACCAGAAAGGCATGCCAGGCATACGGCTACGAGCTTTCGGAAAAAGTAGAGGAAGAATTCTTATACCGTACCACACATAATGACGGTGTATTCCGTGTATACAGCGATGAGATCAGAAAAGCCCGCCATGTCGGTATCATCACCGGACTTCCCGATGCATACGGCCGTGGCAGGATCATTGGCGATTACAGACGTGTAGCACTGTATGGCGTGGACCGTCTGATCGAGGAAAAGCAGAAGGATAAGGCTGAACTTGCTGCTCAGCTTCAGGATGCTGAATCCATCAGACGCTTAGAGGAGCTTTACCAGCAGATCAACTTCTTAGGAAAGCTTAAGGACATGGCACTTCTCTACGGCATAGATATCTCTAAGCCCGCCACCAATGCACGCGAGGCTGTTCAGTGGCTGTATTTCGGATACCTCGGAGCCATCAAGGAGCAGAACGGTGCAGCCATGAGCTTAGGACGTACATCTACATTCCTTGATATATATTTCAACAGGGATCTGGAGAACGGTACATATACAGAGAGCGAGCTTCAGGAGATCCTTGATGATTTCGTTATGAAGCTCCGTATGGCCAGACATCTCCGTACACCCGAGTACAACGAGCTTTTCGCAGGCGATCCCATGTGGATAACCGAATCTATCGGCGGTATGGGAGAGGACGGCAGACCTTTAGTTACCAAGAATTCATTCAGAATATTAAATACACTTTATACATTAGGACCGTCTGCAGAGCCCAATCTTACAGTACTTTACTCAAAAGACCTGCCTAAGAATTTCAAGCGTTTTGCAGCCAAGGTGTCCTGCGATACACACGCTATCCAGTACGAAAACGACGACATTATGCGTCCTATCTACGGCGATGATTACGGTATCGCATGCTGCGTATCTGCTATGCGTCTCGGAAAGGATATGCAGTTCTTCGGAGCACGTGCGAACCTTGCCAAGCTCCTGCTCATGAGCTTAAACGGCGGAAAAGACGAGAGATACGACACCCAGGTAGGCCCCGAGATGCCCGTATACGAGGATGAATACCTTGATTATGATAAGGTAATGGAGCGCATGAGCTATTACCGCAAGTGGCTGGCAAAGACATATGTCACAGCCATGAACATGATCCACTACATGCATGACAAGTACGCATACGAGAAGACACAGATGGCTCTTCACGACACCAATGTACATCGTTACATGGCATTCGGTGTAGCGGGTCTTTCGGTATTGGCAGATTCACTTTCAGCCATCAAGTATGCAAAGGTACGTGTTATCCGTGATGAAAACGGCCTGATCAAGGATTTTGAGACCACAGGCGAATTCCCCTGCTACGGAAACGATGACGACAGGGTAGATATGATAGCTAAGGAGCAGACAGAGCTCTTCTTACATGAGCTCCAGCAGATCCCTACTTATAGAAATGCAGAGCATACACTTTCAATCCTTACCATCACTTCAAACGTAATGTACGGTAAGAAGACAGGCAACACTCCTGACGGAAGACGTGCCGGCGAGCCTTTCGCACCCGGTGCCAACCCTATGCACGGAAGAGATAAGAACGGCGCGCTTGCATCACTCAACTCTGTAGCGAAATTAGAGTACAAGACCTGTAAGGACGGTATCAGCAACACCTTCTCCATCGTACCTCAGGCTTTGGGACATTCTGATGAGGAGCGTTACGAGAACCTGATCAATATCTTAGACGGATATTTTGCACAGGGTGCACATCACCTCAACGTAAACGTACTTAACCGTGAGACTCTGATCGATGCAATGAACAACCCCGAGAAATATCCTACACTTACCATCCGTGTATCGGGATACGCTGTAGTATTTAACAAACTTACCTTAGAGCAGAAGAAGGAAGTTATCAGCCGTACATTCCATGAGGCTGTATAAGACAGGAGTTAAATATGATAAATAAAAACACAGAACCTAAAATCGGATACGTACACTCCCTCCAGAGTATGGGGGCGGTGGACGGCCCCGGTATACGGTTCTGTGTTTTTTTGCAAGGATGCCCCTTAAGGTGTATGTACTGTCATAATCCTGATACCTGGCTGGTAAAAAAGACAGGAGATGATCAGTCTTATTTCGGTACCCCGTATACTGCCGAAGAACTGGTGAAAAAGATACTGCGTTACAAAACATACTTTGCAAACGGCGGAGGTGTGACCATATCCGGCGGAGAACCGCTCATGCAGGCAGAGTTTGTGACTGAACTTTTCATACTCCTTCATGAAAACGGAGTGCACACTTGTCTGGATACTTCCGGTAATTTTCCGGAGAATCTTTCTGAACTTGCTCCGATTCCTGTAGAACATGATGATGCAGCAACTGGATCCGCTAATCTTGAAACAGATGTGCTTAAGGAGGTGGTCTTTTCTGACACACATCCTGACACAAAAGCTATAGATGCGTCAAAAGGAATAGGTACTTCTAACACTTGCGTTGACACAAAAGTAATAGAAATAAGAAAAAACAGTACTGCCCATGAGAAGTACGACCGCCTATTAGATGTAACAGACCTTGTTATCTGCGACATTAAGTTTACAACAGAAAAAGACTACCGCGAGTGTACCGGCGGCAGTCTGAAAAAAGTACAATATTTCCTTGATATGGTAACTAAGCATTCCGTACCTTTATGGATAAGGCATGTAGTAGTGCCCGGTTACACCGATTCTGAAGAAGAAGTCAGTGCTATGGCTGAGATAGCACGTTCATATCCGACATTGGAGAAGATAGAGCTTCTTCCTTTCCATAAGCTATGTATCCCGAAATACGAAGCACTTGGCATACCTTTTAGGTGCGCCGATATACCGGAATGCAGCAGGGAAACTATTGAAAAACTAAACCTGTTGATCTCAATCTAATTAGTTGAACTACGCATTTAACCATGTGTTTTCACATATGAAAACCGGACAGTGTAATTTTTACTTCCAATTTCCGGCCGTTTTGTTCAAACGCTCCGTAAGAGCTATGAATTCCGGCTCATTTCGAATGAAATCAAACCGATCGCTTTTCAGCTCATCCAGCATAACGGCGGTCGGATTTTTTTCTGTACTTATTCTAAAACGTCCGTATTCTGCATCGCGAAGGAACAGAGAAGTGTGTTTTTTATCTTCGTCATGCTGCAGAAATGCTTCTGCGTGTGCAGCTGATGCTTCAAGGTATGACATGGTTTTTGCTTTGTCCTTATCATAACGGGCAGCAATCCTTGCAATGTGAAGATTTGCTCTCTGCAGGCTATCATGGAAGAATCCGAAGTCTTTATTTTCAAACAGAACATCCAAAATATCAATGACCTTTTGGGCAAGGGCAGCTTCTTCGTGGGCGTCGTATGCGTAAGTTCCGTCTGAATATTGCATATTGCCGTTATCAAGCATTACGCAGAGATTCTGGAGCAGCATGAAATACTCATGCTGCTTGCATTCATACTTGTCATGATCTTTACTTACGATGGAAAGGAGCCCTTCGCGGCATACCGATATAGTCGGCATCTTTTTGGCGATTTCTATGGCCTTTTCATTTTCTCCAATATTGTTATAAGCAAAACATAGTATCTGGTTTGCAGCGGCACGCAATTCCTCATCCCTGCATCCGTCCAGGATTTTCTGTGCATAGTCGATGCTCTTTTGCAGGTTTTTCACTACACGTTTCTTTCCCTGTTCTGAGCCATCATATTCATATTCATTGGTAAGGCCAAAGTATAGATGCATCAGAGAAGACATAAGGTTATAATTATTCGGAAAACGTTTGTGTGCATCCAGAAGTAATTTTTCTGCCTTGGCAGTGTGAGCACGGTCCAACAGCCGGTTGGCTTCGTCGTTGATCCTTTTGATCTCCTCCTCGTCCTTCTCGCGGTCGATCCCGAGCAGTTCATCCGAGGAAACATTGAATATATGGCAGAGTACGGGGATGGCTGAAATGTCAGGCATAGTCCTTCCGTTTTCCCACTGGGATATAGCTGATACAGATACTCCGAGCTGCTCTGCAAGCTGATCCTGGGTAATATCTGATTTTTTACGAAGTTTTGCTATATTGCTTCCGAGATTGTTTAATGTATTCATTTTGTATCTCCTTATTATTGAATTGTACGGCGCCTTGTATATAATATACGATGTCCACGCAGGAAAGTAAAGGGAGTATTACTAAAGAGTAACTTTAGCGAAACATAAAAAATTAAGTATAAATACAGATTAAGCGAATAAAAATAAGACTTTGATGAACAAAGTCTTGATCAATAGCCTCGAAAAAGTTTTCAATAGTATCCTGTATTACGCAATAAAATAGTAGATTTATTTTCGAAATTCTGCTATACTGTTTTCTGGTCGGCGTGACCAAAGAGGACTAGTTTCGTAGTATACGACATGGGTGTATAAATTCAGAAAACACCTGCATAAAAAGGAAAACAGCATGAACATATTTAACGTTATTGCACTGTTTGGCGGACTGGCTTTGTTCTTATACGGAATGAAGCTCATGGGAAACAGCCTGAAGGAAGGATCTTCGGGTACATTAAAGGTAGTAATGGAGAAGGTCACGAATAACCCTGTCAAGGCCTTCTTTCTTGGAGTTATTGTTACGGCTGTCATCCAGTCGTCAACAGCAACCATAGTTATTACTTCGGGTCTGGTAACCGCGGGCATTATTTCGCTTAGACAATCCCTCGGTATTATCGTCGGTGCAAACGTAGGTACTACCGTTACCGGCCAGATCATCCGACTGCTCGATGTTAACGCAGAGGGCGGTTCTATTCTTAAATTCTTTACTCCGTCGACGCTGGCACCTTTAGCACTTATCGCCGGCATCATTCTTATCATGTTCCTTAAGTTTAAAAAGTCCGACAACATCGGAAATGTCTGCATGGGTTTCGGTATACTTTTCACCGGACTTATGAACATGACGGCAGCGGTAAGCAGCCTTACGGAAGGCGGACTTATTGAAAATATATTCTCAAGTTTGGGCGACAATCCCTTACTCGGTTATTTAGCGGGTGCGGGTGTTGCATTTGTTCTGCAAAGCTCGTCAGCTTCCATCGGTATTCTGCAGGCCTTTTCTATGGCCGGAGAAATCCCGTTCAAAACAGTATATATCATTCTGGTCGGCATTTACCTTGGTGACTGTGTGACCACAGCTATTGTATGTTCGATTGGAGCGAAAGCTGAATCAAAACGTGTAGGTATTATAAATATCCTTTACAATCTCAGCAAAACTGTCTTGGTCATCGTCGGTGTTACCATATTCCATAAGATCGGAACGCTGGATAACCTTTGGGATGCATCCCAGACAGCAGGTACCATCGCCAATGCCAACTCGGTATTTAACTTAAGCTGTGCGCTTTTGCTTCTTCCGCTTGTAAGTGTATTTGAAAAGCTTAGTTATGTAATCGTAAAAGACGATACTACGACCAAGGGCAAGTATTCTGAAAAGCTTAATGCATTAAGCCCGGTGTTCTTTGACACACCCGCTCTGGCACTTCGAAGCATTTATGACGTACTTCGTACCATGCTCGAAGCATCGATTATCAATATTGATAAGGCCATGAACCTTATCTATGATTACAGGCCCGGTATAGCAGCAGAGATAGAAAAAGAAGAAGATAACATCGATCAGATGACGGATGCAGCCAGCAGCTATATGCTGAAGCTGAATCCGCACTTAAAAGATGAACTCCACATCAAGATCATAGACCAGTATTATAAGGATGTCACGGAATTTGAGCGACTCGGCGACCATGCGGTAAATCTTATGGAAAGTGCAGAACAGCTCTCAAAGGACGGAAACGGGCTCACCGAAGAAGCTAAGAAAGAACTTGATATCTTAAGAAGACTTATCGGCAGGATACTTGAAAACGCCTCCTTAGCCTTTGTAAAACGTGATGTAGTAGCGGCACGTCACATCGAGCCTATGGAAGAGGTAGTAGATGACCTGGTCAATTCACTGCATGACAACCACATAGCACGACTCAGGGACGGAAAATGTAAGGTTAATTCAGGTATCATATTCCTGGATATCCTGACTAACATAGAAAGGATATCGGATATCTGCTCCAACATCGGCGTGGCTACCATCGCCCGTGCGAACCCCGGAGCAGAAACACTCGCTCATTCCTATATTTCCTCGCTTCATCAAGGAAATGATAAGGACTACAATATGGAATACAGCAAGATCCACAGCGAGTTCTATAACATGTTCAAAGAAAACGATAACACAGAAGCAGCGAATACGAAGGCGTAACGAGATGATGCTACACAGAAAGTGAGAAAGGACCGGTGTGTTGCATGAAGCTGGGGAAATAATTGGCAATACTACACAGGAGCTGCGGTAGGATTTGCGTGTAGCATAAAGCTTGGGAAAAAATCTGGTAATGCAACACAGAAGGTTAGGTAGGATTTGCGTGTAGCATAAAACCAGAAAAACGACCTCGTAATGCAACACAGAAGGTTAGACAGAGCTTGCGTGTAGCATAAAGCTATGAAAATAAGTCTGTAATGCTACATACAAAAAGATATAGGAGCCATATGTAGCATCAAGCAAGAAAAACGACCTCATAATGCAACATAGAAATTGAGAAAGCTCAGGTGTGTAGCATACCCCCGAAATCGAAGGACCTAAAAAAGCAAAAAACAAAAAAACAGGGAGCATATCAACTATGCTCCCTAAATTTTGCGCTTATAATTCGAATAATAAGATTTGCTGAGGTTTCGTAAGCATGCGACGTTATTGATCCTTAGTCATTAGCAAGTGAGCAGAGTTCGTTCAGCATCTTGGGAAGTTCACTTTCCATATTCTCATCGGAGAACTGGCAGGTACCTACTGCCTTGTGGCCACCGCCGTTGTACTTAAGCATAAGAGCTCCGACATCAAGTGTACAGGTGCGGTTAAGTATGCTGTAACCTACAGCTGCGGAACATCCGTGGCCGCCACGACCTGAAACTATCCATGCGGATATGTTCTGATCGGGATAGAGGCTGTAGATCATGAAACGGTTGCCTGTATAGATGGGATCAACACCTCTTAAGTCGGTGATGATAACATTGCCCTTGGTGGAGGTGTACTTTACGATCATCTCCTTGAACTTAAGGCTCTGCTCCTCATAAACTTCGATACGTTCCTGAACATCGGGAAGAGCGAGGATCTGATCTATAGTCATGGTACGGCAGGCATCGATAAGCATTTCCATCAACTGATAGTTGGAAATAGTGAACTGTCTCCAACGTCCTAAGCCTGTTCTGGGATCCATAAGGAAACCGATGAGTATCCAGCCGGAAGGATTAAGTACTTCCTCACGGGTAAGGTTACCGGAGTCAACCTTGTCAACAGCTACCATCATATCGGTAAACTGAGGGAAGCGCTCCTCACCACCGTAATAATCATATATAATTCTTGCACATGAAGGAGCAATCCTGCTTTCGCCCTTGTACTTGCCCTGAAGCTCATTTCTCTCAAATTCGCTTGAATGATGGTCAAACCACAGACCACATCCGGGAACAAAAGGAACATTTGCCAGACAGTCGTTCTCGTCTACTTCTACGATGCCATCCTGCAGATCCTTGGGATGAGCAAACTTCCAATTATCGATAATGCCGGCCTCTTTAAGAAGAGCACCGCATGCAAGACCATCAAAATCCGAACGTGTAACTAATCTCATATTAAACCACCGATACCGTATAACGGTTCCTTTCCAATACTTCAGCGGCCCCATACCGCTTTAAAAAATTATAATATAGGTTTACTGTTTTTGCAAGGGGATTTTAAGGAGTTTTATAAACAAATATATCTTGTTAATAAAGAAAAATTATGCTATTATAAAATATTAGAGGTAGATTGGCGAATGTCGCGAAGCGACGTTTGCCAGTCGGTCCGCGCGACGCCTGGCGCGGTCAATCAAAGGAAACCCGGAACAACGTGGAGGGGTTCTGTCATATGGCGAATGTCGCGAAAGGAGGGACCTGAATGGCAGTTATAGAAAGCGGACTGATCACTGAATTTTATAATCAATACCGTAGAAATCAGAACAGGTCCCGTGATATAGAGGCCGGCCTCGTAAAGGCTTCCGACAGGAGCAGCTGGGTTGAGAAACTTGCGGAAAAATCTGAGTTCTTGAGAAATACCTATGCATACAATGAGGAACGCCTGGGCAAGCTCATATATCCATTTGTGCGTGAAGGCAAAAAGCTGGATATGGAGACGGCGGATGAGTTTTTCATAAACATCTACTCTATGACGCTTGATTCGGAAAACGATTCGCTGCTCACGACAGAGATGCTGCTTAAGCTCCAGAGTTTTTATAAGAGTAGAAATGTAGAGGATAAATGGCTGTTTACCACATATATGCTCGGACTGACATACAATGACAAGTCAAATGATATATCCATAGAGAAAGCCCG
This sequence comes from Lachnospiraceae bacterium, assembly GCA_017620375.1. Taxonomy (GTDB): domain Bacteria; phylum Bacillota; class Clostridia; order Lachnospirales; family Lachnospiraceae; genus RUG11977. The sequence goes on from JAFZQN010000046.1 coordinate 39,967, forward strand.
TGACTGTTTCGAGACGGTAGCGAGCATGAGCGACATATACTGTGATATGCCCGACTGGGAGACGAGACAGAGGATACTTCTTTCTACCTATTACAGTATCGAGGACAAGGACCTGAAGAACAACGGTGAGCGTATAGAACGTATCGTCATGTACGAGAACTTCAAGAAGTTCCTGCAGAGGCAGGACGTGCGTGCACTTGATGAGGATAAAGTCGATTTTGACGACTTTCTTCAGCGTACCAAGGAAGCTCTCATGTGGGCGTTGGTAAGATCTGATTCAAAGCCCGACAGGGCGGTACTCGAGTACGTTATACTCGAACTGCTTCCCGACGGTATCACCAGAGAAAACCTGAATAAGCAGACAGCGGTAAATGCCTTCACTTACATCTGGTGTAACATGTATGCCCATAATTTCCAGCCTGATACGGCAGTAACGCTGCTGTTCAGATATTACCGTGAAAACGATGTTGAGATAGACTATCACACGGTACTCAACTCGCATACTACGGATGATACATACCAGAAAAAGATCACCTGTATGCAGGAGTGCTTCAGGGCACTTTCGTTCCCGAATGTAACTTTGGAGAACAGAGAAGAACTGTTCTATGAGATGGCGGCAGAATTCAGGAAGATATATACATCCATGCCGCATCTGGCAAGTAACGGATATATAAATGATGACCTGTGCCGTACGGTTCGTCTGATGCTGAGGACCGCCTATGCCGAAGAGGAGTCGCTGGAATACATCCAGGAGGTTATCCTGAACCGTAATTCCATGACGCTGATACATTCCATGATGGTAGGTAAGATAGCCAGTATCATCATAAATGCGCTGATAGACAAGACACCCGATATGTTCTTTGAACTGCTCGGGACAAGAGATGTGCATCTGGTAAGGAACAGAAGGCAGTATCTGGTAAATTATATCGAACGCTGCGCACATCTGCATGATATCGGAAAAGCATATATTTCGGATATCATCAACCAGCAGACCAGAAAACTGACCGATGAGGAGTTTTTCCTTATAAAACAGCATCCGACTTTCGGTGCGGAGCTGCTGGCCGGTACTAAGCTTGCCGAAAAGTATAATTCCGTAATAGAGGGACATCACAAGAGCTATGACGGAAAGACGGGATATCCCGAGTCCTTCAGCAGTATCGGTGACAGAATGAAGATAATGGTAGATATCATCACCATCGCGGACTGTATAGATGCGGCTACGGATACGCTCGGTAGAAACTATACAAAGAGTAAGACCTGGCTGCCTGCTTTGGCAGACGAGCTTGAAAACGACGAGAAAATGAGATATAATCAGGAAATCGTCAATATAATAAAGAATGACAAAGAGACCTGCGACAGCATATCTTACATTACAGATGAAGGACGTACGGATATTTACTACGATATCTACAGAAAGTACATCTCGGATGCGGAAGAGGATAATGCGATACAGATCGAGCAGGTGCTCATAAAATGATATGATCATAGGAGAGAGGACATCAAAATGGAAAAGATAATTTTAACCGGAGACAGACCCACAGGAAGACTTCATCTGGGACATTATGTGGGTTCATTAAAGAGAAGAGTGGAGCTTCAGAACTCCGGCGAATATGACAAGATATTTATAATGATAGCGGATGCACAGGCACTTACGGATAATGCGGACAACCCCGAGAAGGTACGCCAGAATATCGTGGAGGTGGCTCTTGATTATCTGTCGGTAGGACTTGATCCCGCAAAGTCAACTCTGTTTATCCAGTCCATGGTACCTGAGCTTACAGAGCTTACATTTTACTATGCAAACTTAGTCACAGTTTCACGTCTGCAGAGAAATCCTACCGTTAAATCGGAGATTCAGATGAGAAACTTCGAGACCAGCATCCCCGTAGGTTTTTTCACATATCCTATCAGCCAGGCAGCCGACATCACCGCATTCAAGGCTACTACGGTACCCGTAGGCGAGGATCAGATGCCCATGCTCGAGCAGTGCCAGGAGATAGTTAGAAAGTTCAACTCTGTATACGGCGAAGCACTTGTAGAGCCCAAGATCCTGCTTCCTGAGAACAGTGCTTGTTTAAGACTTCCCGGTACCGACGGAAAGGCCAAGATGAGCAAGTCGCTCGGCAACGCCATATATCTTGCGGATGATGAGAAGGAGCTCAAGACCAAGGTTATGTCCATGTACACCGATCCGAACCACATCAATGTATCGGATCCCGGACAGATTGAGGGCAATACCGTATTTACTTATCTTGATGCATTCAGCAAGCCTGAAGATTTCGAAGAGTTTTTACCTGAGTATAAGAGCCTTGAAGAGCTTAAGGATCATTACAAACGTGGCGGCTTAGGTGATGTAAAAGTTAAGAAGTTCCTGATAAAGGTACTTGAGAAGGAACTTGCTCCTATAAGAGAGAGAAGAAAACAGTGGGAGCAGAACATCCAGGGTGTATATGAGATATTAAAGAAGGGCAGCGAAGTTGCAGAGGCAGTAGCAGCACAGACTCTTGCAGATGTAAAAGCAGCCATGAAGATCAATTACTTTGATGACGGTGCGTTAGTCAGAGAGCAGATGGAGAAGTACGGAAATAAATAATGTGACAATGGGGACGGTTCTTTTTGTCATCTTTTTTGAGAACGGATGGCCAAACTAATGCATATGTATAAAACCCGTCTTCGCTTCGCAGGATATGCCAATCCATATCCGTCTGCATCTTCATATAAGACGCTCGCAATCGTGGGTCCGCTTGATACCGGACCCACTTGTGCTTCGCTCAAAAATCGGTTTGGTTAACCGATTTTTGCATATATTCCGATGCGACGTATACGGAGGCATATCAGCTGCTTGCTTTATGGTTTTATACATTATGCCTTAGCTCGGCCATCCTTTGTTCTGACTGATAGATTGACAAAAAGAACAGTCCTACGTCAAATGCTCCCGTGGAGCGTTTGACACGGATCCGCTGCGTAGCAGTGGAGTGGGCTTATAGAAGGAGAAAAAAGATAGAGATGAAAATCGCACCGATAGCGCATATAAGAACCGACTTCCCGGAGAAGTTTGGGATACCGAGGCAGCCGGGTGTGGTAGAGGAGCTTAAGGGGAGGATTGTGTTTGAGCCCGAATACAGAAATCCTGACATGATAAGGGGGCTTGAGGAGTTTTCACATATATGGCTCATATGGGAGTTTTCCAAGAATCTGGCAGATGACGGAAGCAGTAAGTTTTCTCCTACCGTACGCCCGCCCAGACTTGGCGGTAATAAGAGAATAGGGGTTTTTGCCACGAGGTCTCCGTTCAGACCTAATCCGATAGGGTTGTCTGTTGTAAAAATAGAGAAAATCTCTGAGGATAAAGGCATTGGTCCGGTTATTCATGTGCTTGGTGCTGATATGGTTGATGGGACTCCGATATATGACATAAAGCCATATATTCCTTATGCGGATTCTATCCCCGGGGCCAAGGGCGGCTTTACGGATGATATGGAATATAAGACCTTGAAGGTGGAGTGGAAATGGGACAATAATGATATTCCTAAGAACACAAAAATAAGCTTGGAGAAGATACTTTCAAATGATCCCAGGCCGCATTACCAAAACGATTCGGACAGAGTGTACGGTATGTCATATGCAGGATATGAAGTGAAATTTAAGGTGACGGGTGAAGTGCTGACGGTATTAAGTGTCACAAAAAGAATAACCTGAACATCTGAAACTTGAACTTGTTGAAAAATCGAACAAATGTCTTGACTTTTTAAGGTATTTGTGCTAATCTAAATATGCAAAAGGTGCTACCGTAGAACGACGGTCAGCAACCTAACAATGAGTTACGATAAAAAAAATAACCGCTTACACAAAGTTTTGGCTGACTGAGTGGCGGTTATTTTTTTGTGTCTGAATTCGTTTTCTTTTGTTTATGTATGTCCTTGCCAATTGTGTAAAATAACATCGCAACTGCGCAGAGCATAATAACAAACTGAAATGCTTCTGAAACACTCACAGCACACCTCCTTCCTGAGAAGCCCTAACACTTCTCCGGTGCAGGCTGCTGACCGCCATACGTCTGGTAGCACCATAATTATTATAGCAAACAAATGTTCAGAAGTCAATGGAAATATAGAAAATATGTACGTTTTCGAGGTGAGAAAATTATGTGATTTCTCCAGCTTCCTTCAACGCTAACTTAGTTATCACAGGCCCTGTCAGTTCATAGATAACGGTGCCGCAGAGAATGATGGTACGGATCCGGGGACCGTAATCGAGCATCTTTCCTATTACCCTGAATACGATATAGATAATACCTTTTGACTTTTTGCTTACATATAATAAAATATATATAAACCTATAACTTAATTCAGAAAATATTTAAAACACCCGTTACTTTTTTTATTATCAAAAGTCAGTATTAATGAAGGGCAACAAAACGAGAGGGATTAAACACGATGCAGGCAGATTTTTCGAAAATATACCATGAATACTCCAAACGGCTGTATCTGTTCATTTATGGAAAATGCAGGAACAGGGAAATAGCCGAGGATGTACTTCAGACCACTTTTCTAAAAGCAATAATGAATATACAGGGATTCCGCGGAGATTGTGCAATGTATACCTGGCTTAGCCGCATCGCACTAAACACGCTTTATTCCGAAGGGAAATTGGCCAATAACAATAATTCATCTCTCGACGAATTGTCTGAAAGCAATCCCGACATCTTCATTTCAGACGAGACGGACCCTTTACAAAGTATCATCGAAAAAGAAAATACTGACGAATTATACCGAAGAATAGCACTATTAAACGAAGACCAACAAAAAATTATCAAAATGCGGTTAAAAGACATTCCGTTTAAAAAAATAGGTGAAGCCTTCGGTAAAAATACGGCCTGGGCGAAAATGAATTACTATCGCGCAGTCGAAAAAATGAAAAGGTTAGGTAAATAAAATGATTGATTGCAAAAAAGCGGAAGAACTGATGCCGGATTATGTGATGAATCTGGTAGAAGAAGATGCTAAAAAAGAGATGGAAGAACATCTGAATGAGTGCAAATCATGCCGTGAGCTCTACGAAAGCATGAAAAAAGAAGGGGATGCATACGATGAAGCCCCTGAAGATAAACCATTCCAAAAAATTAACAAAGAGATAAAAAAAATCAGGGTGAAAAAGATACTATTCTTTTACATAACCCTCATACTCGCCATCTTATTATTGGCATTGGTAATCGGTGAGCTCAACCCGAGAAGTGGGCTTCCAAGCATCACCCGTTTAAGATACAGGTCAAAAGCACGGTCGATAGCACAGGACTTTTTTGACGGTAAGATGGAAACCGTATTAATGGGTGCTGCAATTGAAGATTGTGGTGCGATGGTTTTCAAAAACGGTAAAGGGTATGTAGGAACAGAAATTATCGAAGACTATATTTTACAGCTGAAAAAACTATATAATGATGAATTGGTTCCGCACAATTTTGAAATTCTGGATACCGATGTTAAATACACAAGAAGCGACTTGTACTACATAGATCTTATGGATTCGTTAGAAGCCGACGATACGGATAACTATGTTGTAAAAATGCTGATCGGAAACGGAGGAAACAGATTTTATATTGAAGTCAGCTTTGCAGATCTGAATACCTATTCGGTAGGTCTGATAAGTGCACATCGGGAGCTTGGGCAGGAAGAGAATGAATTTGATAAGGCCATAGAAAAAGCCGACAAATATATTTCCTTTGTTGAAGGCTTCATCTTTGACGGATATTACGGGAAATACGTCCTTTATGACAGGCTTTGCGGAGAAAAACAATATATAGAAATAGGAGACAATTTCTTTACTACGAATTGTATGAATTCGGCCAATGAAGACTACACGGCAGCTCTAAATGAGAAATTGCCCCAGATAATTGAAATCGGCAAAACCGAATCCGCAGACATGGTTATACATGACTATGACAAGGACAAACATACATTAAATGTAATGCTTGTCTGGAAAATCGAAGATGCAAACGGCAAAAAAGCCATCATGACAAAATATTTCAACCAAGGGCCTTTCGGATACCAGAAGGCAGATGAGACAGAGCAGATAATGTCTGAAGAAGGATTTGATCCTAAATTGATTCAACAAATGAAGGATCTGTTTTGAGAACCCTTTCTATTTGACTATGAATAGTATAGTTCTGATAGTTGATCTGTTGAAAAATCGAACAATCAGCAACCTAACAATGAGTTACGATAAAAAAAATAACCGCATACCAAGTTTTAGCTGACTGAGTGGCGGTTATTTTTTTGTGTCTGAATTCGTTTTCTTTTGTTTATGTATGTCCTTGCCAATTGTGTAAAATAACATCGCAACTGCGCAGAGCATAATAACAAACTAGGAGATTTCTCCAGCTTTCTTCAACGCTAACTTAGTTATAACAGGACCGGTCAGTTCGTAGATTACTGTACCGCAGAGGATGATGGTACGGATCCTCGGGCCGTAGTCGGGAACTATCGACATGGCGGTGGTAGCAAGACCGATAGCTACACCGGCCTGTGGGATGAGTGTGAAGCCCAGATATTTTTGAACATTTTTGTTTGCTTTTGATATCTTAGCTCCTGCAAATGAACCGAGCATCTTTCCGAGCACTCTGAATATGATGTATATGATACCGATCACGCCAACCGACGGGATGATGGATATATCAAGCGCTGCGCCGGACAGGAAGAAGAACATCATAAATATTGGAGGTGTCATACGGTCTGTCTGCTCGAAAACAACATCTGCAAATGAAGATGTGTTGGCAAGTGTGGCTCCAAGTGCCATGCAGGCTAAAAGTGATGATACGTCGAGCATTTCGCCGAGTCCGATACATACAAATACCATGCAGTATGTGACGGCAAGTCTGTTTCCGCGTCCTGTGAACCATTTGACGGCAAAACGGAAGAGTATACCGAAGATTATGCCTATAGCCAGAGCGGCGATGATCTCTAGTAAAGGCTTTGCGATAGTCATGATCAGGCTGTCGCCCACACCGCCTTCTATGGTCTTGGCGATGGCTACCGATATACCAAAGCACATAAGAGCTGTGGCGTCATCAAGTGCTACGACGGGCAGCAAAGTCTCGGTTACAGGACCGTGAGCTTTGTACTGCTTTACTACCATGAGTGTGGCAGCAGGAGCGGTAGCGGCTGCGATGGCACCTAGACAAAGGGAAAACGGTACGTCATTTCCTGTTACGATCAGAGCAAAATCAACTACGAGTACTGCTCCGATGGATTCGAGGCAAGCGATGATGATAGGAGCTTTTCCTACTTTCTTCAGGTAGCTGAACCTGAATTCCGAACCGATGGAAAAAGCGATAAAACCAAGTGCCACATCAGGTATGATCCCGAGGCTGTCGACGGTGTCCTTGGGGATGATATTAAGTACGTAGGGGCCTGCCAGCAAGCCGACCAAAAGGTAACCTGTAACATTCGGAAGCTTGATAAGCTTCATCAGCTTGCTCGAGAGCAGAGCCAGGCACAATGCTATTGCTATATATATAAGTATATGGAGTTCCATTTCTGAAAGATTATTTTTCTCACTTTCTATTATAATAATTGAAATATCTGTTATATTTGTTTTTCAAAAGGGTCTACGTGGGATTTTAGAAGTTTACCTTTACTTGCCCAGTCCCTCTACATACGTGATAGGCACAACAAACATGATCCCGGTGTTGGGTTCTTTTAAGTTGACCATCTGTTTTACGGTCTCGCGGGCTTCAACTACCTGCTCATCCCTTATTACGAAGAGTGCCACGTGTACGGCTTCGCGGTCCTCGTCTTTCATGAGACGGCGCAGAGTGGCAAACATCGGGACATCCTCCATATTCATAAGCTCTTCGCCCATACCCTTTCCGGAGAGTATCGTGCCGCCTTTTACGCCCTCATCAGCCAGTTTTTTTAGTATTTCATCCAAAAGTTTCTCATTTTTAAGTATTACCACCAATAATTGCATAACCGTATCCGTCCTTTCTGTGATACCGATAATGATTTATATTATATCGCATTATAGTGTTAATAAATAAAAAGTCAAGCGGATTTTAATTTCGTTGCAATTTTTATTAAAAAAGATTATACTGTAATATTGAGGGTATATACATTAAATATCTATCAGGGGGACGAAAATGGAAGAAACAAATTATGAAGGCATTCCTTCAATGGACGATTTTAAGGCGGAGCTCGAACACAGCTTCAAAAAAATAAATCCCGGTGACGTCGTATACGGTACAGTATGCGGTGTATCGGATAAAGATGTAACGGTGGACCTTAACTCATATTCAGAGGGCATTATTTCTATAGATGAACTCAGCAACAACCCTGCATTTTCCATAAAGGCGGATATACATGTGGGCGACAAGGTAAGCTGTGTGGTGCTCGGCGAGACGAGGGACGGTGTGATCAAACTCTCCATGAAGGAAGCAGACGACATGCTTTCATGGGATAAGCTGATAAAAGCAAAGGCAGACGGCACCATAGAAAAGGTAAAGATCAACGAGGCGGTAAAGGGCGGAGCAGTAGCGTACATATACGGTATCAGGGCATTTATCCCCGCATCGCAGCTGGCACTTACCTATACAGAGGACACCTCGGAGTTTGTCGGAAAGACTTTGGAGTGCAGAGTCACCGAAGTGAACCGTGAGGACAAGAAGGTAATACTTTCTGCAAAATCTGTACTTGCGGAAAAGGCTGAGGCAGAGAAAAACCTCAAGGTATCGAAGGTACAGAAGGGTACGGTAGTGACCGGAAAGGTTGAAAAACTTATGCCTTTCGGAGCATTTGTGGATATAGGCGACGGAATCACCGGATTGGTACATATCTCACAGATAGCATATAAGAAAATAAAATCGCCCGCAGAGGTATTAAAAGAAGGCGAAGAGGTAACAGTTAAGGTAATAGATGTAAAGGACGGCAAGCTTTCATTGTCTATGATAGCGGTTCAGGAAAAGGATGAGACCGAGACCGTAGAGGAAGCACTCGACGAGCCCACTGAGTACAGTGACGGCGATGCACCTTCCACAGGACTTGGAAGTTTGCTCGCAAAGTTAAAACTTTAATGGACATATGGATCTGATCAGCCGGATTGATGATTGAACATCATAATACAGCGTTTATCGGGTAGTAATTTGATTTACGTAAATCAGGAGCAATATGAATTACAGGGAACTGGCGAAGGAGCTGGGATTAAACAGTTCCAAGCTTTTAAACATCGAGAACAGAGGGCTTGTTAAAAGCCACGGAGCGGCAGCGTTACTGGCCAGCTTTGACGATGAAGACGTCAAGGTGATCAGGCAGTGCTGTCTGTTCAGCATGCTCGGAATCCCTGATGAGGCAGCGTTCTCCATTGTAAAAGGGGAATCTGACCTAAAGCCCACACTTAAGAAATATTTGGATGATATCCTGTCGGATGAGAAGAATCACACTCAGGCGGCCATAGTTATCCAGAATATCAGGCGTGAGTGTCAGAATATCGATGAACTCGATCCGGTGCCTTTCCTGCAGCACATTAAGGAATTAAAAGCTTCCGGCGGAACATTTTATGATGTAAACAGCGGAAGACTTGAGGAAAGAAAAGCAGCTACTAACGATAATAAACCCGGAAAATCCGGACTGTTTGGCGGATTATTCGGCGGCCTGATGGGGAGCAGCTCTAAGGAAGATGAGCCCCGTGGCCGTAACACGGATGTATATAATGGAAGAAAACCGGATGATTCACCGGATGCAGGGAAAAGCGGCAGTTATGACAGCTCGGAAGCTTCCACAGACAAAATCGGAGATGAAAAAAAGGACACTTCGGAAATTGAAGATGGAATAAGTCGTGTAAGCGATACATCCGATGAAGAGAAAACAGCCACAGATGAGGAAACTAAAAATTCATCGGACAGTACGCAAAATGAGCGCTGGAGCCCCTATACCACACATGGCTACGGCGATTCAAATATGGGTTCGGGCAACTGGCACGGATGGTCACCCGGATACGGGACATACACCACAAAAATCGGAGCCAGAGAGCGTATAAATAACGGTGAGAAAACCTGTCCATATCCGGCCAGACGTTTTTTGGCCAGGATAGTGGACACCACCATCGTGACTTTGATAGGAAATGCCATATTAAAGATCGGATTCAGGGTCAATACCGGACTTTCTTTGGAGACAGTCATGTATTGCGAGATGGTATTCTGGCTGTTTGAACTTATGATCGAGCCATTGCTTCTTGCAACCATAGGGACTACGCCCGGAAAATGGATCATGGGCATCAAGGTCAGAGACTCAAAGAGTAAGGGCAAACTTGATATAAAGCAGGCATACATCAGAGCTTTGAAACTTGCATGGCACGGATTTGGATTTATGATCCCGATCTTTTCAATATATAAACGAGGTGTTTCATATATAAGATGCAGGATGAATGACACCATGCAATGGGATGAAGGCATAGATGTCGAACTTGATGATGACAAGCAGACCAGGATAGTGCTGTGCGTTGTAGCGATCATCCTGCTCAATGTATTTGACGAATTTGTCGCAAAGCAGGCTATGCTGCCACAAAACAGAGGCGATATCACCGTTGAACAATTCAGGGAAAACCTGGTCGAACTTATGAAATATACCGGGTATACCGGTGACATTCTTGATAATTACAAGGTTACCGCAGGAAGCAACGGGTATGTAAGATCCGTATCCATCACATTTACAGATGAACAGGATACGGCAGACAGGTATAATCAGATGTATCTGGCATTCCTGGCATTTGCAGGGGCAGCGGACGGCTCAAACGGGATCAACCTTATGATGACCTCTGTCAATGGCAGAATGAAGACGTATTATAATTCGTTTGTAGACAGTTACTGTGGGGTGACTATTCAAAATATATCGGATAGTACGATCGTGGATGAGAACGGTTACAGTAACCTGTATATGGCTTTGTATGGGGCCACACCGGCAGTACCTGCGTTTAACCAGACATTTACGATGATAAAGGAGTAGTTTTGTTAAGCTAACTGAAAATTGCTTGACTTACAAAACAAACGGGTGTATATTATAAACAGAATAAGGTGTTGTCCGTCAAAACGACGGTCAGCTACCTGACTACGGGTTACATTAAAAAGAATAACCGCTAATAACGAGTCTGGGGAGACTGGTGGCGGTTATTTTTTTGTGTTCTTATGTATATTCTCTTGATCATTATGTTTCTTATGCTTGGAAATATCCTTGCCGATCGTATAAAATAACTTTGCAATCGCGCAGAGCATGATAACAAGTTGAAATACTTCTGATACACTCACTGCTTCCTCCTTCCTGAGAAGCCCTGACACTTCTCCGGTGAGGTAGCTAACCGCCATCCGTCTGGACAACACCTTGATTATATTATAGCAAACGTATGTTCGAACGTCAATGCTTTTTAAAGAAAAAACTTGATATTATCAAGCATATATGGTATCCTACAACGCGGATGTTATCATGGATTTAAGACCGGAAACATAATCCGGTTCGGGAGGTAAAATGAGAAAAGTAATTACTTACGGAACTTATGACCTGCTTCACGTTGGACATATAAATCTGCTTAGACGTGCCAGAGAACTGGGTGATTATCTTATAGTTGTTGTATCTTCGGATGAGTTTAATGCTATAAAAGGAAAGAAAGCTTATTACAGTTTTGAAGACAGAAAAAAGATACTTGAAGCCATAAGATACGTGGATGAAGTACTCCCTGAATATACATGGGAGCAGAAAATAGACGACGTGGTAAATAATAATGTAGATGTTTTTGTTATGGGAGATGACTGGACCGGAAAGTTTGATTTCCTTAAGGAATACTGTGAAGTCGTTTATCTGCCCAGAACTGAAGGAATATCTACCACAAAAATTAAGCAGGACTTGTTTGAGAAGAAATAAAAACGCACAAAAAAATAACCGCCTATGCTTTACTGAGCTCGCGGTTATTTTTGTATTTTTATAAGAAAATCTTGCATAAAAACCGAAAATGTGCTATTCTAAACCCGTTGTTTATTTTTTTTTAATAAATAGACAGCGGGATTATTTATGTAAAGAATTAACAGAAAGACAGTGAACATCATGAAAACACCATTTGTAACAAAAGAACAGATAGAAGAGATCGTAAAGAAATATCCCACACCTTTCCATATCTACGATGAGAAGGGCATCAGGGAAAATGCAAGAAGATTAAAGCAGGCATTCAGCTGGAACAAGGGATATAAGGAGTTTTTTGCGGTGAAGGCAACACCCAATCCGTTCATCATAAACGTGTTAAAGAGCGAAGGCTGCGGCGTGGACTGCGCATCCATGCAGGAACTGCTCATAGCAGAGGCGTGCGGGATGGGAGAAGGCGATATCATGTTCTCATCCAACGAGACACCCGCGGGCGAGTTCACCAAGTGCAGGCAGCTTAACGGATATATCAACCTGGACGACATCACACTCGTGGATTTCCTTGACAAAGAGTGCGGCGTGCCCGAGACCATATTCTGCCGTTACAATCCCGGCGGAGTATATACTGTATCCAATGGCATCATGGACAACCCCGGAGATGCAAAATACGGCATGACCAGACCTCAGATAGCTGAGGCGTTTAAGAGATTAAAGGAGCTCGGTGCAAAGAAATTCGGTATTCACGCATTTTTATGCAGCGGTGCCGTATCGAACGACTATTATCCCATGCTGGCACGCGACCTGTTCAAGCTCGCTGTAGAGCTTAGGGACGAGACCGGCTGCGACGTAAAATACATCAACCTTTCAGGCGGCGTAGGTATACCTTATCGTCCTGACCAGGAAGGCTGCGATATCTTAAAGATCGGCGAGGGCGTAAAAAAGGCATACGAAGAAGTGATCGAGCCCGCAGGTATGGAAGTAGCCATATTTACCGAGCTTGGAAGATTTATGCTGGCACCTTACGGACACCTGATCGTAAAAGCTATCCATGAGAAGCATACATATAAGGAATACATTGGTGTTGACGCATGTGCAGCCAACCTTATGAGACCTGCTATGTACGGCGCTTATCATCATCTGACCGTGCTCGGCAAAGAAAATGCGCCGAAGGACCATACTTACGACGTAGTAGGAAATCTGTGCGAGAACAACGATAAATTTGCGATAGACCGTCAGCTCCCGAAGATCGATATGGGTGATTATATCTGCATCCACGATACCGGAGCACACGGATTCTCGATGGGCTATAACTATAACGGCATGCTGAGGTCAAAGGAGCTTCTGCTCCACGAGGACGGAAGTGTCGAGCTTATCCGCCGTGCTGAGACGCCCAAAGATTATTTCGCAACATTTGATTTCTGCGATATTATGAAGAAGGTGCTATGATAATGCCTTCACCTAAATGAGAGGCTGTACTCTGATAAAGCCTTCCCCTCAAGGGGAAGCCTATATAAATATACCACAGGAGGATAAAAATGGACAGGAGTTTACAGGAATCGATAGCGTTTGCCATCTATCTGGTGATAGTATTGGCGATCGGTATCATCTTCTTCCTTAAGGGAAGAAAGGAAAAAGGCGGAGACAAGTCGTATTTCCTTGGCAACCGTAACATGAACGGTCTGGTAGCGGCACTCTCGGCAGGAGCATCGGACATGAGTGCGTGGGTACTCATGGGACTGCCCGGATCCATCTATCTTTGGGGCATGGGCCAGGTATGGATCGCGATAGGACTTCTTATCGGTACCGTGCTTGCATGGATACTGGTAGCACCCGGACTGCGCCGTTTCTCCATCATCGCGGATGACTCTATCACCATCCCGCAGTTCCTTACCAACAGATTTAAGTCAAAGAGCCATATACTGCTCGTAGTCAGCGCTATCGTATTTATCGTAGCTTACTGCGTATATGCGGCATCGAGTATCGATGCATGCGGTACACTGTTCCAGACAGTATTCGGTTTTGCAGATGATAAAAAGCACTGGGTAATGATCGGTGCTACAGTCATCATCCTGCTTTATACATTCCTCGGCGGATTCAACGCAGTATGCTGGACCGACTTCGTACAGGGCCTCATGATGCTTGCAGCCATCATGGCAGCACCCATCATCGCAGTAGCAGCTATGGGCGAGCCTGACTTTACACCTATGGCAAAAGTAACTACAGATGAAAATTATTACAACCTGCTCTCATCCGGTAAATTTGACTGGAAGAGTATATCGGATATCTTAAGCGGCTTCGGCTGGGGGCTCGGATACTTCGGAATGCCTCATATCTTAGTAAGATACATGGCTATCCGTTCCGAAAAAGAAATGAGAAAATCAAGAGTGACCGGTATCCTCTGGACCACACTTATCCTGGCTATGGCATGTGTAGTGGCACTTGTAGGCCATGAGTACCTTGGAAGTTTCTTAGCAGAAGGCGAGCAGAAGAAGGTATTTATCGTAATGGTAAGAGACCTCTTCCCTGCATTTGTAGGCGGTATCCTTCTTTCAGCTATCTTAGCGGCATCCATGAGTACAGCAGATTCACAGCTGCTCGCATCATCATCGGCATTCGCTTCCGACGTATATAAGAAGATAATCAGGAAAAAGGCTGATGACAAGGAAATGTTACTCGTAGGACGTATCGTAGTAGCAGTTATATCTGTCGTAGCACTTATCATAGCACTTAACCCCAACAACGGCGGTATCATGGCACTCGTAGAATGCGCATGGGGCGCATTCGGTGCAGCATTCGGTCCCGTTATCCTGCTTGCACTTCACTGGAAACGCTTCACATATAAGGGCGCTGTAGCCGGCGTGGTAGTAGGTTTTGGCGTAGATGCATTATGGTATGCATTCCTTTCATCCGAGACAGGTCTCTATGAGATCATCCCCGGATTCATCTGCGGTATGATCGCAGCCATTGTTGTAGCTAAGCTCGATAAAGAGCCTACAGCGGAAGTACTTGAAATGTTTGATAAGGCTCAGAAGCCGGTTGACTAAAAACGAATAGTATACACTATAAAGGGCTCTGCCTGCACAGAGCCCTGTTTTTATGCCTGTTTGTATAATGATCTTATTTCAATCCTTCTGTTTTTTTATATATATCTCCTCTGGATCCTGCAAGTAATGTATCAATAACTACTATCTTTCCGTTTATTACGGCATATATAATGCGGTATCCGCCTATCCTCATACGATAATAATCGTTTCGTTTCCCTTTTATACGCTTTATATCCACACTTTCCGGATGATCGCCGGTCAGGACTTTTTTTATATTGATACAGTACTGTTGCCTGATATCATCATGAGCCTGGAAAAATTTCATGGCGGCTTTGCTATAACGTATCTCATATGAAAAATGTTTAGAATCTGCCATAAAACCCCCTCTTACAGTTCAAAACGCTCTGAAGCAACAATCTCAAGGTCGTCATCGCTCATTGACTCGAGGTGCCCAAGGATTTCTTCCGATTCTTCAGGGTCAGCTTCCATCACATGGGAAGTGAGACGATAGTAGGGGTCTTTTTTTAGTTTATTGATATACTGCCTGATGGCGTTTTTAACGATCTCGGTCTGGGACATGTTAAAAACCGACGAAACTTTTTTAATATCCTCGATATCTGCTTCATCCATCTTAAAATTCAAAGCTTTCGTAGCCATATGATCACCTCCTGCATTACTCGACTTACTGTAAAGATAGTATACACCATAAAGACGATAAATTCAAGTATTAAGAAAATAATTTTAAAAGTCAAAAAATGATAGTAAAAAACACCAATTATTAAAGTATAAAAAACCACGAAAATTTGATATACTATGCTACAGTAAGGGGAAATATACCTTGAAACGGTTTTAAGCCCCAAGATATGGGGGATAACGGCCTATATGTAGTGGTTTCGCAGCACAGGTAAGACGTTAAGTCTTGCGGGGGGATTTATGAGCGGTAGAGGAAAGGTTTTGGGAATATGTCTTGCCAAAATGCAGGACAGAATAAGAACTGAATATTTAAGCGCCATAAACAGGTCTGCGTCCTTACGTGGCTGGAAAACGGTGGCGTTCAACAGTTTTCGTGACTTTAGAAAGAACGATCTGAGCCTGGTGGGCTCGAAATCCGTATATAACATCATCAACTATGATGACGTTGATGCGGTGATCGTATTTCCGGAGAGCATAAACAACAGCGAGATATCAGACAGTCTGATAGAGACTGCACAGGCCGCCGGCAAGCCCGTGATATGCGTCGGACCTGAGAAAAAAGGCTGCTTTTCGATAGTACGCGACTACGAAAAAGGCTGCAGGGAGATGCTCAACCATGTGATCAACGAGCATAACGCACGTAACCTGTATTTCGTAGGCGGATTTAAGAACGACGACGAAAGAAGCACTAATTTCCTGAACATCTTTAGGGAAGTACTTAAGGAAAACGACATAGAATTTGACGAGAAAAAGCTCTGTTACGGCGACTATAAGGACGAAGTGATAGACGGGGCGGTGGACCGCATCCTATCAGGAAGTGACATCCCCGATGCCTTCATATGTATAGATGATAAGACCGCCATAGCGGTATGCGAAAAAATGCAGGAGTACGACCTAAAGACCCCTGACGACATAATCGTCACCGGATTCGGAGGCATACCTGCGGCATATTATTACCACCCGAGCATCACGACATGTTCGGACGATGTGGAACGGTTCGCCGAAGTGGTGATAGAGGCGGCCGGAGATGCATTCGACGGAAAAGCGCCCGGTATATACAAGGACGAGTTTAAGGCACGTATCAGAAGGTCCTGCGGATGCGACATGCGTTCATACATGTCGGCAGGCAGACGTTCGTACGACTTAGAAGCTGCCAAGGCAGCAGGCATGTACCTGCCAGAGAGCGAGAACAGGGCAAATGGAGCAGGCGGTACACAGGGAAGCGGAGCCGAAGAGAAAACAGGCGGGAGAAATTACGAAAAGCCCCTGAGACTCCCGGAAGATGAAAGAACAGAAGACGATACAGTATTCATGCCGAGCGCGGATGCCGTAAAACTGGTAGGCCAAGCGGCTGCCGGGACTGCGGCAGTCGGAGCTGCGGCTGCCGGGAATATATCGGTGACCGGAGCTAATACAGATGAAAGCAATGATCTAAATACCCAGAGCGTACCGATGGGATTTAATATAGCGGAAAAGTATGGCGACAGCAAGACGATGTCGGCGACCGTCACCACACCTACGATAAAAGATGAGCCCGAACCGCAGATAGCCCCTATCCAGCATGACAGGCGTGAGGGAGCGAAGCCGGTGAGCGTCGAGGCAGCGGTAAAGCGTGCTTTTGAAGTAGCGGATGACAAGCGCTGCGCAGGACTCCACGGGGACAAACGTTTCCGTTCGGGCAACCACGTAGCCTACATATATAAAGAGCTCGATGAGATAGAGCGCAGGGAGGATTCGCTGCTCGCATGGCTCGACCGTATGCTCGAGATCACGGAAGTATCCGACATATGTGACGAGATATCAAAGCGTATACCGCCCGGCTCGGAGCTTTATCTCTACACAGAGTTTTTAGAGTCCAGTTTCGACATAGAAGGCTTTGAAGAAAAGTACTACGGCGATAAGGACAAAAAAGAAAGTATAACAAATGAAAAGCTGAAGGATCTGAAGCTGACTAGGATCAGATCGGCCAAGGATATGCATAATATGCAGCCGGCCGATCACATAGCCATGGGGCACACTCAGACCGCAGAAAACGAAGAAATAACCTTAAGAAATATCACGGCGGACTACATAAAGGGAGAAGCCGACGGACGGATGCTGATATTCAACCCGGTATTCATCAGTGACTTTGCCTGCGGATATTTCGGAGTAAAGACAGAACAGATAAGCGACATAAGGAGCATGGTTAAGCTGCTTAACACCGGACTCAACATGATATTCCGGTTCTTAGCTAACCAGAACAGGCAGCAGAGGATGCTCTACAACATAGAAAACTCGGTATATGTAAGCTCCATGACGGGACTCCCGAACCTGAAGGGCTCAACCAGGTGGTTCGAAGGCTTCTCGGCAGTGACGGAAAATCACCGAAAGCCGCTGAGTATCAGCGTATTTGCGATACCGAGGTACGCATACATCTACGAAAACTACGGACTCAACGAAGTAGAGGATGCAGTAAAAGTAGTAGTGGAAAACATCAGAAACGCCTGCAGAAAATCAAGCTTTATAGGTCAGTTTGCTGAAGGCGAATATATAGTAATAGACATTGAAAACGATGTCGGCGACATCTACGGAGACTCGGTAACCGAGACATACGGCGACGAGATATTCCGGGAGTTCAACAGGACGATGGAATCCTTCAACCGTACCAGTACCAAGGAGTATTTCTTAGAGGTCAACTACGGTACGGCTACTGTTGAAGTCGGCTGGGATGCCACCCTGGAAAACCTCGTACGTATGGCGATGAGTGACATGTATTTAAGGAGACTCCGCCAGGGCAGGTCGGCAGCAGCGATAAGAGGCAGGACGTTCGATCGTGAGTACTTCACCACCTTCGAACTCTTAGTGGACAGGAACCTGTTCCGCTACCATTACCAGCCCATCGTAGACGCGGCGACCGGCAAGATATACGGCTACGAAGCCCTGATGAGGACCGGAGGCGGCATATCGATGTCACCGCTCGACGTACTGGAGATAGCGAAAAACGCCAACAGGCTGTATGACGTAGAAAAAGCTACGCTAACGAATGTAATAAGTTATTACGTAGAGAATAAAGAAAAATTCGGTGACAAGAAGGTATTCATAAATACCATACCCGGACATTTCTTGACGAGGGAAGACTTAAACGAGCTGATCGCAAAGTACGGCCAGCATCTCGGAGCCTTCGTATTTGAGATGACCGAGTCCAACACCGTAAAAGATGAAGAACTTGAGGAACTCAGGAACATCAACGTAAACGGAGTACATCCGATATTTGCGGTAGATGACTACGGTACCGGACATTCCAATATTGTTAACCTGCTCCGGTACAGGCCCGAGGTAATAAAGCTGGACCATTACCTGGTCAACAACATCCAGGATGACTCAAATAAGCAGATGTTCGTAAAGAACACCATCGAGTTCGCCCGGATGAACGGTATCAAGGTATTGGCGGAAGGTGTGGAGACCTACGAAGAACTCAAGAAAGTCATCGAATACGGAGTTGACTTCGTACAGGGCTTCTACACGGCACATCCTTCAGCGGAGATAATGGAGAAGATCCCGGAGAACATAAGAAACGAGATCCTGTCCGAGAGGATAAAGGCAGCTCAGTTTGATAACGACAACCTCGTATATAACGTAAAGGCGGGCGAGACAGTCAATCTGCTCGAGTTAGCCCTGAGAAAATATACGATGCTCAATATCCTGGGCGGCAAGGTCAAACTGGTCGGCGAGCCGGACAACATCATCGACATGATCATACGTACGGCGGATGGCAAGAAGACGGATCTCACCTTTGAAAACGTCAACCTGCGAGGAGCATTGGAGACCACGGTCCAGCTTGGAAAGAACTCCGAGACGGCACTCACTATCACCGGTGAATGTACACTCAATAAGGATGGTATCTTGGTACCGTACGGATCGAGACTCACGGTATCCGGTGACGGCGGACTGCACATCATCACCAGCAGGAACTTAAGCGTAGGCATCGGCTCCAATGCCAACGAGCCATACGGCGACATCACGTTTGACATGACAGGCAGTGTAAAGATCGTGGCAAACGGTGACAAGGCGGTCGGCATAGGCGGCGGACGGTGTGACGGATCAAGGATCAGGCTGCTGAACGGTATATTTGATGTAAGCGCCAAAGCAATACATGCGGTAGCTATTGGCAGCAACTCCGGTGACACTGACATATATATAGGAAGATCTGCAAAATGCAGGCTGAAGAG
>JAFZQN010000047.1 GCA_017620375.1 Lachnospiraceae bacterium
AATTATGATATCGATCATCGGGAAGAAATAGTTACAGCTATAGCCAGGCACAATCTGACGGATGAGCTCCCGGATGACATGACCGTATTCCAGATGACGGTGCGGGACAGTGATGACATCGACAGGTTTGATATCATCAGGACATCGATGGTCCTGGGTGACTGCGTATATGAGAAAACCAACTGTGAGATCATAGAAGCATGCAATGAAGCCATTAAAAAAGCAGAGTGGCTTAAGTCTCTAAAGCGGGGTACAAAGACAGCTCGGGAAATGTTTGACAGAGTCTGTGAAAAACGAATAGGACTGTTAAAAGAAATATTAGATCAGGCAAATAAAGATCTGATCGTTATAAGATAATAAAACGACCGGATATAATGCCGGTACATATTAAAATGGGCTCCGGAAAACCGGAGCCCTTATAATTTTATGAGATTTATATTATTTCTGTCCGGGATAGCTTATTTCGTCGCCCCAGGTTTTGATCTCATCGAAAAATCCCGGTACTAGCATGAGTCCGTAAGACCAGAGGAATGCACGGTCTTTTTCGCTGATCTCATTAAGGTTCATCCAAAGTACTTCTTTTAACGGAGGGTTGTCGGAGGTTTCTTCAGGATCGTATCCGGTGATAGCTTCCTGATCGTCGGAAATACTTACTTCAAAGGAGTACTCAGCCGATCCGTTATCTTTATACTGTACGGACAGAGGCTTTACGATGGTACCGTCAAGCCCACATTCTTCCTTAAGTTCACGTAGGACGGCTATTTCCGGAGTTTCACCCTTTTCTATACCGCCGCCCGGAACGGTAAAGAACTCCCTTCCGAAATAGAAAACCCTTTCCATTAGGATTTTTCCATTACGAACAACTATTGCAACACTTCTGCTTCTGCGATAAACATATTGTTCTTCTTTTTTTTCCATCCGGGTACCTCCTAAATAGTTTACATATCAGGTATCGTACTTCCTGATAAGCATATCCAGAGCTTCGCGGAGAAGGATAGCTTCACCGATGCCTTCACGCTTTGAGAGCATTGAGAGACGTTGTAGCTGATCCTGAGTATAGTGGCTGGTCTTGGGGATCATTTTTTCTTCTTTGGCCATAGCTATACGGTTCCCACCCTGTGCCTTTGCACGATAGAGTGCACCGTCAGCCTTTCTTACAAGCTCTGCATAACGTGATGCGTCAAGAAATGCTGTAGCCATACCGATGGTGATAGTCTGGGCTGCACCGTCGGGAGTCTTTACACTAAAGTTATTCTTAAGGTCGTTTAAGAATAAGAAAATGTCTTCTCTTTCCGTAAGTCCCTTAAATATGATACCGAATTCATCACCGCCGATACGGTATACCTTTGCTTCCTTAGGAGTGTTTGCACGAAGGTATCTTCCGGTCTCGATAAGTACGGTGTCACCGGCTTCTACTCCGAAATCATCATTGATGTGATAGAAATTGTCAAAATCTACAAGAGCGACTACTACTGTCTCGCCTTTTGCTTCTGAATCGCTTTCCAGGATCTCGGTGAGGTCCTTTTCAAATTCGTCTCCGCCGGGGAAGCCTAGAGCCAGAGTAACCGCATTCTTATTGGTCTTTGCGTGACGTCTGCTTTGCTCGCGGTGATCCTCTACCGTGATAGGTCTCTTGTTTTCTTCGTTGTTGGTTGTCTTTTTTGCCATAATGTGTACCTTTCCTTTCTGCAGGCAGTGCCTGCGATCGTGTGGGTCCGGCTTTTTCCGGTTAAGTCGGACGTGTGACAAGGGGACGGTTCTCTTGTCACATTATAATATTTTGTGATATTATTTCAGAAATAATATCTGCCTGCAAATATTATATAACACATATAAAAATGTTTGTCAACATATTTTTGAAATTATTTTTTTAAAATATTATTTCAGAAATAATATCGACCGTTCTATTTGACAAACAAAGGACTCTTTTATATACTCATATATGTGAAATGAGGTCAATCAGAGGGACGGTTCTGTGATTGACAGAAAGCGAGAAAGAACATGTTTGAGAATGTACAGACGCCTTGTTATATAGTGGATGAGGCTAAGATAAAAAAGAACCTGGAAATATTAAAAAGTGTGGAAGAGGAGAGCGGAGCTCATATTTTGCTCGCGCAGAAGGCTTTTTCCATGTTTTCTCTGTATCCGCTCATTGGACAGTATATCAGCGGCACCACTGCGAGCGGATTATATGAGGCAAAGCTCGGATACGAGGAGATGGGGAAGGAAAACCATGTATATGCACCGGCATATAAACCGGAACATATGGATGAGCTGGTAAAGATCTGCGACCATATCATATTTAACAGTTTTGCGCAGTATGATAAATATAGAGAAGTAATAAAATCCGAAAACGAGAAAAGAGCAACCGGGCTTGCAAACACGAAATCGGATCGTGTCAGTGCCGGTATTCGTATCAACCCTATGTGCTCCACACAGGAAGGTCATGAGATATACGATCCTTGTGCCTTTGGTTCCAGGCTCGGAGTAACAAAAGAAAACTTCCGTGAGGATTATGTATTCGGTGAAGGCGGCATAGAGGGCCTGCATGTACACACGTTATGCGAACAGAATTCCGACGCCTTGGTTACTACATTTAAAGCAGTGGAGGAGCAGTTCGGAGAGTTCCTGTATAAGGTTAAGTGGCTTAACTTAGGTGGCGGCCACCACATCACCAGAAGCGATTATGATATAAAGGCGCTTGTAGATCTTGTCCGTTATATAAGAAGTAAGTATGATGTGGAAGTATACTTAGAGCCAGGTGAGGCTATAGCTCTTAATGCCGGGTATCTGGTAACAGAGGTTATGGATAAGGTAAAGAACGGTATGGAGATACTGATACTTGATGCGTCTGCTGCCTGCCATATGCCCGATGTCCTGGAGATGCCTTATCGCCCGCCTCTTAGAGACGGTTATGAGCCCAATGAAAAAGCATATACTTACAGACTGTCTTCACTTACATGCCTTGCAGGTGATGTGATAGGGGATTACAGTTTTGAGAAAGAGATGAATATCGGCGACAGGCTGGTATTTGAAGACATGGCTATATATTCCATGGT
>JAFZQN010000048.1 GCA_017620375.1 Lachnospiraceae bacterium
GCATGGAACAAGCTTTACGCAGAGTACTGTGCTAAGTATCCTGAATTAAAGAAAGCTATCGAGGATGATTTCAATCTTGATATCGCTAAAGACCTTATTAATAATGAAGAGTATTGGAAGTTTGAGGACAAGGCTGAGGCTACACGTAAGCTTTCAGGTATGGCTCTTAATCGTGTTAAGGAATATGTACCCGGATTATTCGGCGGCTCGGCAGACCTTGCTCCTTCAAATATCTCAGATATGAAGAACGAGCCTTTCTTCTCCAAGGAAGACGGCACAGGCAGAAACATCCACTACGGTGTACGTGAGCAGTCCATGGCAGCTATCGCTAACGGTATCACACTTTACGGACTCCGCGGATATGGCGCAACCTTCTTCGTATTCAGTGATTATACAAAGCCCATGGCAAGACTTGCTTCACTTATGAAGATCCCGACAGCCTTCATCTTCACACATGACAGTATCGGTGTTGGTGAGGACGGACCTACACATGAGCCTATCGAGCAGGCTGCTATGTGGAGAGCACTTCCCAACTTCCATATGTTCAGACCTTGCGATGCTACCGAAACATTAGCTGCTTGGTACAGTGCAGTTACATCAAAGAACACACCTACCGGTCTTGTTCTTACACGTCAGAACCTTCCTCAGATCGCAGGTTCATCAAAGGATGCATTAAAGGGTGCATATGTAATCCAGGATAGCGATAAGGCTACTCCCGATGCTATCATCATCGCTACAGGTTCAGAGGTAAGCATCTCCGTTAAGGCTAAGGAGCTCTTAAAGGCAGAAGGCATCGACGTAAGAGTAGTATCCATGCCTTGTATGGATCTGTTCGAGGAGCAGAGCGCAGAGTATAAGGAGTCAGTACTTCCTAAGAGCGTACGTGCAAGAGTTGCAGTTGAGGCTCTTTCAGACTTCGGCTGGGGCAAGTATGTAGGACTTGACGGTGCTACTTTATGCATGGAAGGCTTCGGAGCATCCGCACCTCAGAATCTTCTCTTTGAGAAGTTCGGATTCACTGCTGAGAACGTAGCAGCTAAGGTTAAGTCAGTATTAAAGTAATTTAAAGAGACCGGTTCAGTCGATCGACTTTTCGAAGTGCTGGTAATCCTTTTTGGTATTCCAGTCACCGCCCCAGGTAAATCCGTGGGCGATAAAGATGTTATAACAGGGATCCCCGTTTTTTATAAAATGGGGATTCTCTTTTTCTCTGTCAACATAATCCGTTGCATTTTCGGGCTGGAGGAACAGGCTGCCGTCCTTACGTGTGTATACATAAGGGTTGTACAGCGTGTTGATATCTATAGCGAGGCCTAATGCATGGTTAGAAAGGACGGTGGTCTCGGCTATCGTCCTGTAACAGAATGAAGAGGAGTTGTTGTCCTCCATAGATCTTTCATCATCCGCATCGTATTCATCTATGAGGCGGATTTTTTCTATTTCATATTTTATGTCAAAAAGTTCTTTGAATATCTCAAGGGTATCATCTGCGATAGCCTTATTTACGATGATCTCGCCCTCATGGATCTCACCGTCAAAGCCGTAGTGCACTACATGGCACCATCGAAGATCATCTAATGATACCGTAGCACCCTCCGGGTATGACTTGCCCTTTATCCGCTCGAGGATCTCATCGGTTATCTCGGTCATGTAAAACTCTTCGTCATAGTTTTTCTCGGGGACGGGTGAGGGAGAAGGAGAGGGTGTAGGAGTAGCGGGGATCTCGGTTGGTGTTGGGGTTTCGTCTATAGGTTTAAGCATGGGATTATCCTCCATTTGTTTTTCCTCCTCAGCTGCTTCGTTAAAAAATTTGATCATCATTACAGTACTAAAGATCAGTACTCCGGCAAGTATCGTAAATATAAATATGTAAAGTATTTTCTTTGCCATAGGTATCCTCTTTCCCGGTATTTTATTCTTCCTGCGCTTTTTTTCTTAGGGCATATTCTCTGAATCTAGGTAATACGAGGCTTAGGTGACCATATATTTGTGTATTTATAAGTCCTTTTTTTGAAAGACGATCTCTGTAACTGGAAAAAAGAGAAGACGACATTCCGGTCTTTTCAAGCAGATCACAGACTTTGGTCACTTCAGAATCGGTCATGGCTTTGATCACTTGTTTGTCTTTCGGAGAGAGCTCCATCCAGATTTTATCATAGACAAATTCGGCGAGATACTGGTCATACTCAGGATATAATTTTTCTAAAGGAAAAGTTTTATGCTCCCATTTAATATAGCCCAGAGCCTGATAGGCAAATGCAAATCCGTTAGTAGCCTTGCTCATTGCAGCAGCTTCTTCTTCGGATATATTAAATATCTCTTTATAACTGAGGGTGATCGCATGAGCATTTAAAGGATCAAGAACTATTTTCGGGGCTCTGTATAAAAATGTAAGTGTTTTCTCGTTTTGCAACTCGAAGATGTTTTCATACAGACCTGTCATTATAAGAAACAGATCGTATTCCTGCCTTATAAATATCTGGAATGCGGATGCAAAAACCTTGACATTTTTTTGATTGGTTACTTCGTCGACCGCTATCAGAAGTTTCTTTTTTTTCTTCTTGAGTTCTTTTAACATTCGTTCTATAGCGGCTTCAATATTTGTGATCTGCTTTCCTTTTTCAATATTAACCCCAAGACCAAATACAGAAAGGTCGATTTTTGCTTTGAGAAATATATTTCGCAATGAGGAGATATTATATAGTTTTGCTGCAAGATCTTCCAATAGATCTGTTTCCGGGTTTAGTTCAACTACGATCCAGTCTTTTTCTTCTCTGAAATCATTCATGATCTCAGTCATCAGAACTGTTTTCCCGGATCCTCTTATCCCTGTCAGAAGATAAACCTGTGTTGATGGATAATCGGATAAAAAAGTATCTTTTATTTTATGGGATGATAGAAAACGGGATATATACTGATGTGGCTTTTTTCCGAATGAAATGTTAAAAGGATTATTGATCATGGCTGTATCCTCCAATAGAAACATTCTATAACTGTCTATAAGTGTCTATAACTTTTAAAATCGTCTATAACTGTCTATAAGTGTCTATAACTTTAAAATTATTCTATAACTGTCTATAACTTTTGTCAACCGGTTTTTAAAATAAAAAAACCGTACTTTCTATAATATACAAGCACGGCAAGAATTATAAAGTGATTTATTTTATAGTATTAAGAAGGGGCGGTCGTTATTTACGACCGCCCCTAAACAAATAAAGAGATACCATTCCCGAAAGGAGAGTAAGACATTAATTAAAGATCATGTCCTGAATCTGTTTTAAAACACTGCTTACGAAAACTCTCCATAAGACGTCGATCCGGACAGTTCTCGCAATTTTCTGCGAACATAAAACGGAATTTGGGCACAGGGCATTTTGAGTTTTCAAGACCGTATAAAAAGGCCTTCAGAGAGCCGATACTTACGCGGTCGTCACCTCTCAATATCCTGTACATGGTTCCGCGCGCGATTCCCAATGCCTCCGCGGATCCGGATTTATTAATACTACTATGTTCAAGAAAAGACTTGTGGTACGCCAGAATATGCTCCAATGCAGATGGTTTTTCAATTATGTATTCGGCAAGGAGCATTAATGTAGCTTTGTCTGCCATCGGTTAATTCCTCCCGTTATTATAATATAGTTTGATAAGCAATCCAATCGGGCATATAGTACCTAATACTCATATCGGATAGCTTATTTACGGATGCCCTGCCGAAGAGCCTCCCTTGCGACAGGGTATCCGGATGGCAATAAGCTGCGCAGCTAAATAAATAATAACATAGTAAGTACGGGGTTTCCACGTCATAGTTTTGGACAAAAAGGACGTTTTTGTTCATCAAAATGGACAAATAACAGGAAAAGAGACAGGGGCGAAATATAAATAAAGGAAAAAGTTAAAAAAGAGTCTTGACAAACCAAAAAAACTGGTATATAATCCCAATTAGAACAGTTCCAAATGGAACAGTCCAAAATAGAACAGTCTGAAATTAAACAATCCCAAATGGAATTGTCAGAAATCAGTAAACAAATACCGGAATAGGCAAATACAGTAAGGAGGAGGACATGGAGCATAAGGAGTCATTAGGCTGGGAGCTGAAGCGTATGAGTAATACAATAGGAAGCTTCATAGGAACAGAGCTTTCCAAAGCCGGATTTGATGAGATCATCATTACCCACGGCTGGATTTTGGGGTATCTGACCCATCATGAGGATATGGTCATATATCAGAAGGATATCGAGACCAGATTCTGTATGCCCCGTTCCACCGTTGCCAATGTCATGAAGCAGTTTGAGCAGATGGGTTATATCACCAGGCAGTCCGATGAAAAGGATACCAGGCTTAAACGTATCATAGTTACCGAAAAGGGTAAAAAGGTTCATGACGAAAGCATGAAGAGCATTTTTGCTACCAATGCAAAAATGGAAGAAGGTATATCGGAAAAAGAAAGACAGACCCTTCACAAAATATTTGATAAGATATCCGAAAATATGAAGCGAAGCGGTTTTGAGGAGAAATAAAACTGGGAGGAAGAAACTGTGATCAAACGGTTATTATCTTATGTAAAGGAGTATAAGAAAGCATCGATCCTTACTCCTTTAAGCATGATCATCGAGGTTGCGATGGAGATGGTCGTGCCGCTGCTTATGGCATCCCTTGTAGATGATGGTATCAAAGCTACAAATGAAGCCGGCGAAGTGGTCGGTGATTTGAGACACATCATCGTGGTCGGTATTTTCATGGTGATCGCAGCCCTTATAGGACTTGCGGGCGGTATCATGGGAGGTGTGTTCGGAGCGAAGGCCTCCACGGGCTTTGCAAAGAATCTCAGAAAGGGAATGTTTGACAAGATACAGACCTTCTCCTTCAAGAATATCGATAAGTTCTCGACGGCAGGACTTGTAACACGACTTACCACCGACGTTAACAACGTACAGAACTCTTACCAGATGATACTCAGAATGTGTATGAGATCCCCCATGACTTTCGTCATCGCGCTTATCATGTCATTCACGATCAAGCCCAAGCTTGCTCTTATCTATCTGGTTGCTGTCATTCTCTTAGGCTGCGTGCTGGCATTCATCATTTCCAAGGCTATGAAAGCTTTCGAGCAGGCATTCCCGAAGTATGACGAGCTGAACGCAAGTGTACAGGAAAACGTAAATGCCATCCGTGTAGTTAAGGCATATGTACGTGAGGACCATGAAAAGAAGAAGTTCAAGACTGCCAGCAACAATATCTACAAGATATTCAGTGCTGCAGAGAAGATTACAACCTTCAACAGTCCCGCGATGAGCATCACCGTATACACATGTACACTCCTTATCAGTTGGCTCGGTGCCAACATGATCATCAACAGTGACATTATCAATCCTGAGCTTACATTAGGCGATCTTACAGCACTTCTTTCATACTGCATGAGCATCCTGATGAGCCTTATGATGTTCTCCATGATCTTCATCATGCTTACCATGAGTGCGGCAAGTGTGAAGCGTATCAACGAAGTACTTGTAGAAGAGCCCGACATCGTTAATCCCGAGAACCCCATCATGGAAGTTAAGGACGGAAGCATCGTATTTAAGAATGTTAACTTCCGTTATAACAAGGATGGTAAGGAAAACGTGCTTTCCAATATCAATATCAGCATTGAATCCGGTAAAACGATCGGTATCATAGGCGGAACGGGCAGTGCAAAGTCCACTCTCGTTAACCTTATAAGCCGTCTGTATGACGTAAACGACGGAACCGTCTTCGTAGGCGGCACAGATGTCAGAGACTACGATCTTGAAGTCCTCCGTGACGAGGTAAGCGTAGTGCTCCAGAAAAATGTCCTTTTCTCAGGAACTATTATGGATAACCTTCGCTGGGGTGTCAGAAAGAAGGCTGATAACCAGCCCGAGACACCCCAGGAGAAGGCAGAAATCGAGGCTGAGTGCATAAGGGCCTGCAAGCTTGCATGCGCTGACGAGTTTATCGAGAAGATGCCTGATAAGTATGAGACCTATATAGAGCAGGGCGGAACGAACGTATCCGGAGGACAGAAACAGAGATTGTGTATCGCAAGAGCCCTGGTAAAGAAACCGAAGATCCTTATCCTTGACGACAGTACAAGTGCTGTTGATACTGCTACCGATGCAAAGATCAGAAAGGCATTTGCAGAGGAAATCCCCGGTACCACAAAGCTTATCATAGCACAGCGTATCTCAAGTGTTATGAACGCCGACAGGATCATCGTTATGGAAGACGGCAGGATAAACGGCTTCGGTACACATGAAGAACTGTTAAAGAACAATGAGATCTACCGCGATGTTTATGAATCACAGACAGGCGGCAACGGAGACTTTGATGAAGGAGGTGAAAAGTAATGCCGGGACCCGGATCAGGACCCAGAATGGGACGTGGGCCTATGCCCAGAGGAATGAAGCCTACAGTTAAGAACCCCGGGAAGATTCTTAAAAGGCTTGTAAAGTACATGGTACTTGATAATCTTGCTTTATGGATCAGTGTATGCGTATGTATCGGCATCACAGTATTCTGTATGACTGTAAAAGGCACACTTTTTACCAGAACACTTTTGGATATCTATATCCCCGGTATCCAAAAAGGTACTCTTACTTTTGCAGACCTTGTACATGAAATTTTGGTTACGGCATGCTTCATTCTTACCGGTATTATTGCCAGCTTCGTACAGGCGAGGATCATGGTAAGGATCACCCAGGGCTTTCAACGTAAGCTCAGGGATGACATGTTCGAGCATATGGAGTCCCTGCCCATCAAGTACTTCGATACCCACTCACACGGCGACATCATGTCACTTTACACCAACGATGTCGACACCATGAGACAGATGGTATCACAGAGTATACCCCAGTTTTTGAACAGTATCATCACCATCGTAAGCGTTACCATCAGTATGATCAGACTTAGCCCGCTGCTTATGTGCGTATCGGTTATCATGATAGCCATCATGCTCATCACCACGAAGAAGATCTCCGGAAAGAGCGGAAAGTACTTCGTAAAGCAGCAGAAGGCAGTCGGTGCAGTTAACGGTTTTGTTGAGGAAATGATGTCAGGACAGAAGGTCGTAAAGGTATTCTGTCATGAGGATGAAAATATTGCAGAGTTCGATAAGCTTAATAATGAGCTTTACGACAGTGCATACAATGCTAACCGCTTCGCAAACATCATCATGCCCATCAATGCACAGCTCGGTAACGTAAGCTACGTTGTACTTGCCATCATCGGCGGTGCGATGGCCATAAACGGTATAGGCGGACTTGAGCTCGGTGCTCTTATAAGCTACCTTACATTCAACCGTAATTTAAATATGCCTATCAACCAGATAAGCATGCAGGTTAACTCCATCATCATGGCTTTAGCCGGCGGCGACAGAATCTTCCGTCTTATGGATGAGAAGCCTGAGGCAGATGAAGGCTATGTAACTCTTGTCAATGCTAAGAAAGTATATAAGCCCGGCAGTGAGAACAAGGAATACACCATCGAAGAGACCAACGAGCGTACAGGTATCTGGGCTTGGAAGCATTTCCACAAGGCAGACGGTACCACTACCTACGTAGAGCTTAAAGGCGATGTTGTATTTGACAATGTTGATTTCGGTTACAATGAGGAAAAGATGGTACTTCACGATATCAAGCTTTTCGCTACACCCGGCCAGAAGATAGCATTCGTAGGCTCCACCGGTGCAGGAAAGACCACCATCACCAATCTTATCAACCGTTTCTACGATATCCAGGACGGCAAGATCCGTTACGACGGCATCAACGTCAACAAGATAAAGAAGGCAGACCTCCGTCATTCACTCGGTATAGTTCTTCAGGAGACACACCTTTTCACAGGTACCGTTATGGAGAACATCCGTTACGGAAAGCTCGATGCTACCGACGACGAGGTAAAGGCAGCAGCAAAGCTTGCAAATGCGGACAGCTTCATCAGAAGGCTTCCTGACGGCTACAACACGATGCTTACCGGTGATGGTGCAAACCTTTCACAGGGCCAGCGCCAGCTGCTTGCGATCGCCCGTGCCGCTATAGCAGATCCGCCCGTACTTATCCTTGACGAGGCTACATCCTCCATCGATACCCGTACAGAAAAACTGGTACAGGAAGGCATGGATAAGCTCATGAAGGGCAGAACCACCTTCGTTATCGCTCACAGACTTTCCACAGTCAAGAACAGCGACTGTATCATGGTGCTCGAGCAGGGCCGTATCATAGAGAGAGGCACTCATGACGAGCTTATAGAGGAAAAGGGCAAGTATTACCAGCTCTATACAGGAAATCAGATAGCAGGTTAAGAAACTCTTTACTTTTTGAATTTTATGGTATATAATGCAAGTACTAAACCGTACTCTTACGAGAGAGAGGGAAGGAGACTAAAATGGATCTTAATGAATTAATGGAGTCGGAAGACCTGACGAAGAATTATGAAATCCAGGATATCAATGCGAACAAGCCCATGGGTATCTTAGCTTACCTCGGACTTTTGGTACTGGTTCCTATTTTTACTGCGAGAGAGTCTAAATTTGCGATGTTCCACGCTGAGCAGGGTCTGGTACTCTGTGTACTGGCACATCTGGTTGGTATTTTAGCAGCTATATTCTCGCTGATACCTGTTATAGGTTTTGTATTTAGCATTCTTATGGGATTGGTTGGCGTAGTTATATTTGTACTTATGATACTTGGTATTGTTAACTCTGTTAACGGTCTGGCTAAGCAGCTTCCCATAGTAGGAAAGTTTACAATCTTTAAGCTTCAGTAATTACAGGTATTATGAACAAACTGATCTTAGGCAATAGAAAAATGCAAAGAATAGGCAGAACAACAATTCTGCTTATTTTTTGCATTATTTTTTTGTTGTCTTCGCTGCCGTTTTTAAGCGTAAAAGCGGATGTGACGGAAGACGGATGGCCTAAGGGACCTGAAGTAAAAGGTGACGGTGCGATAGTAGTTGATGCCGATACCGGAAATATCCTATACGAGAAAAATATATATGAACAGTTTTATCCGGCAAGTACCACCAAGATACTTACGACTCTTGTGGCACTCGAAAACGGAAACCTGGACGATGTGCTCACTGTATCATATGCGGCGGACAATTACGTATCAAAGACCAGCAGCCGTATGGGACTTACCGAGGGAGAGCAGGTAACGGTGGAGCAGGCTCTGTACGGTATCATGCTTGAGTCCGGTAACGAAGCAACATATGCGGTGGGTGAGCATGTAGGTAAATCCATAGCAGGCTTTATCAAGCTCATGAACAGAAAAGCCAAGGAGCTCGGATGTGAAAGGTCTCATTTTGCCAATTCACACGGACTTCACGATGATGAGCATTATACCTGCTGTTATGATATGTCCCTTATAGCCCGTGCCGCATATCAGAATCCCGAGTTCATGAAGATAACGGGTACGGCATTCTACAACATGCCTGCCACCAACAAGCATGAGGCTAAGATACTTACCAACCATCACTGGTTTTTAAACGGTACCCAGAAATACGAGTATGCGACCGGCGGTAAGACAGGAGCCACCACACAGGCAGGCTATGCACTTGTGACATATGCCCGTAAAGACGGCAAAAACCTGATAAGTGTTGTCATGCATGCACCTACATGGGACGATGTATATGCGGACAGCCGTAAGCTGCTTGATTACTGCTTTGATCATTTCGTATCATACAGGATGGACGATATAGGAAGGGATGAACTGGGATTCCCTTCATGTTTTGATAATTTTGAAGCATTTCCCGATCAGGAGGAACCCATAATCACGATATCCGGTTCGGGTACACTTATAATACCTGACGGATTTGATATCTCAAAGGCAGAAAAGACCATATCGTATGATACATCGTTTGAGCTGGAGCACGGAGACAACAAGATAGGTAAGATCACATACACCTACGGCTCCAGGACCATAGGTGATACGGATATCGTACTGTACAATGAGGCCTATCCCCTCACCAAAAAGGTGTTTGAAGAGCGCTGGCCGTCATACATGATACCGGTGGATGTAGTATTTGCCGATGTGGATCCCGAGCTCCTCGGTAAACCGGGTGAGAAAGAAGAAAGCCAGCGACGTACCAGACTCATGCAGGAAAACGCTCTTGCTATCGGTATCGGAGCCGGAGTTTCCGTATTTGTGGTCGGCGGAGTGATAGCACTGATAGTAAGAAAAATAAGAAGAAAAAGAAGACGAAGATAAAGAAGATATAGATAGAGAAGACAGATTTAAGATGAAGATATTTGATACTCATGCACATTATGATTCCCGGGCTTTTTCTGAGGACAGGGAAGAATTACTACCCTACATCCATAACGGCTTTGACGTTATGGGGGAGACGGTATCGGTAGGAAGGATAGTCAATAACGGTGCCGATATGGCGTCTTCATACAGGTCGCTGCTACTGGCCGAAGAGCATGATTATATATACGCGGCAGTCGGTGTACATCCGGACTCTGCGGGAGAACTTATATTCTGCCCGGAAGGCTGTGAGGTGCAGGATGATGAAGATAATGCATCTGCTATAGTGACGGATGCGAGTAAAGAGATCGTATCTGCGAGTGTTACGGCGGATGCGGGTGATATGGTAAATAGAAAGATAATACCTGAAGAAGAATGCCGTAAAAACCGAGATGACTTGAGAGTACTTGCTTCTAAGGACAAGGTAGTTGCGATCGGAGAAATAGGGCTTGACTATCACTGGGATGTCTGGCCCCGCGAGATACAGAAAAAAGCTTTTGAATGGCAGTGGAGCCTGGCCGAAGAGACAGGACTTCCGGTTATCATCCATTCGAGAGATGCGGCAGAAGATACACTTAGAATGGTAAAGGGTTTTTACACAAAATTGATGCCCGGTAAAGACGGCACAGTAAATGCCGCTTTGACATCAAAAATGAGCAGCTCTGTAAAAGCAGTTATGCACTGTTACTCTTACAGTGTGGAGCATGCAGCGGAGTACCTGAAGCTCGGCCTGATGTTTGGTATAGGCGGCGTGGTAACCTTTAAGAACGCTAAGAAGTTGAACGAAGTGGTAGATATGCTGCCTTTAGACCATATCCTTTTAGAGACAGACTGTCCTTACATGGCGCCGGACCCTTTCAGGGGCAAGAGAAACAACTCGGGATATTTAACTTATGTCGCAGAGAAGATAGCACAGATCAAAGGACTTGACGTTAAACAGGTGTATGACACAACTTGGGATAATGCATGTCGGTTCTTTAGCATGGACCAATAATTGAAGTGTAATCGAGGTTATTGCAACACAAATTACAAGGGAGTCTTCTGGTGTAGCATTGGAAAGATAAACAGAAGAAAAAAGGCTACATGGAAGACAAAGCAGATCTTGTATGTTGCATAGAGCGACAAAAGAGGAGTGTAAAAGCAACACGAGAGACAAGGGAGCATTCTTGTGTAGCATTGGAAAGATAGATAGAAGAAAAAAGGCTACATGGAAGACAAAGTAGTTCTCGTATGTAGCATAGGGCGACAAAAAAGAAGGGAAAAATACATGGCAACACTCGGGGATCCGAAAAAAACGATAGAGATATTAAATAAATACCACTTTGTGTTCCGCAAGAAATTCGGCCAGAATTTCCTGATAGATACACATGTACTGGATAAGATCATCCGTGCTGCAGAGTTGACGGATGAGGACCTGGTCCTGGAGATAGGCCCCGGTATCGGTACGCTTACACAGTATCTGTGCGAGAATGCAAGACAGGTCATAGCTGTCGAGATAGATAAGACGCTGATCCCGATACTTACAGAGGATACCCTGGCAGA
Source organism: Lachnospiraceae bacterium (assembly GCA_017620375.1). GTDB lineage: Bacteria > Bacillota > Clostridia > Lachnospirales > Lachnospiraceae > RUG11977. The sequence continues at coordinate 11,799 of JAFZQN010000048.1, forward strand.
CTATGACAACTTTGAGCTGATCAACGACGACATCTTAAAAGTGGATATAAAAAGAATCGTGGAAGAAAAGAACGGCGGCAGGCCCATAAAAGTAGTGGCAAACCTTCCTTACTACATCACTACTCCCATAGTTATGTCTCTCCTGGAGCAGGAGCTCCCGATAGACAGTATCACAGTCATGGTACAGAAGGAAGTGGCCGAGAGGATGCAGGCGGCACCCGGAACTAAGGACTACGGGGCACTTTCGTTAGCCGTACAATACAGGGCCGAAACCTATATAGCAGCCAACGTACCGCTCAACTGTTTTATGCCGAGACCTGCAGTAGGTTCATGTGTCATAAGATTAAAGAAAAAGCAGGAGCCGCCTGTGGCAGTAAAGTCACCCGAGCTTATGTTTAAGCTCATACGTGCGGCATTCAACCAGAGAAGAAAAACACTCTTAAATGCCATATCCAATTCGGGTGAGCTGTCCATCCCTAAGGATAAAATAGCCGAAGCCATAAAAGAGGCCGGACTCGATGAAAATGTCAGAGGCGAAGTCCTCGGACTTCCTGAATTCGGCAGACTTTCAGATGTAATCTGCGACTTAATCTGAATTGATTTGTGAAGCAAATCGAAATATTAAGTGTAGTGACGGATTAATAGCATTTTTTATATAATATATACGTGCAAAAAATAGGGGCTCGTGACGGGTAGCTCCTAGGACGATTTGCCTAACGGCATGAGGTGGCAGTCGCAACGCGACTGACGGAGTCCTGATGCCACGGCTCCGTTTTGCGAAGCAAAATGGAGTAACCCAAAGAATGATAAAAGGCTCTGTCCAGGATGCTGCCCGGACAGAGCCCTTTTGTTGTTTAAACTAAGGTTTTACACTATTATTTCTTCTTACTATTTGTCTCCGCTATTTCAGCTTTCTCCGACTTAGCAAGTATTCTGTTGGTAAGGATACCAAGGATAAGAGCGGTAGCGATGGTGGTAATGGTCACATCACCGAATGTAAGGCTGAGGCCGCCGATACCTGCTATAAGGATAACAGATGCTGTAAACAGGTTCCTGTTGATACCGAGATCCACCTTCTGGAGCATCTTAAGACCGGATACGGAGATGAATCCGTACAGTGAGATACATACACCGCCCATTACGCAGGAAGGTATGGAATCAATAAATGCTACAAGAGGAGTCAGGAAAGAGAATATCATACAACCGAAGGCTGCAAATAATATTGTGAAACTTGAAGCATTACCTGTGATAGCTACACACGCGATCGACTCGCCGTATGTGGTATTGGGGCTGCCTCCGAAGAAAGCGCCTACCATGGAGCCGACACCGTCACCAAGGAGTGTTCTGTTAAGACCGGGATCCTTTAAGAGGTCCTTATCTATGATAGATGAAAGGTTCTTATGGTCTGCCACATGCTCAGCAAATACTACGAATGCTACAGGTACATATGCTGCAAAGATGGTCCAGAAATATGTGCCGGTAAATTCGCCGGTACCCTTAAATGCCTCAAGGAATGTGAACTTAGGTAACTGGAAGAAGGTCTCTGTGGAAACCTTTCCGTCGTTTAAAAGATAATTTGAAAATACATCAAGATCTATAAGCTTAAGCTCATTGATATCAGTTGCATTACCTATAATGGTAAAGATAAGAGCTACTGCATATCCTACACAGATACCGATGATAAAGGGGATAAGCTTCATGGTCTTTTTACCGTATGATGCACAGAGCATAACGGTGGCCAGAGTGATAAGTCCGCAAATGATAGCTGCATACGGAGAAGCAAGAGGTACATCGCTAAATATCGGATTCATGTTAGCATCATATCCGGTTAACTGCGGAACCTTAACATCACCGCTCTGAAGATCGCCAACTGCGTTAGTTGCTAAGGAAAGTCCGATGATAGCTACTGTAGGACCGATAACTACGGGAGGCATGAGTTTGTTGATCCAGCCTACACCCACCGTCTTAACTATCAAAGAAATAATAACATATACAAGGCCGGCCAGAACCGCACCGAGTATGAGTCCTAAGAATCCAAGCTGCATGGATACGCCGCCTGCAAAGGCTGAAAACATAGAGCCCAAAAAGGCGAATGAAGAACCCAAGAATACAGGACTCTTAAACTTTGTAAACAAGAGATAGATAATGGTTCCTGCGCCTGCACCAAACATGGCTGCTGAAGGCGTCATACCGTTTCCTACTATCATCGGAACGGCGATGGTAGCTGCCAGGATCGCAAGCATCTGCTGCAATGCAAAAGTCACCAGCTGCGCGCCCTTCGGTTTGTCTGCTACATCATAAGTAAGTTTCATTTTACTCCTCCTATAACCCCGTTTTTTTGCCGGATTGCCCGACATTTTTATGATAGCATTCTTTCTATAGGAAATCAAGAAATAACAGCGTTAAAATTTTAGAATTTTTTAATAAATTATCAAAAAAATCCTTGAAAATAAAACCCTATATCAGATAAAATAAAACTGTAGTAAAGGTAGCAAAAACAGCGTACTGGTGAGGTGTTAAAACTATGAAGATAATACACTGCGCAGACCTTCATCTTGACTCAAAGCTGGAGGCCAATCTGGACAAGGAAAAGGCAAAACTGAGAAAAGGAGAGATCCTCAATACTTTTACCAGGATGGTGGACTATGCCGTAAAGGAAAATGTGGATATCATCCTTATCGCAGGGGACCTGTTTGATAAAAACAACGTGTCCGCGACTGCGGCCAATACGGTAAAAAATGCCATACTCACACATCCTGACATCAGGTTTTATTACTTAAAAGGTAACCATGACTGCGGAAACTTCTTTAGCGATCCCGAATCCGTACCCGCCAACCTTAAACTCTTCGGCACCAGATGGCAGACTTATCTTGAAGCAGGAGACAGGATATCCATCAGCGGTATAGAACTGGACAGCTCCAACTCGGGTAGCATATACAATACGCTGGTGCTTGATAACAGCTGCTTTAATATAGTACTACTGCACGGACAGGAATCGGGAAGTACATCCAAGTCAAAAGACAAGACTGAGACGATCAACATAAAGTCCTTAAGGAATAAGGCCATAGACTACCTGGCACTGGGACATATCCATGCATCCAAGCTCGAAAAGCTCGATGCACGAGGTGTGTACTGTTACCCGGGATGCCTGGACGGGCGCGGATTTGATGAATGCGGCGAGCACGGCTTTATGCTGCTTGATGTGGATGAGAACTCACAGAAATGCACATATGAACTTATACCTTTTGCATCAAGAAGGCTGTATACCGTGGACTGTGATATTACAAACTGTATGACCTCACCGGAGATCATAACCGCTGTCGATGCTGCCATTGAAAAAACAAAAGCCGGAAATGCCGACCTCATAAAGATAGTACTTAAGGGAAGTGTCGATATCGACTGTGAAAAGGATATCGAATATATACTTGCGGCATTTTCCGACAAGTTCTTCTTTGTAAAAATATATGACGAGACCATACCTTATGTGGAGCCTAATGACTATGCTCTCGACAGCTCGTTAAAGGGAGAGTTTGTAAGAAGCGTGCTTAACGATCCCGATATAGATGAAACCGACAAACCCTATGTAATAAAGATAGGACTCAGCGCCATAATGGGAGAAAAAATATGAGACTTATATCCTGTCATATCGAAAACTTTGGAAAACTGCATGATTTTGACCTGGATCTTGAAAAGGGCCTCAATGTAATACTTAAGGAAAACGGCTGGGGGAAAAGCAGTCTTGCCACTTTCTTAAGGACCATGTTCTACGGTTTTCTGGGCGATACAAAAAGAAATATAACCGAAAACGAGCGTAAGCGTTTTAAGCCTTGGCAGGGCGGCACCTACGGAGGCCGGATAACCTTTGAAAAAGGCGGTAAGACATATATCCTTACCAGGGTATTCGGAGAAAAAGAGGCTGAAGACTCCTTTGAGCTAAGAGATTATAACACGAATATGATCTCCAAGGATTATACGACTAAGATCGGAGAAGAACTGTTCGGTATAAACAACGAATCTTTCATGCGCTCGGTATTTATAGGACAGAATGACGTAGTTACTTCCTCGACCGATGTGATATCCTCCAAGGTGGGTAAGCTGGTGGATAACTCGGACGACTTAAGTAATTACGATACTGCTCTAAAGCTCCTTACAGAAAAGATGAATGCCCTCAATCCCAGGAGGGCTACCGGCTCCATAAGCAAAAGAAAAGATGAGATAACAAAATATGAACGTCGGATAAAAGAAGGCGAAGGGATAAAAGAGAGCATAGCCGAACAGGAGAAGAAGCTGGAAGTGGCACGCGGTACCATAAAACAGCTCCTTGGTGCAAGGGAAGAAAACACTAAGCTACAGAAAAAATTAAACGAAGAAAAAGCGAAAGAAACCATATTCAGTGAAAGAAAAAGGCTGCTTGATACAGTAGCGGCAAAGGAGAGGGAGCTTGAAAACAACCGCAAAAACTTCAAGGATGAAGTACCCGGAATGGAGGAGTTAGACGGGATACTTCCTGTTTCTCATGCCCTAAAATCCAAGGAATCGGAGCTTTCGGCATATATTCTTACCGCTGAGGAAAAAACACAGTTAAGTAACTATGAAAAGATGTTTGAGGGCGGAGTACCCGAGGAAGAGCAGATGACTGCCATATCCGAAAAATGCTCCGAGCTTATAAAGACAGAACAGGCATTAGCCTCAGAAGGTTTAACAAAAGAGGAAGAAGAGATACTTGAGAGCTCGGCAGTTCTATTCCCCAAGGGAGATGAAGAGTATAAAGAGATAAGCAGAAGCTGGAACGAAAGAAATGAGGATGTAGCTGAATTAAAGTCTGTATGTACAAGGATAAAGGAACAGGATGAAAAGGTATCCCGGGCAAATAAGGGTAAGATGATGCCGATAGCGGTACTTGCAGTGGGAGCGGTGCTGCTTATCGCAGGGTTGGTCATGCTCGTTACCGGAAGAGGTGCTGAGAGCTCACCCATAGCAGGCATTATCCTTACATGCTTAGGGGCTGTCGCCGTCATAGCGGGTCTGATCCTGCTATTTACAGGGCGCAGACGGCTTTTGGCCTATGCTAAAGAAAGTGAAAGGTTAAGGCAACAAAAAGCGGATCTGGAGTTAAAAATCAAAGATTCACAGGTTTCGGTAGAAGAGTTCCTTGACCGTTTTGGGATACAGTTTAATCCGGAGCATGTACAGGATGACCTTATGACCATATCCGGACGGTACGCCGAGATAAACGCATTGCGGGTAAAGAAGGAAAAGGCAGCAGCAAGCGGGACCGCAGAAAGGATGGAAGAGTTAAAAGCAGAAATAACTACGTTCCTTGAAAAATACGATGCAGAGGAAACTGCTACAGACGGCCGTGTCGTTGGTATAAATGAGAACTTCAAGGATGGTAATCTCTTTGAGAAACAAGCATCGGGAGATTACCTAAAAGGAAAACTACATGATCTGGAAAATACATGTGTGAAATACCGTACCCTTTCAGAAAAGGAACAGCGTTATGACACAGCGGTAGCTCAGTACAGAGAGCTAAGGCAGCAGGTGGAGGAGTTTTTAAAGAGGTACGGATTTACGCTGGAAGAAAAACCGGATGAGCAGCTGCTAAAACTGAGAGATATGGCGGATGATTACTATGACGCCGGAAAAAACCTAAAAGAAGCACAAAAAGCGGTATCCGACTACGAAGAACAGCATAAAGACGAGTTAAGCGAAGCTCCCGAAGAACACGGAGTATCATTAAAGGATGTAGAAAGTGATGCTCAAAAGATAGATGCGTCCATTGACAACGCAAGGCAGAACATCATAGCTTATGAGAATAGGTTAAACGCGTTAAGGGAAAGCCTGGATGAGTGGGAAGAGCTCGGAGATACATTAAAAGCGTTAAAGACCGAGCAGGATGAAGAAAAGAAACTATATAAATACACAAGCACTGCCAAGGATGCATTGGTAAAGGCTAAAGAAACCATGACTTCGCGGTATGTAAAGCCGTTACTTCATAGCCTAAAGACATATTATAAGGCAATAACGGGACTTGATCCGGAAGTGCTCCACATGGATGCCAATACCAACATAACCATAGACGAAGCAGGCCTCCAGCGCGACGCGGAGCTGTTCAGTACCGGATATCGGGATTTGTTCGGTATAGCACTGCGAGTAGCCTTTGCGGATGCCATGTACACAGAGGAGATACCTTTCCTTATCATGGATGATCCCTTCGTAAACCTGGACGACAGTAAGCTGAAGAACGTAAGAGAGTTCTTGGAGCTCCTGGCCGAGAAATACCAGATACTATATTTTACCTGCAGTACGGCCAGGTAAGATACATCAATAGTCCTGAAAGAAAAGAAGGTAAACTATGAAGAAAAAAGCGATAATAGCAGTGGTATCGGTTGTAATATGTGTGATTATAATAATCATACTGGTTATCTGTCTGCATAGCGGATATAAAAGCATATATTCTATAGATGGAGCTGTAAAAGTTAATGAACCTGAGAGAGCTTTTTTCACCGACAATTTTGGTTACCCTATGACGCCGGAAATGTATGTGCAAACATTAAGGGAAGCAGATATTGCGATTTGTTATGGTGAATTAAAGAATTGTTCAATGGTAAGTTATGAAATATTTGATCCGACATGGTATACGGATATTACTGATACAGTCACCTGGTATATATCTACATTTGATATTATAATAGAAGATCCCATTAGGAACCTTGACGGTGTCAGCATAGTCAGAGTGGCTTCGGCTACACGTTTTTCTGAAGGATATATGCTTGATTCATGGCCATGTACCGGTGGAGATGTATATTCGGGGAACAAGGGCTTATTTACCTTAAATAAGATAACAGAAGATCCAAAGTGGTCTATAGGAGAAGGAGAAAACGAGATCAAGTTGATGGATTATGCTGATTATTTCCTTGGAATGTACTGGGAAAGTGATGGGGTTAGTTTTAATTATCGTTATACAGATATTAAAATAGATGACATCAAAGAAGGGAGATGAACAGTGAAAAAAGGAATATCTATATTTGCAATTAAGATCATAGCATCGGTTACGATGGTTATAGATCATATCGGGGCTATATTTTTTAATCCCCTCCCAGACCCGGTACAGTCGCTGATACTGAGAGGTATAGGGAGGATAGCATTTATACTGTATGCATTCTGTTTGGCCGAGGGATTTTATCATACTCATAACAGAAAGAAATATGCACTACGTTTGCTGGCGGCAGCGATACTTGTGGAACCGGTTTTTAATACAGTATGTGTCAGCGGCATGGAAAAGATTTATCAGAGTCAAAATGTAATATTCACTTTCTTTATAGCTTTTTGTACCATGTGGATCGTGGAAAAGATAAAGCACTCCGAACGCATTAAAGTTAAAACAGTCCTTATTATCCCAACTGTGATCATGGGAATGTTAATGGCTGAGGTTATCAGAACTGAATATGGGTGTATGGGAGTCGGATTGGTTTTGGTATTCTACTTCCTGCGAGAAAAGAAAGTTGCGCTTTTTATCACTGCTTTTTTGACTTATGCGGTCGGAGTGGTTATTGTCAATCATGTGAGTGAGCTTTTGCGGATTTATCGGGTATACCTTGCTAATGTTAAGAAATATACAGAAATGGGAGAGGAGCTTTTACTTAAGAATACCAAATTTGGCTGGCAACAGATTTCGTCTGCTTTTGAGACTACATCCGGAGATATTGATTATTTCTTAAAGAAATGTATAGTGGGACCGATCGTAGCGCTGATCATAATCATGTTATATAATGGAAAAAAGGGAAGAGAGTTACCAAAACTGGCATTCTACATTTTCTATCCGGCTCATTTGATGCTCCTCCACAATATATATTGGCTCATACTGGTTTTGTCCAAGTAGATGTAAAACAGAAAAAAGGTCACTGTATCAATGTTAGATATAGTGACCTTTGCTTTAGGCGTTATTTCAATCCTATAGTCTCCTACCGGCTTTATTTCGACCAATCAATATTTGGCGTATTTTAGATTTCTAAGATCTGCACCGGTTGAATACTTTTCATAAACATCTATTTTCCGCTTATAAAACTCTATAATAAAATCCAAATGATATGGTGCTATTTTAGAGTCTTTCAAATACATCTCCTTTACTTTTTCCGGTGAAGGCAGTTTATTTATATCTATAAGTTTTCGATTTTTCACAAGTTTGAGCATTTCATACTCGTTGTTTTTAAACCCAAGGGTTTCCTGAGAAAGAAGACGCTTATCCGTTATAACAAAAGGTTCTTTACCGACCATCATACTTTTTCCGCTGTCAAAAATAGGAGCCAGAGTCTCAAACTGAAGAGAATCAGAATTACGAAGTATTGCTATATTGGTAAGATGTCGATCTCTATTGCTGAATATAAAATCTATTAATATTTGAAACTCAAGGTAATTACGTACATAATCTTTATCCAAACCGTTTTTATGGCATACATTTATAAAGTGCTCATATACAGAGATGTTATTAGGCTTGATCTCGGAGGTTATTACTGCGTAAGCCGATACCAGTTCCAATGATAAAGAAGTAAAAATTGGACTTATACATCCATAGTTGTAGGGTTTTCCCTTAATTTTAATTAAAGCATATTGGGCAGAAGGCATGCCTTGTTTTCTGACAGCATCTGATATGATTACTTCGTTTATACTCTCACTGGACAACTCACTATGATTACCTTTTATGAGCTTCCGGACACCTTTATCGATTATCCATGTTTTTTCGAGATTCCCTTGCAGAGAAGAATTGGGCTGATAAGTGGTAAAGTTGTTTTCTTCCGGAACTTGTATTTTTCCAAGCAAAAGGTTTTCTTTAAATTCATTTTCAAACAGATTGACCTGTTCCCATGACAGTTCTCTGGTTACTGGTCTTATCCAATAGTAATCAGTCAGACTTAAACCAAGGTTTTGAGCAAGATAGAGTCCTGTTGTAGCTATGCCCTTATCTCTCAACATGGCTTCTATTTTTCCTTGCTTTATGGGGATAGATCTATCGTTCCACCAGGAGATTACTCCGGTATAAGATGTTCTGTCCTGTAAAGGTAATAATTCATCCCGAAGGATTTTGCCCAGTTTTGTGATACTGCCGTTTTCAGATATATCGATTATCCGGACAATATCATTTTTTCTCATTAGATAATATAACATAATCAACCCTCATTCAACAGGATATCTTCATAAGCATTTTCTAAAGACATCCAGGCATAATCATCCCTAAACTCGTCAACAATATACTTTTTATCATCAAGGATCTGACACTCAACTTTATTGTTATGGTAAAAGGTTAGCATATATCGGTTATTCTTGAGTAAAAACAGTTTTCCGGAGATCCCGTACTTGTCGCTATAAACATTCTGAATGAATCTGTCTTTAAAGTCGATTTCCGAGATAAGTCTGTATAAGCAGTCAATAATATAATATTGTGGTGTACTGACCTCTTGTTCCCAGTTTTGTATCGATCGGAAATTCATATTATATTTTTTGGCAAATTTGTGTTGCGACAAACCTGAGAGCAGCCTTAATTCTGAGATTTTGATCATTTTTATCGCCTCGATCATTAATGTATTTCTAATATATTATATCCAATTTGGATATAATTGTCAATTCGTTTATATCACAGATGTATTTGCAACTATATCCAATTTGGATATAATCTTCTTTGCCTGATATAGACAAAAAACACTTGTATATTTTCGGTTTTTCGAGTAAAATAAAGGAAGAAAAATTTACTATAAAAAGGGGTTTATTATGGGAAAAACAGTTATTTTGGAGCATCCGCTTATACAGCACAAGATATCATTACTTAGAGATGAAAGAACCGGTACCAGGGACTTTAGAGTCCTGGTCAGCGAGATAGCCATGCTTATGGGTTTTGAGGCATTAAGAGACCTTCCTACCAAGCTGGTAGAGGTAAAAACACCCATCACTACAGCCAAGGTACCCGTACTTGCAGGTAAGAAGCTGGCTGTAGTACCAATACTGCGTGCAGGTCTCGGTATGGTAGACGGTATCTTAAGTCTGGTACCTTCTGCAAAGGTAGGACATATCGGTATATATAGGGATGAAGTAACACATGAGCCTCATGATTACTTCTGTAAGCTTCC
>JAFZQN010000049.1 GCA_017620375.1 Lachnospiraceae bacterium
GCTGCACCGACTTCACCCTGCATCCATACAACACCCTTAAATCTCATACCCGGTAAAGGCATACCTAGAAGATCGTTCGTATTGATGGCCACTTCAAATTCAATATCGTTGCAGACTATCCGCAGTATCCAGAGAGTTTCACCTGTTACCTTATTGTTCAGCTGTCTCGAGGATACTATATTCCCGAGCACAGTATACAGATCCGATTCCGAACCGTACGGTATAAAGCAGGTCTCGACTATGGAAAAAAGGTCTTCGTGTCTTATCCTCTCACTCAGTGCCGCATTTTTATCCATATCATTGTAAGTCAGATAATCAAGAGCTTCCATATCACCGTTTTTTGCATCATCCATTAGCTGGCTGGTTACAGCCTTGTCTATCTTGGAAGCTATATGTGAATAAATCCTCTTCTGCGTGGGAAGTATTATTTTTCCGGTCTGGGCCAGGGCCACCAGTTTTATCTCTCTGTTGTTATACATCTGCTGGATCCCTTTATCCTGTTTTATATAATCCGCCACATTTTGCAGATAGAATATCAGCGATACACCCAGACGATTGTCGTCACACATGCCGGTATATGCATCCGAGTCCACCTTTTTATGTATGAAGACTTCGTTCTCCACCATTCCCTTTCCGGTACTTTTAAGATACGGAAAATAATGACCTACTCTGAACTCTCCGCTCTCATCTTCCTCTCCGCGTACTGTTATTCCGAAGTTTTCCCCGAATTCCTTACTGTATTCTACAAACCTGCATCCATTAGCTTTTTGTATCACTTTATTGGAATCAGCACGATCCACGACCTCCATGATCAGATTGTCTATGTCGGCCTGGGTTGTTTTCTTGCTAAATCCTATTGCCTTTAAAAAAGTATGCATTGTTATACCTCGTCATCCAGACAGCTCTTTCTCTCCTTCGCTCTTTCAAGTGCTTTCTTCTCCTCGGCACTTAATACCACATAAGACTCGCCGCGGATGATCTCCTTTACATAAGTGTAGCATCCGCCAATCTCGTTATGTACTGCCGAAAGAATGAAGCCGTCATTATTGTCGGTAAGTACACAGAGTGAAAAACTGAGTTTTCCACCCATGCCTTCAAAAGCATCATACTTGTTGATAGCAAATTTCTGAAATGAAAACTTACTGTAATCTTTTAGTTCTTTCACTATCGCAGAACTTTCATCCACCGATGCTTTTACTCTGTCTATCTCTTTAAACTTAGAAAGTATGCTTTTTTCCAGACTCCTGCCATCATTTCCCTGGAGAAATATATCCTGTCTCTTCTTATATTTAAGCATAAGATTCCTCATGGAGAGACAATACAGGAACAGAACTATCAGGAGAATAAATAATACTATGATAAGATAGCTTGCATCTATCCCTATTCTTTCAAATAATCCCATGTTTCACATCCTATTTATCTGTTGTTTTAAACACACATTCCGGATTTCCGGGCTAATAGTCCGAGTATCCGGCTTTATCGCAGTGCGTACATATGTTCTTTTAAACAGCACATATGTTCTGTTTTATGTGATTAACGCTTTATTATATCAAAGATCTTTTCAAACTCATCTGCAGAGCTGAACTCGATAACGATCTTTCCCTTATTCTGACCGTTCTGCTTGATCTCAACTCTGGAACCAAGTATACTTCTTAAGTTCTCTTCATATTGTGAGTATACAGCATCACTGTCTGCCAGTCTCTTACGAACTGTCCTCTCGGTATGGTTCGTTAACTGCTTAACCAGCTTTTCGGTCTCACGTACACTTAATTTCTCGTCAATAATACGTGTCGCAGTATCATACTGAAGGTTTCCGTCTGTGATCCCAAGAAGTGCTCTTGCATGTCCGCCCGTAATAAGTCCGTTTACTACCAGATTCTGTACACGGTTATCCAGTTTAAGAAGTCTTAATGAGTTGGTAACCGCTACTCTGCTCTTGGATACTCTTTCAGCTACTTCATCCTGCTTTAAGTTGAATTCCTCGATCAATGCTTTATAAGCATATGCTTCTTCAATATCATTCAGATCTTCTCTCTGGATATTCTCTATAAGCGCTACCTCGTACTGCTCGTTCTCGGAAAGTTCCTTAACGATGACCGGTACTTCCTTTAACTTTGCCAGTCGGCATGCACGCCATCTTCTTTCACCTGCTATGATCTGATACATCTTATCCTTCTTCTGTACCAGTATGGGCTGGATCAGTCCGTGCAGCTTAATAGACTCAGCAAGTTCTCCCAATGCATCCTCATCAAATTTCTTTCTGGGCTGATTAGGGTTGGGCTCGATCAGATTTATATTAACCATGGTTTCAGCATTAACTATAACTGTTTCCTTTACCGGCTTTTCTGCCTTAGGTGCGGCAATCGGTTCGGATGTGGGTATCAAAGCTCCCATACCTTTCCCCAGACCAAACTTTGAAGCGGTTTTCTTCACGGGTGCTTCCTTGGCTACAGTATTCTTTGCAGAAGTTTTTGCTGCAGCCTTGGCTGTAGCTTTAGTTGATGCAGTTTTGGTTGTTGCCTTTGCAGTTGTTTTCTTTGTGGTTTTGGTTGCCATTATATTGTTCCGCCTTTCATAATATTAAAACTCTGTTAATAAGTCTACACTCGTAATTTTGTTTTGTCAACTACAAAATGAATGTTCCACGTGAAACGTTGCTTTTGTGTGTATCATCACCTGAACGTTTCACGTGAAACATTTTCTCAACTCACTCATCCACACCTGATGTTTCACATGAAACATTGATAAATAAAAAACCGAATGTTTCATGTGAAACATTCGGTCAGAGAGCAGATGTCTTATTTCTTTTTAAATAATCCCTTTAGCCCGGAACCTTTTTTCTTTTGATCATCTATTGGCCTTGCTTTCTTTTTATCATTTTCCAGGACTTCAAGTGCCAGATCATCATACGCTTCAGCGCCGGCAGATTTTTTATCATACAGGCATATCGGAAGTCCATGACTGGGTGCTTCGGCAAGTCTTACATTTCTCGGAATGATAGTAGTGAATATGTTCTGCTTAAGATTCTTTCTTACATCCTCAACCACCTGGAGTGAGAGATTAGTTCTTGAATCAAACATGGTGAATACCACGCCGTCCATTACAAGATCCGGATTAAGTCTGTCGCGTACCAGGTTGATCGTATATAATAACTGGGATAATCCTTCCAGCGCATAGAACTCACACTGTATAGGAACTATTACCGAATCGGCAGCTGTCATTGCATTAACAGTCAACACATTCAGAGAAGGAGGGCAGTCGATAATGATATAATCATAATCATCTGCGATATCTTTGATCTTTCCCTGTAATATGTGTTCCTTATCGGGAAGTCCTATAAGTTCGATATCGGCTCCGGCAAGTTCCACACTTGAAGGTACCACTTTCAGTGTATCGAGCACACTGTTCTGTATACAGTCCTTTATATCACATTCGCCTATTATCATCTGGTAGGTACTGTTTTTAACCTTACGTTTATCTATGCCGAGACCGCTGGTGCAGTTTCCCTGAGGATCGCAGTCTATAGCCAGGACTTTCATACCATGTTGAGCAAGTGCTGCTGATAAGTTGATAGCAGTAGTAGTCTTACCGACTCCGCCCTTCTGATTTGCTATAATAATGATTTTTCCCATAGTTTTCGCCTTTCCTTCTCCTTTAAAAAGCTTTGGATTTTCGTTATTTAGAGCTCTTATCTATATATAGTGGTGACTTGAATGGCTTTCCACCACCTCTTGGGTATTTACTGTCTGTAGGTTTTATCTTTCCGATCTTGATCAATAATCTTCCGGAATTATTCTCATCCTTCTCTGTTACAGGAAGTATAAACTCCAAAGTTTCTTCAAGTTTTCCTCCGAGAACTTTTATAGCTCTTTCGGCATCGACCAACTCTTCAGCGCCCTTCATTCCCTTATAGGAGATAAAGAAGCCGCCCACCTTACAGAAGGGAAGAGATAACTCACATAACGGAGTAAGCTCTGCTACAGCCCTTGATACTACTATATCATATTTCTCACGATAATCAAGTTTTCTTCCGAATTCCTCTGCACGTCCATGTACAGTAGTTATATTTTTAAGTCCAAGTTCTCTTATTACTTCATCTAAGAACACCAGTCTTTTCTGCAGAGAGTCAAACAGAGTGATATTCAGTTTCGGGAACATTATCTTTAACGGGATCCCGGGGAATCCTGCGCCGGTACCTATATCGATGAGAGAGTAGGATTTATCCTTCAGATCCATCACTTTTATTATGGCTATACTATCCACATAATGTTTCATGACGAACTCTTCAAATTCGGTGATGGCTGTCAAGTTCATCACTTTATTCTTTTCCACGGTCATGTCATAGAACTTTATCAGTTGACCCACCTGGATATCGTCCGGTATAAGTCCTATTGATTTTTCAAATTGTGTTTTTATATAAGTACTTTTATCCTGATCCACAATATACTCCATTATAAAGATCCTTTACTTTTATAGATCTCAGTTACTTCGTATTACAGTTTCATGAATACTACCAATACATTTATATCGGCAGGTGATACTCCTGATATACGTGAAGCCTGTCCGATGGATACCGGACGGATCTTCTTTAACTTCTGTCTGGCTTCTATACGAAGGGAAGGTACCTTATCATAATCAAAATCAGCCGGTATCTTTTTCTTTTCCAGTTTCTTGTATTGCTCAACCTGCTTTATCTGTCGGCTGATATAACCTTCATATTTTAGTTCGATATTTATCTGATCTGCTATAGTCTCATCTATCTCAGGTCTGTTTTTATCTATAGGAGCGATGAGCGCGTAAGTAAGCTCAGGTCTCCGTATCAGCTCGGCCAGAGTAATACCCGATGTAAGTTCCGTACTGTTCAGTTCTCGGAGCAGTGACAGTACATTTTCACTTGTCCCGACACTGGTATTTTTAAGTCTTTCGATCTCGGCGTCTATTATACGCTGCTTTTCTACAGTCTTCTCGTAGCGTTCACGACTTAGCAGTCCCACGCGGTATCCGTATTTTGATAAACGCAGATCTGCATTATCCTGGCGAAGCAGTAATCTGTACTCTGCACGGGAAGTCATCATTCTGTACGGTTCCTGTGTTTCCTTTGTAACCAGATCATCTATAAGTACACCGATATATCCGTCCGAGCGATCAAGTACCAAAGGCTCCTCACCTTTCAGCTTCAATGCTGCATTGATGCCAGCTATTATACCCTGAGCAGCAGCTTCTTCGTAACCCGAACTACCGTTACTCTGTCCGGCACTGTACAGTCCACTGATATTTTTAAACTCGAGAGTAGGGTAGAGCTCGGTAGCATTTATACAGTCATACTCGATGGCATATGCATTTCTTACTATCTTCGCATTCTCAAGTCCGGGGACAGAACGGTACATTTTATACTGGACATCCTCCGGCAGACTGCTTGACATTCCGGATATGTACATTTCATTGGTATAATTTCCCTCCGGCTCTATAAATACCTGATGTCTGTCTTTATCCGCAAAACGCATTACCTTATCTTCTATGGAAGGGCAGTACCTGGGTCCGACTCCTTCTATGGCGCCGGAGAAGAGAGGAGAGCGGTCGATGTTTTCCCTGATGATCTTATGTGTATCCTCATTGGTATATGTAAGCCAACATGATACCTGATCCCTGGCCAGTTCCTCGGATGTGTTTTCAAATGAGAACGGCACTATCTTCTCATCTCCGAACTGTTCCTCCATCTTGGAAAAATCGATACTTCTTTTATCTATTCTTGCTGGAGTACCTGTTTTAAATCGTCTTACCTCTATACCGAGGTTGATAAGAGAAGCCGTAAGATTATTGGCAGCCGGAAGTCCGTTGGGTCCGGTATACTTGCTTACCTCACCGTATATACATCTGGCCTTGAGATATACGCCGGTACATATGATGGCTGCCTTGCAGGGATAGATATTGTCAGCTGTGGTTTTTACGCCGGTGACCTTTATCACATAACCGGATTCCTTCTTATTATTATAGGAAGAAACAGCTTCTATTTCTTCGGTCAATATCTCCGATACCTCGTCCTGACGCACTGTAAGGTTATCCGTATTCTCTAATATTTTCCTCATCGATGCGGAGTATTCTTTTTTATCAGCCTGTGCACGTAATGAATGTACCGCGGGACCCTTGGAAGTATTTAACATCTTGGACTGGATAAATGTCCTGTCGATGTTTTTTCCCATTTCACCGCCCAAGGCGTCTACTTCGCGGACCAGATGTCCCTTGGATGTACCTCCTATATTAGGATTACACGGCATCATGGCAATACTGTCCACACTTACGGTAAACACTATGGTCTTAAATCCCAGTCTGGCACATGCGAGAGCCGCTTCGCATCCGGCATGTCCCGCACCTATGACCGCCACATCATAATCTTCGTACTGCATATCTTGTTCCCTTTTAGTTTAATTATCTTTATTCTCTATATCATTTTCCCATACAAAAATCTTTGAATATCCTGTCAGCCAGATCATCCTCAACACTTTCTCCGATGATGCTTCCGAGTGACTCATATGCATCCATCAGATCTATTGTCAGGAAATCTTCACTTACGTTATCTTTGATTCCGTTTATAACATTTTGTACGGACTTTAATGCCTTTATCAGTAGCTCACGATGTCTTTCATTGGTTATGATGACATCTTCGCTGTTATTTATACTACCGTTGTAGAATAGTGTTTTTATCGTATTTTTGAGATCTTCTATACCTTCTCCGGTTTTGGATGAGAGAGTAATATGTGCTATTTCATTTCCTGTACCCGGCTCATCTTTTCCTTCTTCCGGAAGGTCCTGCTTGTTTTGTAAAAGATCACTTTTATTATATACTACAATTGTCTTTTTGTCTTTTATTTCTTCTAAGATCTCTTTGTCCTTTTCATTAAGGCCTTCATTCAGGTCCACTATGTAAAGTATGAGATCGGCATTTTCAGCTTCCTTTTTTGCTCTGTCCACACCGATTTTTTCTATCACGTCCCCGGTGTCTCTGATGCCCGCGGTATCTATGATATTTAATACCACATCTTCAAACACCACGGTTTCCTTCAATACATCCCTTGTGGTGCCCGCTATATCCGTAACAATAGCTCTTTCTTCATCAAGAAGAGCGTTGAGCAACGATGATTTTCCGGCATTCGGAAGCCCCAGTATACAGGTATTTATACCTTCATTTATAAGTCTTCCTTCATCAGAAGAATCCACTAGTTTCTTTAAGCTTTTAGCTATATCCTCAAAATCACCTAACGCTTCATCCGTAAATCCTTCAAGACTTATATGTTCCGGATCGTCCAGCGCCGCCTCAATATATGCAGTCTTTGATATGAGCTTTTCTCTGATCTCAATGATCTTATCCTTAACGCTTCCCTTTAACTGCTTAACCGAATTTTTAAGAGCAAGGTTACTCTTTGCATTGATGATATCTATAACAGCTTCCGCCTGGGAGAGGTCTATCCTTCCGTTTAAGAAAGCTCTCTTGGTAAACTCGCCCGGCTCTGCCAGACGAGCTCCGCATTTAAGTACTATACCGAGGATCTTTTTTGTGACCATGATGCCGCCATGGCAGTCTATCTCTATTACATCTTCTTTAGTATAAGAATGCGGTGCCTGCATCTTTAAAAGAAGTACCTCATCAACGGTCTCCACTGCAGGGTTATCCACATTATCAACACTATCATTCTTATCAACAATAAATCCGTAATTTACCGAAAAATTGCTCATCTCAGAGATTTTCTTCCCTGACTTACCAACAAAAATATCATCGGCTATCGCAAAGGCATTTTCTCCGCTTATACGGATAATGTTGATACCCGACCCCGTAAGTCCGGTACATATGGCGGCTATCGTATCGTCATTAAACTTATCTGACATCATGACCCTTTCTTTTTTCTTCATAACCCACCGCATATGCGGCGGTCCTATCTTATTTATACAGAGCCCGTTACTTTTTTCCATATCCCACCGCTTATGCGGTGCCCTGCTTTTATTACAGATTCTTAACCAGGGCTCGTGACGGGTATGCTCCCGATGCGAAATGCCTAACGGCACGAGGTGTCAGTCGCAACGCGACTGACGGAGTCCTGGTGCCACGGCTCCGTTTTGCAAAGCAAAATGGAGTAGCCATTGTTTGACACTTGTGTCCGGGATGCTGCCCGGACAGAGCCCGTCAACTAGTCTGCCATAAAAAAGGCCGCCGCATTTGCGGCAGCCCCACTAGTTATACATTTTCTCCTCTTTCAGCAGCTGCTTTTGCTGCAGCCTTTGACTCTAAGTATTCTGCATAATCTTTTTTATAATCGGTACTGTAATCCTTTGTATCTGCACCGTATTTTTTATGGAATTCACGGCTGCTGCTGATCTTCTTTTTGTTATTATTTGTACCAAACTGTTTTCTTCCGCGGAACTTCTTGTCCGGGATATATACGCCCTTCTTTAAGGTAACGATTACCTTTCTGAAAGGCTCCTCGCCCTCACTGTGTGTCTCAACATATGCATCGCCCTGGAGACAGGAGTGGATGATCCTTCTCTCGTAAGGATTCATTGGCTCTAAGGAAACATTATGTCTTGTCTTCTTTACCTTGCTTGCGATGTTCTTTGCGAGGTTCTCTAACGTTTCCTTACGTCTTGCACGGTAATTCTCGGTATCCATCTTTACCTTGATGTAGCTGTCGCTTTCCTTGTTTACTACCAGGCTTGTAAGATACTGGAGTGAATCAAGTGTAGCTCCTCTTTTTCCGATGAGCACGCCCATCTCGTCGCCTTCAAGGTCGATATCGATCTCGTCATTTGACTCTGTAAGGCTTGCCTTTACATCAGCCTTTACGCCCATTGCCGAAAGAACTTCGTTGATGAATCCTGTAGCTACCGAACAGATATCCTTCTTCTTAAGCTTTACGATTATCTTTGCGGGCTTGTTGTTGAATAATCCTAAAAATCCGTTGCTTTCTTTTTCTACTACTTCGTATTCTATCTGGTCTATTGTGACATTTAATTCGGAAAGAGCAGAAGATAACGCTTCTTCTACGTTCTTCCCTGTAAATTCTCTACTCTCTTCCATTATTCTTCATCTTTCCTTTGATTGTCGTTTTCTTCTGCTTTTGCGGAATTATCTGTTATTACAGGCACTTCCTTCTTGGGAGCGTTGCCTCTTGCAAGGAGGTTTGCGTTTGCTGCGATACTTCCTGCACTGTATGATACATTGCTTCTCTGATAATCGGAACCGGGCTTCTTGGACTTCTGCTTTGAATTCTTCTTGTATCCGGTATTATCGTATGTATCGTTTGCGGCATTGTTCACGTAGCTTGTACCCTTGGTCTTAGCTACTTCTGCCATCTTGTTGTTGTAGGTAACTCCAAGCTTTTCCTGACGCTTGATGTTCTTTTCCTTGTTCTGCTCTACCATATCATCGACACTTACTTTTTCAAGATACTTGTTGATGAATAATGTCTGGATGATGGTAAATACTGCAGATGCGATCCAGTATACGCCTACACCGATAGGAAGCATGAGACAGAAAATACCTGACATGATGGGCATGATGGTCGACATCATCTTGGTAGTCTGCTGTGCGGGATCGTCACTTGCCTTCTTAGCGGAGCTGATAGCTGTCTGGAGCTTGCCCTGGATATACTGTGTAATTACAGCCAGAGCGGGGATTATTACTGAAATGCTCTTAAGTTCGGGTCTGTCTAAGATGTTAAGTCCGAATAAACTGTTAACCGAAAGGATCTTATCGCGTACTTCGCTGATGGTCATCGAAACACCGTCTACAGTTACGCTCATTCCTGCCAGACCTTTTTGACAGAAGATATTCTGGTATACTTTCGCAATCTCTTCCTTAGCATCGTCCAACACTGTATAATTGATAGTCTGAACATTTAAGAAAGTATTCCAGTTTTCCTTGTTGAACTTAGAGAAAAGATCGATCAGATTCTCTCTGGGCACCTCAACAAACTGGGCAATGTTGATAACCTCGGAACTACATCCCGAAGGTCTGGTGATCGTCAAGCCGTTCGCTGTCATAAACTCTACAAGTGAATCCTTGTATATGTTTATAAACTCAGGTGCTTTCTGGATCTTATCGGCTATTGAACCATATAACTCGCCGATATCGGTTACATATGCGGGTATTGCATATATAACCCTGTACAATGCGAACATGATAGGAAGTGAGATAAGCAGCGGCAGACATCCGCCCATAGGGCTTGCACCGTATTTTGCATATACTTCCTGGGTTTCGGCACGCTGACGGCGGAGAGACTCCTCGTCATTCTTGCCTTTATACTTTTGCTGGATCTTTGTAAGCTCCGGACTCATCTTTGCCTGAAGCTTTGTAAACTTCTGCTGCTTTATGGTCAGCGGAAGCATAAGCATTTTTACTACAAACGTAAAAATAACGATACATAATGCTATATTTTCAATACCGAACAGTGAAATAAAATTATATATAGCGTTAAGTATCTTTCCGAGTACCCAGGCGATGGGACCGAGTATTCCGTCTACCTGAGTTAAAAATACCATCTGCAACTTATCGTCCTCACATTCTGCCACTAACCGTTTGTGACATTCACTAAATGCGGATTATAGTAAGCCGGTTTTGCTACTATATCTTATGGAACAGGATCAAAGCCTCCCTTGGCCATGGGATGACATCTCAAAATTCTTTTTACAGACAGACGCAGGCCTTTAAAAGCTCCGTATTTCTGAAATGCTTCCAAAGCATACTGACTGCACGTAGGAATATATATGCAGCACGATTTTTTCTTTAACGGAGATAAAAATTTTCTGTAAAATTTTATCAGGCCTATAAAAATATATTTCATATCTAAGATTCTTCCGATATAACTATGCGATGTAATCTTCCCAAATGTAATATCGCTTTTTCGGCGTCGCTGTATTTAATACCAACTGCTCCTGTTCTTGCTGTTACCACTATGTCCAAACCACTATTGAACACTTGGCCCTTAAGTCTCATAACTTCTCGGACCAGACGGGTAATCCTGTGTCTTACGACACTGTTTCCGACCTTTTTGCTTACAGATATGCCTAATCTGTTTTCGGATAATTCATTTTTTATTACATACATTACAAAGCATCTGTTAGCAAAGCTTTTGCCGTTTTTGTATACATTTTGAAACTCGACGTTCTTTTTTAAATGTAAAATATTCATCTAAATCACATTTTAAAAAAGGTCACATATAAATGCGACCTAAGCTGAAAGTTTATGTCTTCCTTTTGCTCTTCTAGCTGCCAAAACCTTACGGCCGTTTCTGGTGCTCATTCTCTTTCTGAAACCGTGCTCAACGGCTCTCTGTCTCTTCTTGGGCTGGAAAGTCATCTTCATTCCAAATACACCTCCTTTATATAAACTTACAAATATCCGAAATAACAGCCACATTATTATATTATTTTATTCTTCAATAGTCAAGTAATTTTTTCTTTTTTTCTTGAAAAAATAGAAATTTTAATGTATAATATTTATTGGTGGTTTTTTTTCTTCAATATGTGAAAGGATGCCTGATAAAGGCTGTAAAAGCGTCGTGAAAAACATTGTTCAGGAAAAATGGGAAGAGATTTTGGAATTTATAAAAACTGAATACGGAATATCAAAGGTTTCCTTTATTACCTGGATAAGTAAGCTTTACGTTAAGAGAGTAGAAGACAATATCGTCTATATTACTTCCGATGACAGCAATATCACATCCAATTTTTCGCATATCCGTACAAAATACGGTATGTTTATACAGACTGCCATTCAGGAGATCACCGATACGGAGTATGAGATAAAGTTCGAGACTGATAACGAACCGGCAGTTCACTTCCATCAGGAGGTTTCGGCCAAGTCACCTCAGAATCAGGGGCTTCCCCTTAATCCCGATTATACTTTTGATAACTTTGTTGTAAGTAAAAACAACCAGCTGGCTCATGCTACCGCACTTAAAGCAGCTGAAGCTCCAGGGGATATCTATAATCCTCTGTATATTTACGGAGATTCGGGACTCGGAAAAACCCATCTTATGCAGTCAATAGGTCATTTTATTTTGGAAAACGACCCTGATAAGAAGGTTATGTACGTAACAAGCGATACATTTACCAACGAACTTATTGATTCCATCAGAACCGGTAACATGTCTCCGGCTGCATTCAGAGAAAAGTATCGTAACATAGATGTACTACTTATAGATGATATACAGTTTATAATAGGAAAGGACAGAACTCAGGAGGAGTTCTTCTACACCTTTAACGCCTTATATGAAGCCAAAAAACAGATAGTCATCACCTCTGATAAACCACCGAAGGATTTTACCACTCTTGATGAGAGATGGAAGTCAAGATTCGGCTGGGGCATCATAGTTGATCTTACTTCACCCGACTACGAGACAAAGGTGGCCATCCTTCAAAAGAAGATAGACTTAAAGCAAAACGAAGGTGCCAACATAGCCATAGATGATGAAGTAATATCTTACATGGCTGAAAATATCAATTCCAACATAAGAACTCTTGAAGGAGCCCTTACCAAAGTAATCGCTCTTGCAAAAATACAAAGAATGCCTGCTACTAAAGAGCTTGCAGAGTACGCACTGCGTGATGTGGTCACACCCAACCAGAAAAAGTCCATTACACCGGGCTTCATAATAGAGGTTGTGGCTGAGCATTACCACATCAGTGCTTCGGATATCCTCTCACTTAAAAAAGATAAGGCCATAGCTCTTCCGAGACAGATAGCCATGTATCTTACGAGTGAATATACCGACTGCAACATCTCACGTATCGGTGAAGCATTCAATAAGGATCATTCAACCGTTATCTACAATGTAAAGAAGATCAAAGATCTTCGCAAAAACGATCATGAGCTGGATGAGACCATAAAAGTACTTATTAATAAGATAAATCCGGATATGAGATAATTATTAACATAATGTATGTTGATAAGCTGTTGATACGGTTTTATAACCTTGATCCAGGTCATACATTACCGGGTAACACCTGAAAACGATCCCGGATCTATCAATTTTTCCTAACAATCTATCAATTCATACATTCAAGTATTTTCAGGGGTTTAAGGTACTTAACAACATAACAACACCCCCTACTACTACTAGACAATATTTTTAAATAATATAAGCATTTTTTCGGAGGAGATAAAATGAAGATCATCTGTGAACAGAGCAAGTTGATAAACGGAGTTAACATCGTACTTAAAGCCGTACCTTCCAAGACTACCATGGAGATACTCGACTGTATCAAGATCAAGGTACATAACGGTAAGATCATCCTTATAGGAAATGATATGTCCTTAGGTATTGAGACTGTCGTACAGGGAGATATAGCAGAAGAAGGAGATGTAGTAGTAAGTGCAAAGACATTCTCAGATATCATCAGAAATCTTCCGGACAATGATGTGGTACTTACTTCAGATGACAGCAATATAAATATAAGATGTGAGAACTGTAACTATGATATCCCTGTAAGGAATGCTTCCGATTATCCGGATCTTCCTAAGATAGAAAAAGATAAATTTGCGGTAGTATCTCAGTTCACACTCAGAAATATGATCAGACAGACCGTATTCTCCATAGGCAGCGAAACAGAAGCCATGAAGATCATGACCGGTGAATTATTGGAGATCAAAGGCAAGAAGATGCGCCTGGTAGCTCTTGACGGACACAGGATCTCACTCAGGAATGTAGAACTTGATGCTGAATATGGCGACCGTAAGGTCATCATCCCCGGAAAAACACTTAACGAACTTGTAAAGA
Source organism: Lachnospiraceae bacterium (assembly GCA_017620375.1). Classification (GTDB taxonomy): domain Bacteria; phylum Bacillota; class Clostridia; order Lachnospirales; family Lachnospiraceae; genus RUG11977. The sequence continues at coordinate 13,770 of JAFZQN010000049.1, forward strand.
TAGTTACCGGTGATGTAAATGACAAGGTAAAGATTTACTTCAGCTCCAATCATGTTCTCTTTGAGATGGAGGATACCATAGTTCTTTCCAGACTTATCGAAGGCGAATATTACTTGGTTGACAATATGTTATCCGGTGATTTTGAGACCAAGATACATATCAACAAGAAAAAACTCAGTGAATGTATCGAAAGAGCATCACTCCTTATTAAGGAAAGTGACAGAAAGCCTCTTATATTCAACTTCTCAAATAATGTTGTAGATGTAAAGATAAAGACACAGGCCGGTAATTATGAGGATAAGGTTGATATCGAGAAAGACGGAAATGATATACTTATAGCCTTCAATCCCAAGTTCCTTCTTGATGCACTTAAGGTTATAGATGATGAGGATATCGATATCTATCTTATGAATATCAAATCCCCTTGTATCATCAAGGATAAGGACGAGACATATATGTATCTGATCCTTCCTCTTAACTTTAATCCGGACTAAGGAATAACATATGAAAAAAAATATAACCATAAAAGATGAATTCATCAAACTGGGTCAGGCTTTGAAACTCTGTGGAGAGGCCGATACCGGAGTTGATGCCAAATTCATGATAGAAGACGGAAAAGTAAAGGTAAACGGAGAAACAGAACTGCGTCGTGGCAGAAAGCTTTATAACGGAGATACCTTTACGGTAAATAATACAGAAATAGAAGTCATATCAAAACAGGCTTAAGTTAATGATTATCAGATCACTGGAATTAAGTAATTTTAGAAATTATGAAAAACTGAATATTAATTTCAGTCCGAATGTGACTATTTTATACGGGGATAATGCGCAGGGAAAGACCAACGTACTTGAAGCTCTCTATGTAGCATCCACCACCAAATCCCAAAAGGGCAGCAAGGATAAGGAAATGATAAAGTTTGGCGAATCCGAAGCCCATATCAGGATGACGGTAGAGGACGGGGACATAGAAAGAAGGATAGATATGCACCTTAAAAACAGTAAGTCAAAAGGTGTGGCCATCGACGGTATCCCCATCAGAAAAGCAGCCGAGCTGTATGGATTCATGAATATCATATCTTTTTCACCGGACGACCTCTGTATCATAAAAGAGGGACCTTCGGAGAGAAGAAGATTCTGTGACATGGAGCTGTGCCAGCTGGATAAGCTTTATTTACACAATTATACAGGATACAACAGGGCTCTCGATCAAAGAAACAATCTGCTTAAACAGATAGCTTTTAATCCCGAACTTAAAAGTACATTAAGTGTCTGGGATGAGCAGCTTATAACCTTCGGAGAGTACCTGATAGAAAAAAGAAGCAAGTTTATAGAAGAGATAAGCGGGATAGCTTCAAGATTACACGGTATTCTTACAGAAGGCAGGGAACAACTGGAAGTCAGATATCTTCCCAGTGCCACAAAAGAAGAATTTAGAAGCAGTCTGTTATCATCACATGAAAAAGATATCTATCTAAAGATGACCTGCACAGGACCTCATCGTGACGATATACTTTTCATAGTGAACGGGGAAGATGCAAAGAAGTTCGGTTCTCAGGGGCAGCAGAGGACATCTGCACTAACCTTGAAGCTGGCAGAGATAGAGCTTGTAAAACAGAAAACCCATAAAAATCCTGTACTTCTCTTAGACGATGTTCTTTCTGAGCTTGACAGGAACAGACAGACCAGGCTTCTTGAAAATATAAGCGGTGTACAGACTATCATAACATGTACCGGACTCGAAGAGTTTATAAAACAGAGGATAAAATACGACAAGGTTTATAAAGTAACCTCCGGAGTAGTAACTGAAGAGTAAAGAAAATGGTCATCCAAATAGTTGAAAGCTATTTAGGATATTATATATGGAGGAAATAATGGACGATATCTTAAAAGATAATGATATTCAGGTAAACGGCGCTGAAGCTGAAGGTACCGAAGTAAACGGAGCGATCCAGAATTACGGTGCCGATCAGATCCAGATACTTGAAGGCTTAGAGGCTGTAAGAAAAAGACCCGGTATGTACATCGGAAGTACTTCAGCCAGAGGACTTCATCATCTGGTATATGAGATAGTGGATAATGCCGTGGATGAAGCTTTGGCAGGAGTATGTAAAGAAATAGTCGTTACCATCAACCAGGATAATTCCGTAACGGTAGTGGATGACGGACGTGGTATCCCTGTCGAGATCAATAAGAAAAAAGGTATTTCCTCTGTAGAAGTTGTATTTACCATACTTCATGCCGGCGGAAAATTCGGCGGTGGAGGATATAAGGTATCCGGCGGACTTCACGGTGTTGGTGCGTCTGTTGTTAACGCGCTTTCAAAATGGCTTGAAGTAGTGGTTGAGAAAAACGGCAAGAAGTATTTCCAGAGATATGAATACGGTAAGCCATTAGAAAGACTTAAAGAGATCGGTGAAAGTGACAGACACGGTTCTACCGTTACCTTCCTTCCCGATGAGACCATATTTGAAGAGACAGTATTTGATTTTGAAGTATTAAAGCAGAGACTCCGTGAGATGGCATTCCTTACCAAGGGCCTTAAGATCATCCTTAAGGACGCAAGAGAAGGCCAGGAGAAGGAAAAGACCTTCCATTATGAGGGCGGTATTTCCGAGTATGTTCAGTATTTAAATAAAAACCAGAACGTGCTTTATCCCGAGATAATCTACTGCGAAGGCCAGAAGGGCGATGTATACGTAGAAGTAGCTATGCAGCATAACGATGCATACAATGAGAACTGCTACAGCTTCGTTAATAACATCACCACACCCGAAGGCGGTACACATTATACAGGATTTAAGAACGCACTTACCAAAACCTTTAATGACTATGCCAGAAATATGAAGCTCTTAAAGGAGAACGAGGATAATCTCTCCGGAGAGGACTTAAGAGAGGGTCTGGCAGCTATCATAAGCATAAAGCTTCCAGATCCCCAGTTTGAAGGTCAGACCAAGCAGAAACTCGGTAATTCCGAAGCCCGTGGTGCGGTAGATGCTATCGTCAGTGAAAAGCTTACCTACTTCTTAGAGCAGAATCCTTCTGTAGCAAAGAACATTATCGAAAAGGCAGTTCTTGCACAGCGTGCAAGAGATGCTGCAAGAAAAGCAAGAGATCTTACCAGAAGAAAGACAGCATTAGAAGGCATGAGCCTGCCCGGAAAGCTTGCAGACTGTTCGGATAAGAATCCCGAGAACTGCGAGATATTCATAGTCGAGGGAGATTCCGCGGGCGGTTCAGCCAAGACTGCCAGAGACAGAGCTACACAGGCTATCCTTCCTCTCCGTGGTAAGATCCTTAACGTAGAAAAAGCAAGACTTGATAAAATACTCGGAAATGAAGAGATAAGATCCATGATCACCGCATTCGGTACCGGTATCTCGGAAGACTTTGATCTGAGTAAACTCAGATACAACAAGATCATCATCATGACCGATGCCGACGTGGACGGCGCTCATATCAGTACCCTGATGCTCACATTCCTGTACAGGTTTATGCCCGAGCTTATCAAACAGGGACATGTATATCTGGCACAGCCGCCTCTTTATAAGATCGAGAAAAACAAGAACGTATGGTATGCTTACAGCGATGAACAGCTGAATAACATCATGGTCCAGATAGGACGTGACAGCAGTAATAAAGTTCAGCGATACAAAGGTCTTGGTGAGATGGATGCAGATCAATTATGGGAGACCACTATGGATCCTTCCAGCAGAGTATTAAAGAAGGTGGATATGGACGAGGATAACATCGCCGAACTCAACATCACATTCAATACCCTGATGGGAGACAATGTAGAGCCCAGACGTGAGTTCATCGAGGCAAACGCCAAGTTCGTAACAAATCTTGATATTACATAACACCTCATCCGGCACTCCGTGCCACCTTCCCCTCGAGGGGAAGGCTAAAGGATACCAATACTAAGGCTTCCCCTTGAGGGGAAGCTGTCTGCGAAGCAGACTGATGAGGTGGAAAACCATAAATACATACGGAGACATAAAATGGACGAAATCAATTACGACCAGGTCAAAAACGTGGATCTGAAAGATACCATGGAGACCTCCTATATAGACTATGCGATGTCGGTTATCGCAGCGCGTGCGCTGCCCGATGTGCGAGACGGATTAAAGCCTGTTCAGAGGCGTATCCTTTTCGCTATGGCAGAGCTTGCCAACTGGCCCGACAAGCCTCACAGAAAATGTGCCCGTATCGTCGGCGATACCATGGGTAAATACCATCCTCACGGTGACAGTTCCATATACGGAGCTTTGGTTAACCTTGCCCAGGAATGGTCTACAAGATATCCGTTAGTTGACGGTCACGGAAACTTCGGTTCTGTGGACGGCGACGGAGCGGCTGCGATGCGATACACTGAGGCGAGACTCAGTAAGATAGCTGTTGAGATGCTGTCGGATATCAACAAAGATACCGTAGATATGATCCCGAACTTTGATGAGACGGAAAAAGAGCCTACGGTACTTCCTTCACGTGTACCCAACCTGCTTATCAACGGTACCACCGGTATCGCTGTAGGTATGGCTACCAATATCCCTCCTCACAATGCAGGAGAGGTCATCGATGCTGTAGCAGCTATCATCAACAACAGGATAAACGAAGACAGGGAAACCTCCATCGAAGAGATCATGAAGATCATAAAGGGACCTGACTTCCCTACAGGTGCCATGATACTCGGTACCAGAGGTATAGAAGAAGCATACAGGACCGGCAGAGGTAAGGTCAGAGTACGTGCGGTCACTGATATAGAGCCCATGGCCAACGGCAAGAACCGTATAGTAGTTACTGAGCTTCCTTATCTGGTAAACAAGGCAAGACTTATCCAAAAGATAGCAGAGCTTGTAAAAGATAAAAAAGTGGACGGCATCACCGAGATCCGTGACGAATCAAACCGTGACGGTATGAGAGTATGTATAGAGCTCCGTCGTGATGCAAATCCTACCGTTATCTTAAATCTTTTATATAAACATACACAGCTTCAGGACAGCTTCGGTATCAATATGCTGGCATTAGTGGACGGCGAGCCGAAGGTTCTTTCGATGATCGATATATTAAAGCTTTATATCAAGCATCAGGAAGAAGTTGTTTCGAGGCGTACCAGATATGACCTTGCAAAAGCGGAAGAATCCGCACATATCAAGGAAGGATTACTTAAAGCACTCGATGTTATCGACGAGATCATCGCCATCATTAGAGCTTCCAAGAGTGCGGCAGATGCAAAAGAAAAACTCATGGCTACATTCGGATTTGACGATCCTCAGGCTCAGGCCATTGTAGATATGAGGTTAAGACAGCTGACCGGTTTGGAAAGAGAAAAGCTTGAAGCCGAGTATGCGGATCTAATGGAAAAGATCAAGGAATACAAGGCGATCCTCGGCGATGAAAAGATACTGCTCGGAGTAGTAAGGGATGAAGTTGAAGCCATCGGTTCCAAATACAGGGATCCGAGACGTACTTCCATCGGCTTTGATGAGTATGATATCTCCATGGAGGATATCATCCCCGATGAGGATACCGTTATCGCTATGACCAAGAAGGGCTATATCAAGCGTATGACACTTGATAACTTCAAGAATCAGCATCGTGGCGGCAAGGGCATCAAGGGTATGCAGACCTTGGAGGATGATTATATTGAAGACCTCTTCATGACAACAAATCATCACTATATCATGTTCTTTACAAACAAAGGCCGTGTATTCCGTCTTAAAGCATATGAGATCCCCGAGAGCTCAAGAACCTCGAGAGGTACTGCGATAGTCAACCTGCTCCAGATCACCGGAGAAGAGAAGATAACCGCTACCATAACAGTACGAGGCTACGACTTCGACAGCTTCCTTCTCATGGCTACAAAGAACGGTATCATCAAGAAGACCAGACTTTCAGAATATGCAAATATCCGCAAGGGCGGACTTATCGCTATATCACTCAGAGATGATGACGAACTTATTGGTGTTAAGTGCACGGATGATAAGAGCAATGTATTCCTTATCTCCAAGTACGGACAGTGTATCAGGTTCTATGAGCATGATGTAAGGATCACAGGCCGTCAGTCCATCGGTGTAATAGGTATGAACCTTGAGGATACGGACGAGGTTGTAGCTATGCAGCTTGACAACCAGGGTGAATACCTGCTCACTGTATCCGAGTTTGGTTACGGAAAGCTTACTCCTATATCCGAGTTCAGTGCTCAGCATCGTGGCGGTAAGGGTGTAAGATGCTACAAGATAGTCGAGAAGAGCGGTAACTTGGTAGGTGCTAAGGTACTTAACCGTGAGAGCGGTGAGATCATCATGATGACCAATACCGGTACTACCATAAGACTCAGCGTAGCAGATATCAGTGTGATCGGAAGAAATACTACCGGTGTTAAACTGATCAGTATCGATGCAAATAAGGATGTCTTCGTGGCAAGCTTTGCCAGAGTTAAAGAGACTGAAAATGACGCAGATATCGATATGGAACCTGTAACCTATGTCGAAGATGCGATCGAAAACTTCCCGGATGAACCGGAAGACGAAGAAGTCCCTGAAGAGCCGGAAGATTTGAATACAGAAGAATAAAAATATAAAAAAAAAGTCCTTAGATCTGACAGATCTAAGGACTTTTTCCTATTTGCGCCTGTTCACGCATTTCGATCGGTTTGATCAAAACCGGTTTTACTTATAGATATCCCCATTTACTTCAATCTTAACTTTTTCGTCAAGTCCAAGGATAAATCCGAAGTTGTAGGTAAGTGTTGATTCTCCGTCTTTTTCCTGGAAACCTCCGCCGAACCTTCCGTTGGAATCAATTCCTGAAACAGTCCACATATTACCGATAGTTTCTTCGGTAGTCGCGCTATTATAACCAATGGTATATTCTTCTTTGGTGAAGTCTATTCTTGTACCGTTTTCTCTTATGAGGGTAAATGCATCGATCTCGCAGTTATTAACATTATATATAAGCGATATGTCAGTCCTGCCGACTTTAATCTTCATATTCTCTACTGTTATTTCCTGTGCAGGTGTATCTATGCATTCAACTTCATAAATATTATACTTTTCAAGTATCTCTAAAACCTGGGGAACTATAGCGGTCTTGTCGAAATTGCTTGTGACGGTATCTGTTACGGGATCATAAGTATATGCAAATATTGCATCGGGATCTAACTGAGCTACCTCAGCCTTTAAGCTTTCAAATTGTTCTGCATTTAAAACAACAAAACCGAATGGCTTATTGTCCTCCGGTACATAGGTTCGGTCAAACCTTATAAATAAGTTATTATCATCTAAAATAGTATGACAGGAATCAAGATTCAATAATACAAGATAAAACCTGTCATCTCCGAGCTTAAGACCTTCGGTAAATGTATTAAATGATAACATATTATCATTAGTGTACTTGTTGTCATCGATATATCTAACTTCATTTAAGTTATGCAGATCTATAAGATTTCCTTCATTATCCAAAAAGCTGAAGCTGAGATAACCGGTTTCGGTAGATTTATCATATATTGAGCCTTCATATACGGCTTTAACGTTTCCGAGGTCATATTCAGCCATGACCGGGGTATAAACATTTTCAAATTCTTCGCTGCTGTTCTTAAAGAAGAAATCCTTTAACGCTGAATTTGTCATGGCCCATGCTACTCCGCCGCTAAGCGTCAGTACACCGGCTAAGGCTATAAGTGCTACCGCTACCTTTGACAATCCGCGCCTGCCTGTCCTGCTTATGTCTTCGATCTTATTACTGCTACCTTCATACATACCGATAACTCTTGCTTTTTCTTCATCCGAGACGGTTATGCTGTCCATAGCCTCTCTGTAATCTGTTTTAAATCTGTTTTCGTCCATAAATATGCATCCTCCTTAAAAAATGCCCGGTTCTTCATAAAGCCTCCCGGCTTACCTGATATTCAGTTCTTTCATTTCCGACAAGTTTTTCTTTCAAGTTTTCCCTTGCTCTTTGAAGTCTTTTAAAGACTGTATTTTCCGATATTCCGAGCATTTCGCCGATCTCCTTTGCGGAATACTCTTCATAATAGTAAAGATGGATCACTTCTCTGTACTTCTGTTTAAGCTTTAGTACTGCGTCCGCCACCATGGCACTTTCTTCATTCCTGCCGCTTCCTGCGGTTTTTCTTTCTGGTATATAATAGTCAACTTTGCTTTTCCAGGGACTACGCCAAAGAGATTTATATTCATTTACGGCAACTCTTATGAGCCACTTTTTTATGTTTTCATCTTCTTCAAAGCTTTCGGAAGTTTTAAGAAGCTTCATGAATGCAGTCTGGGTTATGTCTTCTGCATCATACATGTCTTTACATCCGGCAAATGCTACTCTTTTGATATCCTCATAGTACTTTTCAACCAGCCGGATATACTCTTGTTTGTCCATACAGCCTCCTTTCTTTTGTCTTGCTGAAGGATCCTTACATAATATAGACGATTTTATATCAAAAAACCTGACAAAAAAATAAAAAAAGCTGAAAACCTTTGTGGTATCAGCTTTTTCCTTCATAACGGAGAAGGAGGGATTTGAACCCTCGCGCCGCGCAAACGACCTACACCCTTAGCAGGGGCGCCTCTTCGGCCTCTTGAGTACTTCTCCAGGTTCCGAACTCATAAGTTCAGTATTCTCTTTTCGTTTTTCAACGCAAGTGTTATTCTATCAAAGAAATAGACGCTTGTCAAGGAAAATTTAAACCTTCACCACTGTTATACGCGGAAAGCGCCGCCTTCACTGTCTATAAGTACTGTTACAGGGAAGTTTTCAACCTCCATCTTGCGGATGGCTTCTGTACCGAGGTCATCATAGGCTATGACGGTACTGCTCTTTATACACTTTGAAAGGAGTGCACCGGCACCGCCTGTAGCACCCATGTATACGGCTTTATTCCTTTTGATGGCGGCCTTTACGTCATCGCTTCGTCTGCCTTTTCCTATCATACCGGCCAGCCCCAGATCCAAAAGCAGAGGGGTGTATTTGTCCATACGGGAAGATGTGGTGGGACCTGCAGATCCTATGACCTGCCCGGGCTTTGCAGGTGTGGGGCCAAGGTAGTAAAGTACCGTACCCTTAAGATCTATGGGAGTAACTCCGTTTTCGAAAAGTTCGGCTGAGGTTATCTCGGAAGGCTTTTTCCCGGTCTTTTCCAGATACTCGTTGATGGCATCATACATTCTCTTATGTGCGGCATCTCTGGCCGAATATACCGTACCGTTAAGGTACAAGACATCTCCGCCCTTTATTTTTATTATGTCTTCCTCTGTAAAAGGAAGGTTTATCTTATAATCCATAGTGTATATCGTTCTCTTTCTTATATATATTATACTTTATAAAGTGACTTTTACATGCCTGTTTACATGACAGCACATATTTACTGCTAAAGGAAGTCCTGCTATATGGGTTGGATATACTTCTATATTGATACCGAGACAAGTGAACTTTCCGCCCATACCGCCGGGTCCGATATCCAGATCGTTGATCTCTGTATACAGATCCTTCTGCAGCTTAGTCAGATATGTATTATCCGGGATCACATCCTTAGCAGTGCTATCTCCCTGTACATCATCAAAATAAGAATGTACGGAATTAAGCTGATTGGTGAGGGCTTTCTTTGCAAGCAGAGCACTCTTTTCAAAGTCTCCGCCTATACCTACGCCCACTACTACGGGAGGACAGGCATTGGGGCCCGCATCCTTAACCGCAGTGAGCACTGCGTTCTTTATACCGTCTATACCGTCCGCAGGCTTAAGCATAAATACCCTGCTCATATTTTCACTTCCGAAACCCTTGGGAGCCAGTGTGATCTCAAGGCTTTCTCCGTCCACGATCTCAACATGTATGATGGCAGGAGTATTATCCCCTGTATTTTTTCTTATGACAGGATCGTTAACTACCGACTTTCTTAAATACCCTTCGGTATAACCCTGACGTACACCTTCATTTATAGCTTCGTTAAAGCTGCCGCCTTCAATATGCACATCCTGACCTAAGCGGACAAATACCACCGCCATACCGGTATCCTGACAGATCGGGATACTTTCGTTACCGGCTATCTCGAGATTTTCCTTAAGCTGTCCAAGTATCTTTTTTCCCAAAGCATTTTCTTCACGCTCACATGCAGTATACAGAGCGTTTTTCATATCATCCGCCAGATACAGATTTGCATCGATGCACATTTTCTTTACGGCCTGTGTGATTTCGGCTGTTTTAATAATTCTCAAAGTATGATACCTCTCTTATGATAAAAACTACAAAATATATGATACTATTTTCTTTATTTTATTTCAAGCAGATTTAAAGAAAGTGGGACATATTATAACAGGTTAAAAGTTGACGAAAGAATTGATGTTTGTTATACTCTTTAACAAATAAAAAAAGGTATTGACTCTCACATTATGTTAGGGATTATAGTAGTGGTGAGCTCAGAAAAAAACATCCATGGAGGTAGATTTTATGCTGAAAATAGGAGAATTTTCAAAACTATCCAGAGTAAGCATCAGAATGCTTCGCCACTACGACGATATCGGGTTGCTTAAACCTGCGGAGATCGATGATTTCACAGGATATCGTTATTATCGTGAAGACCAGCTTTTTGTCATCGGAAGGATCACCGCTTTAAAGGATATGGGATTTTCCCTGGCGGATATCACGCGTATCCTTGAGATATATGATGACAAAGAAAAACTCGACAGCTTTCTGTCCGTAAGACAAAAAGAACTGGCAGAAGAGGCAAAAGAAACGGAGTATAAACTGATGCTTCTGGATACAGCCCGAAAGAGGCTGAGAAAGGAGCAAAAAATGAGTTTCGATGTTAACGTAAAAACAATACCTGAGAGGTACGCAGCTACAGTACATATGGTTATTCCGCACTATGAAGATGAAGGAATGGCCTGGGGCATGATGGGAGAATGCAAAGAACCGCTTATTCCTGCGGACCCCTGCTATGCTATAGCGGAATTCCTTGACGATGAATTCAAAGAGGAAAATGTTGAGATCATAGTATCTATGGCTGTTAAGGGTAAGTACCGGGACACAGAGCATGTGAAGTTTAAGACTTTACCTGCGGTCAAGGTAGCAAGCTGCATAGTTAAAGGCAGTTATGATCAGATGGGAGAGGCATATGCGACTGTAGTAGCATGGATAAAAGCAAACGGATATAAGATGAACGGACCTATGTTCAATATCTATCATGTAAGCCCGTCACAGACACAGAATCCTGAGGAATATGTTACGGAAGCCTGTTTTCCTGTGGAATAAAGATTATGGAGCGCCGGGGAGTATAATACTTCCCGGCTGCTTGTGATAAAAAACGGGGAAAACCTGGGAATGCATAAATACGGACCGGAAGCCTAATAGGAAATAATTTTAATAGAATTATTGAGGAGAAGAAATGATAACCGAAAAAGATATACAGAGAATAAACGAATTACATCACAAGTCTAAAAATGAAGGTCTGACCGAGGCAGAGAAGGAAGAACAGCAGGCATTAAGAAAGGCATATATAGAGGCTATGCGAAGCCATGTGCGTAATCATCTCGATAATGTAGTAATACAGCGTCCGGACGGCAGCAGGGAGAAGCTTACGAGAAAACACAGTTGACAAATCGAATATGATGTGGAGGATTTTAGAATGAAACTTGCGAAACTTGTTGGTGACCGGTTTAAGGAAAGACCGTCCGACTGCGTTGTTGACAGCCATGCTTTGATGGTACGCGGCGGATATATTAAACTTATGGCAAATGGTATTTTTTCTTCGTATATGCCGCTTAAAAGGATCACACGGAAGATAGAACAGATCATCCGTGAGGAGATGGATGCTATAGATGGTCAGGAGGTGCAGTTTCCGGTAGTTATGCCGGCATCAATCTGGCAGGAATCAGGACGATACGAAAGCATCGGTGCGGAAATGGCACGGTTTCAGGACAGGAGCGGAAGTCCTCTGGTGCTCGGCATGACGCATGAAGAGGCAGCAGTGCATTTGGTACGGGACTATGCGAAGAGCTATGCCAGGTATCCGTTCATGGTATATCAGATCCAGACAAAGTTCCGCGATGAAGCCAGACCCCGTGCAGGGCTCATCCGCGTAAGAGAGTTTACGATGAAGGATGCATACTCCTTCCACACAAGTCAGGAAGACCTTGAGGAATACTATGAAAAATGTCATAAGGCATATGAGCGGATCTATGCGAGAGTCGGTGTGCCGGAGGTAATCTCGGTAGCTTCGGATTCCGGTATGATGGGAGGAAGCGTTTCACATGAGTTTATGCTTCTTACTCCTATTGGAGAGGATTCCATTGCTATCTGCAGTGAGTGTGGCTACAGTGCAAACATGGAAGCGGCTGAATGCATCATCGAAAAGGAAAAGGAGCACGTATCTGCTGATCTTACCAAAGTTCATACACCTGATATGCATACGATAGAGGAAGTCTGCAACTTCGTTGGCAGCAGTCCTGAGAAGTCCTGTAAGGTGGTTGTTTATCAGAGAAATAAGGATGATTCCTATGTAATCCTCTTTATCCGCGGTGACCTCGAGGTTAATGAAACCAAACTGACAAACTTCTTGGGATGTGAGATCCATCCTGCAGAGATTACCGAGGAAAGCGGGATCAAAGCCGGATTCATCGGTCCGGTGGGTCTGTGCAGTGGTGTAACGGTACTTTATGACCGTTCGCTTGAGAATGCTTCCGGTCTTGTATGCGGTGCTAACGAGGTGGATTATCACTACACGGGACTTGATATGGATCGTGATGTCGCGGGTGCGGAGTATCATGATTTTGCCAAGATCATGGAGAACGGAATCTGTCCGCACTGCGGAAAACCTGCGATCCGTATTTCGAGAGGAATAGAGGTTGGAAACATCTTCCAGCTTGGAACCAAATATACAAAGTCGATGGACATGACCTATACGGATCAAAACGGCGAGATCCGGTATCCGATCATGGGATGCTACGGGATTGGTGTCGGCAGGCTTGCAGCATCCGTCTGTGAGGCTCATCACGATGAAAACGGACCGATCTGGCCTAAAGCAATAGCACCTTGGCAGGTTCACATCTGTGCAGTTCGTGCGGATCAGCCGGAGGTTAAGGAGGCAGCGGACCGTCTTTATAATGAACTGGAAGCAAAGGGTATGGAAGTGATCTATGACGACCGTGATGTCAGTGCCGGTGTCATGTTCTCCGATGCGGATCTTTTGGGCGTACCTTTAAGAGCTGTGGTCAGCCCGCGAAATCTTAAACAAGGGATAGTGGAGATCACCTCCAGAGATAAGACTGTGTCTGAAAAGGCGTCTCCCGAGGCTGCAGCTTCCGTTATAGAGAATCTATTTAACACCTTATAAAGCTAAAGTGAACAGGAATAGAAGAAGGGCGGGAAGGCCCTTCTTTTTTTATAGACGACAGTTATTAGATATGATAGAATAAAGTATGCTTTTGAGGTATTGGAATTAAGAATTAGAATAGAGACTGACGTTCTGACGTAAATAAACTTAGAGGGGTAGAAATGATAATCAGAAAATACACAGATCCCGATTTACGGGACATTATCAGAATATGGAATGAAGTAGTAGAAGAAGGCGTCGCTTTTCCGCAGGAAGAAGCCTTAAATATGGAAAGTGGGGCGGATTTCTTTGCGTCACAGAGTTATACCGGGGTGGCAGAGGAAGACGGAAAGATATACGGGCTTTACATTCTGCATCCGAACAATGTAGGAAGATGCGGCCATATATGTAACGCCAGTTACGCAGTTTCCTCAGAAGCCAGAGGCCGTCATATTGGAGAAAAACTGGTAAAAGACTGCCTTAAAAAGGGTAAAGAGCTTGGTTTCAGGGTTCTTCAGTTCAATGCAGTTGTGGAAAGCAACATCCATGCAAGGCATTTATACGAGAGACTGGGATTTATACAGCTTGGTACCATACCAGGAGGCTTTAGGATGAAGGACGGACATTATGAAAACATATGTCCTTACTATCATGAGCTTTGAGCTTTTTTTGAGAAATCGATTAACATGGAACTAACGGAAAGGAAAGGATAAATGGACTTACGGGATATATATTTAGAAGAAGATCTTTTTCCCAAATTATTTACCAATTATGAAGAAAGACCATATGGAATATTATTTTATAATGAGGCGAATCGAGATTCATTTGATTCTAATCACGCTGTGCTCTATAAGGATAAGATTGGTGATCTGAAAAAAGTGCTTGCAGACGTAACATCTTTTTACAGAGCGAAAAATCTTCGCCCGATCATCTATCAGTCCATGCTTGATGATGGATGGTTTGAAGATATAAAAGGGGAGTTAACGGATGCGGGGTATAAAAGTTGGACAGAATTGCAGGAATATATGCTTCCGAACGGGACAAATAAAATCATTCCGAATCCGGATTTAGAAGTTATAAAGATTGAAAAGTGGGACGAGGAACTTAAAATAGTCTTTTTGGAAGCGGAAGAACCCTGGGAGATTGAGGTGGCTAAAGCTTCTCTGAACATCCCTCACAGTTGGATGTTTGCTGCCCGAAAGAACGGAAAAACAATCGGACTCTTGTATGGTCATGTTTCCGAGAATACCTGTAGAGTTGATTATCTTCTTGTGTCTAAGAAATACAGAAGAAAAGGGGCAGGGCGAGCTCTCTTTTATGCATATGTAGAATGGTGCAAGCAAAGCGGTATTAACAATGCTTATATTTGGCCGGACGGAGAAACACCCAAGCGGATATATGAGGAAGGCGGATATGAATTGGTGGAAATTCGAAAAGCAGGCCGTGCTGTTTGGAAAACGGACTAAGGTGGCTCGTAAGTTTTGGGAAAAATATACTTGAAAGGACAAAGAAAAATTGGATAAGATTCTGTTTATAGCTGATTTACATGGAAATATGCCGGCAACCTTAGCTTTAGAAAAAGAGATCAGCAGGATCCAGCCTGATGATATATGGTTTCTTGGTGATGCTGTCGGGAAAGGTCCGGAAAGTGACAAGACAGTTGACTGGGTCAGGGCACACTGTAACCATTTTTTATCGGGAAATTGGGATGCGCTTATGGTTGAATGGTCTATAAAATGTCCGCCCGGTCACGAACATAATGCATTTTATTGGAATCAGTTGGGGAAGGAACGGCTCGATTGGCTGGAGTCCCTGCCGTCTGAAGATGAAGTACTGATCAGCGGAATTAACTTTAGACTTTTCCATGGACGTCCAATAGATGCAAACTATCATACATACCTTAGTATGGATGAATATAGACCCGGCTTTACCGATACAAAAGGAAAGCAGCATGGAGGGTTCATTTGTGCAGACTGTCATACGCCATATATCAGAGAAATGGATCTGGGATATGCAATAAATACCGGAAGTGTTGGTAATTCCCTTGGGTTGCCTCGGTGTCATGCCCTTCTCATTGAAGGAGAACTTGGGTCATCAGAGCTTGTGCCTATAAGCTTTAACATTTTAAGTATACCTTACGATAATAATCTCGCAGTCCGGATAGCGGATGAATATCCGGATCTGCCCGGAAAAAAAGCATATAAAAATGAACTACTTACAGGGGTTTACTCCCAGAGTTAATATTTGCATAACGAAAACATTACCTGTAGGGTTGAGCATAAAGGAAATATTTGAGGGAGAATCAATGAATTATCATGAATATACGAGAATATAAAGCAGATAAAGATTTTTCGATAATACAGAATTGGATCACAGATGAAAGAACTCATGCTATGTGGTGTGCAAACAGGACTTCATTCCCACTTCAAAGAGAATCATTTGACCGTTTGATTAAAGATATAGCTGAAAGATGCGGTGACAGGCCTTTTGTTGCGGTGGATGATGATGGATCAATTGTAGGATTCTACTGTTATTCTATCAATAAGGATACATATGAAGGCATGCTGAAATTTGTGATGGTGGATCCTCAAAAGCGCGGAAAAGGACTGGGAAGGGAAATGATACGACAGGCCGTGAATTATGCTTTTGATGAGACCGGTGCATCAGCGGTTCAGCTTATGGTTCTTTCAGCCATTGCTAGAGCTAAGAGGTGTTATGAAAGCGTTGGTTTTAAAGAAAGACGCATACAAGAGGGTGCATTTACCTTCCAAAATGAAGTTTGGGACAGATGTAACATGGTTTTAGAGAAGAAGAAATTCAAAGCGGTACAGTTGTTCTCGGAAAAAATGCATTGTTCACAATCTGTACTTGCAGCTTTTGCCGAAGAGTGTGGAATTACAGAAGAAATGGCATTTAAACTGGGATCTTGTTTTGGAAGCGGGATGCGTAAAGGAAATGTATGCGGAGCATGTACCGGGGCATTGATGGTTTTGGGATTATTATATGGTGAAGAACACAAAGGAGCTCCTGAGGAACGACAAAGGTCAAATAAAATAAATGACATGATGATGGACCGGTTTAAAAAAGCAAACGGAACATGCATCTGCAATGAATTATTGGGGTGCGACATTACTACTCCTGAAGGAATTCAATATGCCCGAGAAAATGGCCTCTTTAAGGAATTTTGTCCGAAAATGGTGGCAAGTGCAGTTGATATCCTAAATGAGATTATAGGTGAAATACATTAATTCTATGAGGAGAAATAGAATAGTGAAAGGCGGCTTATATATGAAATTATATTTAACAAGTGCAATTGGAGGTTCCGTTAAGGAAGATGGAGTACGTAAGCCGGGGCTCCTTCTTCCTTTCAATGGATTCACATATTTTTTGGAAAAGGATTGGGTTGAAGGATCAAAGGTGTTGATTATTTCTGCCTCACCAAGCGATTATGAGAGAAATGATCTGATTCTTGCATGCCTGCGGGAAGCCTTTCCTATGAGTGGACTTAGCATTTCTTTTATGGATATTTGTGATGATAGAAAGGAATATCTGGCAAACCGTATTGATGAAATGGATGTTGTGCTGCTTTCGGGTGGTCATGTACCGACACAAAATGCGTTCTTTCAAAGAATTGGACTAAAAGAAAAAATAGCGAATTATCATGGTATCGTAATCGCATACAGTGCAGGTTCAATGAACTGTGCAGAACTTGTTTATGCAAGCCCTGAAGTAGAAGGGGAGGCTCTTGATCCAAATTATAAACGTTGGATTCCGGGACTTGGACTGACTAGTATTAATATCTTCCCACATTTTGAAGAGGTGCGGGAGGAATTGTTGGATGGAATGCGAGTAGTGGAAGACATTGTTTTTAAGGACAGCTTTCGCCATGACATTATCGCAATGAATAATGGAACATTTATTGTGATCGAGAATGGAAAGCATACGTTGTATGGTGAGGCTTATCGGATTAAGGACGGGAAAATGGAGCAGATATGTCAAAATGGCATGTCGGTAATACTTTAACAGTGTTATAAAAAACATTTCATGTTCATAAAAAGGGAATAGGAAACAAGTTATTGGATGTTGTAGAACAGAAAGCCGCAAATATGAATATAATTGAACACTATGACAAACTAATAGAAGAGAATAATGATCCTTTTCGCGATCCACAGATATTACAGGATTATATGAACAAATGGGATGGCCCGGCGTTTATTGATGCGATGCAGCTGGACAAAACTAAACATGTACTTGAGATTGGTGTCGGAACGGGAAGGCTTGCTAAAAGAGTTGCTCCTAATTGTTTTAAGTTTGTGGGGATAGATATTTCTCCCAAAACAATTGAAAGGGCAAGAGATAACTTACGTAATTTTCAAAATGTTATACTAATTTGTTCTGACTTTTTGAAATATAAATTTGAGGACAGATTTGATGTTGTGTATTCTTCGCTTACTATGATGCATTTTGAGGATAAACGGCAGTTTATAGCAAAAGTAGATTCTGTATTGATGAGCGGAGGGATTTTCTGTCTTTCGATAGACAAAAGGCAGGAAGAATATATTGAAATGCAAGATCGAAGAATTAGAATATTTCCGGATACTCCGAGTACGGTTTTATCTATATTAGCTGAGACGAATATGCTGGTTAATGAACAATTTGAAACAGAATTTGCTAACATTTTTGTTTGCACAAAATTTAAGTAAAAAATATATTGAGGATTGAGATAATGAAGATAAAAATAGCATTTTTACAAGTATTACCGGGAAAAGATATAAAGGAGAACCTTGCGATAGGAAAGAAGGCTTGTGTCGAAGCCAAAGAAAAGGGTGCAGATATAGCTCTTTTTCCTGAAATGTGGAGTGATGGGTATTATCTGCCACAAGACGAGAGAGAATTAGATAAGTTGGCTATAAGTAAAGATAGTGAGTTCATTAGTGAATATCGTAATCTGGCGAAAGAATTGCAGATGGCTATAGGCATTACATTTCTTGAAACACACAACCCCAAACCGTTAAATTCGGTAATCTTTTTTGACAGATTTGGAAAGGAAATCCTTCACTATTCCAAGGTTCAGATATGTGCATTCGATCTGGAGAAAGTATTATCAGGCGGAGATGATTTTTATGTGGCAGATCTGGATTTTGGAAGGGGAAAAGTAAAAATCGGGTCAATGATCTGTTTTGACCGCGAGTTTCCGGAGAGTGCCAGGATACTGATGCTTAAAGGGGCTGAACTAATTCTTGCCCCCAATGCCTGTCCTATGGAGATTAACAGATTGTCCGCACTAAGAACCAGAGCATATGAAAATATGGTTGCTGTAGCAACGTGCAACTATCCTGAAGGTCAGCCGGATTGTAATGGGCGTTCGACACTTTTTGACGGAGTGCCGTGGCTTCGTGAAGAGCCGGGAGCTCGTGACATGTGTGTAATGGAAGCACCCGGAACTCCCGGAGTATATACCGCTGAGTTGGATCTTAATATGCTCAGAACTCATAGAAGTAATGATATCATGGGCGATAAATACAGACGCCCCGATACATATGGCATTTTATCAGATGTTAATGTTAAGGGGATTATTGGCGGGGAATTCGTTCATTGGTAACTCAAGAAAGATAAGAAGGGTAAATGACAGTATGAATCATTGTGGAACTAAGAAACTAAATACGGAACGATTGGTCTTAAGACGTTTTACTATTGAAGACGCCAAAGATATGTATCGGAATCTTTGTTCAGACAGCAGGGTAAACAGATTTTTAACTTGGGAGTTACACAAGTCATTAACCGATACTGAAGAATTGATGAGGACATTTGTTGAACGCTATGAGAATCCGGCAAGATATTGTTGGGCGATTGTGGACAGAGCCACCAGTGAAGTGATTGGTACCATCGCCGCACCTACAGTAAAAGAAAGAACAGAAACTGTGGAAGTTACTTATGCTATCAGTTATAACCGGTGGGGACAGGGAATAGCTGCAGAGGCTTTGAAAGCTGTTATCAACTTCTTGTTTACCGAAGTAGGGGTAAATCGGATAGAAGCAGGACATGATATAAACAATCCTAATTCCGGTAAAGTCATGGAAAAGGCCGGAATGAGTAAGGAAGGGATACTCCGTAAGGCCGGACGAAATAATCAAGGGATATTTGATCTGGTAATGTATTCTATACTTAAAGAAGATTATGAAAAAGACGATTCTCTAAAGATATATCTTGAGGATGGTAAGATAAAAGTAAAGGGGACCGTCAATCTTGGCTATATAGGTTCATTTAAGGATTCCCAGATTGAGCTTGAAGACTCATTGGAAGATATAAGAGAATGGGATATAATAGAGGAATATTATAATCCGAATTGCTCGGATGATGAGCTTATTAGTTACCTAAATGTGTACTATAAAACACTTATCAAAAAAATAGAGGAAAATATTGATAATATCAACGGTACATTTTTACTTCAGGTTTTTACGGATATGGATAACAGTGAACTGGATTTCATGACGATTGACGGTTTATTTGATGAAGGAAAGCTACTTTATGGTAATGAAGAGGATATTGCTGAAGTTTATAATCCTGTAAGGCAGGGATTAAATAGCCTTTCACCATACCTTGAGACACCTAACGACGGAAGTATCCCCAAAGGACATTTGGAGAGTGTTCTCAGGTCTTTTTATCCGATGTTTAATTTTGATTATTTTCTTAAAAATATAGTACCCGAATATATCGGATTAGGCGACGGAGAGATATCTTTCCAATGTTCGGATAATTTTGATTGTGCGATTCTGTGCGGAGCATATGCGGTTTTGGATGAAGAACTGGCCTTCTCTGATTGGCATAATTATTAAATTGAAAAAAAATATTAAAAACGTTATTGACTCTCCCCTTTACTGTAATGATAGATTACAATTGTAAAGGCTTTTACGAAAGAGAGGATGCAGAAAACATGTATAAAATCGGCGAACTATCTGCCCTGTGCAGAATCCCTGTTAAGACGCTTCGCTTCTATGATAGCGAAGGGATACTTACTCCGGTATATATCGACAACTTCACGGGCTACCGCTATTACAGTGCGGCGCAGCTTTCCGACTGTTAC
>JAFZQN010000003.1 GCA_017620375.1 Lachnospiraceae bacterium
AGACGTATACATTCCTCCTTTCTACAGATTCCGCATGAAGCAGGATAACGGTTTCGGCTCCATAAACGTATTCGGTAACTGCAGCTTGGATCCCAATGCACCTCTGATCGATGCCAAGATTGACAACGGCATGGGCAAGGTAAATATTTATTTCGGCTAAAAAAAGTCCTTGACATTTCTTCTAAGTAGATGTATGATAGCGCTAAAGTTTCAGCGATGATGAAAGCTACGATTCAAAAGTGCTTTTCAGAGAGCTGCCGGACGGTGCGAGGCAGTAAGGGCTTGGATCACTCCACTTTCGGAGCTGCCGGCGAGGAGTCGGAGGGAGACGACCTCTATATCGTCATAAGAGATGTCATGATTTATGATAATTTGGGTGGCACCGCGGAATATTATTGATTTTCGCCCCATATATGTGTATGCATATATGGGGTTATTTTTTGTACAATTTGCAGTCGCCAAAAGATGAGCGCTGCCCTATATAAAGGAGGATTATTAAAATGGCAAGAGTTTTCAATTTTTCAGCAGGTCCCGCTATGATGCCCCTGCCCGTACTCGAGGAGATCGCAAAAGAGGTAGTAGATTACCGCGGCTGTGGTATGAGCGTTATGGAGATGTCCCATCGTTCCAAGGTATATCAGCAGATCATAGATGAGGCTGAGGCTGATCTTCGTGACCTTATGGGTATCCCGGATAACTACAAGGTACTCTTCATACAGGGCGGCGCTACATTAGAGTTTGCTATGATCCCTATGAACCTTATGAAGAACGGCGTAGCAGATTACATCGTTACCGGTGCTTGGTCAAAGAAGGCTGCTTCCGAGGCTAAGAAGTATGGTAAGGTAAATATCGTTGCTACCAGTGAGGACAAGAATTACAGCTATATTCCCGATTGTTCAGATCTTCCTATAGATGATGACGCTGATTACGTATATATCTGTGAGAACGAGACTATCCACGGAACAACATATCAGACACTTCCCAACACAAAGGGAAAGATCTTAGTATCCGATCAGTCTTCAATGTTCTTATCAAAGCCTGTAGATGTATCAAAGTACGGTCTTATCTACGGCGGCGTACAGAAGAACGTAGGTCCTGCAGGTCTTGCTATCGTTATCATCCGTGAGGACCTTATCCGTGAGGATCTCCCCGCTACAGTTCCTACATACTGCAGATTTGATACTCATGCAAACAACGGTTCTATGTACAATACTCCTAACTGCTGGGCTATCTATGTATGCGGCAAGGTATTCAAGTACTTAAAGAGCCTTGGCGGACTTGAGGCTATGAACGAGATCAATAAGAAGAAGGCAGCTATCCTTTACGATTATCTTGATTCAAGCAAGCTTTTCAAGGGAACTGTACAGAAGGAATTCCGTTCACTTATGAACGTACCTTTCGTAACAGGCGATGCAGATAAGGACGCAGCAGTAGTAGCAGCTACAAAGGCAGCAGGCTTTGATAACCTTAAGGGCCACAGAAGCGTAGGCGGTCTTCGTGCTTCCATCTACAATGCTATGCCTATCGAAGGCGTACAGGCACTTGTTGATTTCTTAAAGGATTACGAAGCAAAGAACGCTTAATAGTTTAGTAAGCAGTATTTGCCATACATTAGATAAATTGAAAAGGAGAAGTACCATGTTCAAGGTTAATTGCTTAAATAAGATTTCACCTGTCGGAATGGCTAACCTTACCGACAATTATACAGTAACAGAGAATTTTGACGAGGCTGATATCGTACTCGTTCGTTCGGCAGCTATGCATGAGATGCAGTTCCCTGCTTCATTAAAGGCTATTGCCCGTGCAGGTGCAGGCGTAAACAATATCCCGCTTGACCGCTGTGCAGATGAGAACATCGTAGTATTCAACACTCCCGGTGCAAACGCAAATGCAGTTAAGGAGCTTGCTATCGCTGCTATGCTTCTGGCTTCACGTGATATCGTAGGCGGTATCAACTGGGTGCAGACCGTTAAGGATGACGAGACAGTAGCTAAGCTCGTTGAAAAAGGAAAGAGCAAGTTTGCAGGTACAGAGATCAAGGGTAAGACCCTCGGTATCATCGGACTTGGCGCTATAGGCGGACCTCTCGGTAACGCAGCACTCGGACTTGGAATGAAGGTTATCGGTTTCGATCCCTTCTTAAGCGACGCAGCTAAGGCAGCACTTGATCCCGCTATCGAGATAGTAGGAAGCCGTGATGAGATCTACAAGAACTCAGATTTCATCTCAGTACATACTCCTCTTATCGACGATCCCGATCCCGAGAAGAATACAAAGAAGATGATCAACGCTGATAAGATCGCCCTTATGAAGGACGGCGTTATCGTACTTAACCTTGCTCGTGACCTTCTTGTTGATGATGAAGCTATGAAGGCAGCACTTGAGAGCGGTAAGGTTCGTAAGTATGTAACAGATTTCCCGAACCCTGCTTCTAGTAATATGGCAGGTGCCATTGCTATACCTCACCTCGGAGCATCTACAGAAGAGGCGGAGGATAACTGTGCAGCTATGGCAGTTAAGCAGGTAGTTGACTATGTAGAAAACGGAAACATCATCAATTCCGTTAACTATCCCAGAGTTGACCTTGGTGCAAAGACAGGCGTACGAATCGCAGTTCGTTACGATGCAGAGGCAATCGCAGATATCGTTACCGCTGTTAACGGTGTTGGTCTTGTTATCAACGCAGTTAAGGACGGCAAGCGTGGCAAGGTAGGTTACTGCCTTATCGATGCTAAGGAAGCAGCTACTGCAGCAGTAGACGCTATCAAGGCTATCGCAGGCGTACGTAAGGTAGATGTTCTTTAATACATACAGAAACTGAATATAAAAACAATAAAAATCCCGACAGAAGAGATCTGTCGGGATTTTTTAAGTCAGTGATATTTTAATGCCCTCTCATATATTTCAAATTTACCGACTGTACCGATCAGGGTATAGTGCTTTGAAAGGATATCTTCCGCATAGGATTTTATTACGGATTCTGTATTGGCGACTATTATCTTTGTTTCAAGTTTTCTTATATCTGTAAGAAACTCTTCCTTTTTATCCGCATCGATCATAATGATCGGATCCTGATATGAATACTTGGAATAAGACTCCCTGTGTGATAACAGATAAATAATATCATTATTTCCGAGTACGATGATCTTGTCATTTTCATCAGTGTTATCAACCACAATATCGGACACCGTCTTTGCATCGGTGAAGTTTTTGCCTATGCCGGTCACCTTGTCCATGACGGCTTTTATCGGAAAATCTATAATGATAAGAACTATAACACATAACACAAAGGCAGCACATAAGCCTAAAAACAGCCTCGCTTTATGCTTAAATATCTTTAGGCCGGTTATATGTTCCGAAGTAAAAGCTTTAGAAAATGCATAAACCACTATCGGACAGAAGACCATCCCGTAATGAAAGAAGCTTTGACCTGCCATGCACTGCATAAGGACTGACAACAGTAGTGCAGCCAAGCATAGGAAGTCAAGGAACTTTTTATCTTTAAAACCGACAAAGGTTAAAATGATCAGGCTTAATACCACCGGCGGAGTCATCATAAAGAGAGCGATGGCTTTTACTATGTTTATAAGGCCGCCGTTACCTGATTGACTGCTGTAAAGGAAGTTGAAAGAAAAATAATCTTCTATGAAGGGTTGAAAAGCATCGCCCGCTATGAGCCACATCATTATCGGGAGTATTATTATACATGCGCCGACTAAGAACCAAATGATAAATCTGCCGAGCTTCTGTGCTTTCTTATCTTTTATGCATTTGATCAATACTCCGATACACATCACTATCCACAGTGAGATCATGTTTATGCGAAGTAAACATACGGCACCGAAGGAGAATCCGCTTATGATAAGCTGAAAGATGCTTATGTTTTTATCCATAAAGAAAAGAAGGAAAATATATAGCTGAAGCATTATGAATAAGCAGGCATATTCTTCAACCAGATTGCCGCCTTCAAAATAAAGAGCCATGGAGACCATGCATACGAGAACCACCAATAACGAGCGGATATTATTGCATCCGACAAGTTTTGCTATCTTATAGGCAAGTAAAAAAATAAGAAAGAGAGTGATAAGCTCAATAAACCATAAGCCTAAGGATTCGTGGATCAGCTGTCCCAAAGCGTCTATCAGGTAGAGCAGCGGACCTTTATGATCAAAAGTATCCCGGTAAGGCATACCGCCTTTAAGGATCACCCGGGCAACATAGTTAAACACAGATGAATCAACATAGGTGTTACCGATCAGGAAGGGATTATTGGTTGCAATAAAAGACATAAGGATGGAACAGAGAAAAATACATCCATAAACAACAGATTGTTTTGTCTCTAATATCCTGGTCGGTGTTTTCATCTATGCGTCTCCGAGTATTATCTATTATTTCATAAGGTAGCCTTCAACACTGGTAATGCAGTTTGCACCGTCTGCAGCTGCAGTGATGATCTGTCTGAGCGGTTTCTTTCTGATATCGCCTGCAGCGAAAATGCCGGGCATCGAAGTCTTGCCTGACTCGTCAGCTATGATATAGCCGCCCTCGTCGCAAGCTACAAGGTCTTTGAACAGACCGGTGGCAGGAGTAATACCTATGGCTATAAATACACCCGACACGGCAAGTGCACGTTCATCCCCTGTCTTGATATTTTTTACCAGCAGTTCTTCTACATTTGAATTACCCAAGATCTTCTTGGATACACTGTCAAATACAAACTCAATGTTTTCTATAGCATCAGCCTTTGTTACCAGGCTTTTTGCAGCTCTGAACTGATCGCGTCTATGTACCAGATATACCTTTTTGCAAAGTCTCGAAAGGAATATCGCATCCTCTAAGGCCACATCTCCGCCGCCTACTACAGCGACATCCTTTTTACGGAAGAATGCACCGTCACATGTAGCACAGTAAGAAACACCGACACCTGTTAAGTCTTCTTCGCCGTCTATGCCGGCCTTTTTATGGGAAGCACCGGTGGCAGCTATTACGGTCCTTGTAAGGTATGCATCCCCTTCTGCGGTGGAGATCATATACACAAGGTCTATCATCGAATCCAGTCCGCGTGTCTTCAGATCGATCTCGTTAAAGAACCCGTTTGGTGCGATATAACCGGGAGCGATATCTGTGATGTCAGCGGTCACAAAAGGGCATCCGAGCTTGTCGCAATGCTTCTTAAAAGCGTCCGAAAGCTCGCCTCCCGAGAGTCCCGGGAGCCCCGGATAGTTGTCTACTTCGTAGGTCGAAAGGACCTGTCCGCCGGGTGCGTACGAACGGTCGATAAGACAGAAGGAAAGCTCTGCTCTGGCGGCGTAGATAGCAGCAGCCATACCTGCCGGACCGGCCCCAATTATCACGGTATCGTAGATTTTAAGTTCGCTCATGGTTGATTCTCCGTTTCTTTTATAAATGACTTATCCAATCATACCATATAATAAGGATTAATTCAACAGTCAGTATAAAGTGAGGAACGGTCAAAAAGCTCTTTGTCTGTCATTAATGTCTTTTGTGTCTGAAAGTCCGACAATTTATTACGGCATAAAAGGTATTGACATTTAGGTTTTTGTGCAATTTGCACAAAGGTTCAAAAAACCAAAATCATGTTCGGGGATAAAAAAATAGGATTTTTGTGGATTAATCCAAAAGTTATCCACAAAAAAGAGGCTTATTTTCATATGTTTTTGAGTTATAAACCATTTTATCCACGTTATCAACAAAAAATAACCACTTTTGTAGTCTTGAAAAAAAACGTGTCAAGACGAAACTTTGTTTTGTCATTTGTGATAAATTTACAATAAATTAAAAAATCTGTTGACATATAAATGTTTTGAAAATGACTTGAAATATTAGAAGATTTAGACAATTGTACAAGGATTTCAAAATAAATACGCAGTTATAATTATAACAATTATGATACAATTAGGGAAATATAGGGAAAAACCTTTACAAAACAAGGGGTTATGTGTATAATTAACACTTGGTGGTTTATGCCCAAAAAGCAGGAAAAATCGTGCTTTTGGCATACCTAAAAAATACACGGGAGGATACTGAAAATGGATAAGCGTTTTATACTTCGCCATGCAGCCGGATCTTACTGGCTGATAGACTTAAAGCAGGATTCTCCTGAGTATAAAAAGCCTATGTCTTTTAATGAGACAGGGGCTTTAGTGTTTCAGTTGTTGGAGGAAGGCAAAAGCAGTAAGGTGATTGCCGGAATCGTAAGTAGCAGATACAGTTCAAAGCCTGAAGATGCCTTGGAGGATATTTTAAGTTTTGAACTGCAGCTGCAGCAATTTGGATATACCGTTGGAGCTTAACTAAAAGGGTATACCGGGAAAACAGGAGGCAGTGTGAACGTACTTCTTATAGGCGGATCAGGCAGTCTGATCAACAGCCTTATCATCAAATTTAAAAAGGAAGGTCACAGGGTATATCTTCTTACGGGTACAAGACAGGACAAGGCCCCGTATCAGAAGGTTTTTGAGCGTTACAATTTCCCCTATGACTGTGCTTGTCTGAATGAGATCTTTGAAAGCATAAATATGGATCTGACCATATTTTTGGGAGCGTACGACACCAATTTCAAGTGGACCAACGAAGAGGCGGATGCTGTACAGTATTCATCGGGCCTGATGAATATACTGATGAGCTACGCCATGAAGAACAAGGGCAGGTTTGTATACCTTTCCTCTGATGAGGTCTACAGTATTAACAGCGAATCGGACATCACGGAAAACGATCCGCTCACACCCATGGGTGTCAAAAGCATGCTTCTCGCACAGGCCGAAGAAATGTGCGAGAGCTATCGTGTAAGCCGTGAGAGAGATATCATGACGCTCCGTCTCGATCATGTCTACGGAGTCCCCAAAAAGAGAAGTGAATGCCGTGACAAATGTACCAGGATGTGTCTTGAAGCATTTGACGAAAAAAAGATCACGGCAAATGAAAACAGTAAATTTGCCCTGCTCTATGAGACCGATGCCGTAGAGTTTATTTACCGTGCATCTGTTGCGGACAGCCATGAGTACAGTTTGTACAATATTTCTTCATGCAGGGAGAAGACAGAACCTGAGGTAGCCGAGATGATCAGACCTCATTTCGGTGACGAAACAAAGGTAATGAGCCTTCCCGGAGAGAAGAAGCGTATAGTTCTTTCGAATGAAAGATTCGTCAGTGAATTCGGAAAACAGTATTACTGTAATGATGAGGGTATAATCAAAAATATCGCCAGGACCATGAATCTGAATAAGAATGCGTTCTGGAATGATGAGGAAAAGAAAAAATCACTTGCAGAAAGAGTTGTCGATAAGGGCGGCTGGCTTATCAAAGCTCTGATCCCCTTCATAGAGAACCTGATCGTATTTATCCCGTTCTTCCTGTTAAATAACAAGACAGCGGACAGTAAATATTTTGCAAACCTTGACTTTTACCTGCTCTATGTACTGCTTTTTGCGATAGTATACGGACAGCAGCAGGCTGTATTCTCAGCTGTACTTGCTACGGTTGGTTACTGCTTCAGGCAGATGTACACGCAGACCGGTTTTGAGATCCTTCTTGATACCAACACATACGTATGGATAGCACAGATCTTTATACTCGGCCTGGTAGTAGGTTACATGAGAGACCAGATCACCAAACTTAAGAGGGAAAGCCTTGAAGAGAAGGAATTCCTATCCGGACAGCTGGGAGATATGAGAGATATCAACAGCAGTAACGTCCGTGTTAAGGATGCGCTTGAGACCCAGCTTGTAAACCAGAACGACAGTATTGGAAAGATATACAGCATTACATCGGCACTTGACCAGAGAAGCCCGGAAGAGGTTCTTTTCTATGCAGCCGATATGCTCTCTACTCTGGTAAAGAGCAAGGATGTTGCTATATACAATGTGGTAAACGACGATTATGCGAGACTTTTCTCGGCTACATCAAAGAAGGCCAGGGTACTTGGCAACTCCGTAAAATACAGGGTGCAGCTTTCAAGCATGTATGAGGTGCTTGAGGATCATAAGGTATTCATCAACAGGAAAATGGAAGACGGCCTTCCCATGATGGCTAACATGATCTTTGATGATGACAATCGTCCTCAGACGATACTTATGATCTGGACGCTTCCTTGGGAGAACATGACACTGGGTCAGGCAAACATACTGGTAGTCATAAGTGCACTGATAAAAGGTGCGGTAGTCCGTTCTACCAGATACCTGCAGGCTCTTCAGGAGAAGAGATACATAGAGGGAACAAAGGTCTTGGAGGCAGATGCATTTGTACCGCTGCGTACGGCATTCCAGAATGCTGAAAGAGAAGGTCTTGCAGAGTGTGTTCTTTTAAGTGTTAAGGCTCAGAAGGACGATACGGTATATACTTTGAGCAACAAGGTTGCTCATCTGCTGAGACAGACTGATATCATGGGTATGACAGAGGACGGACTTCAGATCCTGCTTGCAAATACCACGAGAGCAGATTCGGCGTTTGTTGAGAAACGTTTCAAGAACCAAGGCATTGATACGGAGATAGTGGAGGATGGTGTAGTATGTCTGCGACCGGACAGAGTATCCTGATAATAACACTTCTAATTCTGAACTTCATTATTGCTGCCATTTACTATATAGTTGTTACCATAGTCGGCTTAAACAAGGAGAAAAGTGTACTCATAAAGACGCTGGTCATGATACTGTGTCCTGTGGTCGGTATTATTTTCTTCGGCCTGTCTTATATATGGTATAAGACTTTCATGGCTTCGCCGGTAGACCTGGAAGACGTTATATTCGGTAAGGACCATCCGAAGTTCGAGACTAAGGCTGAGGAGGAGAAGGAACGTAACATGATCCCTCTCGAAGAAGCCATAGCCATCACGGAAAAGCAGGACTTAAGAAAGCTGATGATGGATGTTGTAAGCAGCGATATAAAGCGTTCGCTTTCATCCATAACTCTTGCACTTAACAGCGAAGATACGGAGACATCACATTATGCTGCGACTGTTCTTCAGGATGCACTGAATGAATTCAGAAATGTAGTGGATAAGGAATATAAAAGCATATTGGAAGATGCTCCCGATAAATACAAAAAATGCAGCAACCTGATAGATTATATGGATCAGGTACTCAGCCAGAAGGTATTTATCGAGATGGAGCAGAGAAACTATGTCGGCATCATGGAGGCTGTAGGAGAGATCCTTTATATGGGAGAACCCGACAGTATTACGGCCGGACAGTTTGAGGCTATAGCATTAAGACTGTTAGGCATAGAGGACTACGAAAGATGTGAGAAGTGGTGCGGAAGATTAAAGATGCACTGTGCATCCTCTCTCGCAGCATATACCTGCCAGCTGAAACTTTACTTTGCCATGAACAGAAGAGATGATTTCTTCAGGTGCATAGAAGAACTGAAGGCGTCTCCTGTAGTTATCGACAAGGAAACGTTAGAGCTTATAAGGGTATTTAGTTAATGAGGTGACAAATGCTTTCAAAAAGAGATTTTTTAAGTATTTTTCTTATGATGGTTACCCTTTTCTTCATTTTTCAGTTTGTTCAGGTAGTGAAGGATAACGAAAATAACTATGACGTTAACGACCATGTCATTGAGGTGGGATTAAAAGCTTCAGATGTGGAAGTTAAGGATGCTGACACCTGCGTGTGGCTTGTAGGTGATGTAAACGGCGGTGTTGGTGATGCCGTAAGGCAATGGTGTACATATACCAGACAGGAACTTAAATGTTTTTCGGAGATCCCCGCTCCGGAGTTTGATTCGAAAGTAGAAGCCATCGTCATAGATCCCACTACATGTGATATATTGAACAAGACAGACAAAATAGAAGAACTTACCAAAATGGGTACAACGATCATTTTCGGTGATCTTCCCGATGCATCATATGTGGACAGCGACGAGAAGTTAAAAAGCCTCCTCGGTATCACCAAGGTGGTAAAAACACAGGTGCATGTCGAAGGTGTACAGATATTCTCGGGATTCCTTCTTGGAGGAGAAACCGTATATGCGGCTGATAAGTCAAAGCCTGAGGAAAAGAAGTTCGAAGACCTCGATCTTGACATTGCATGGTATGACACCGGAGCAGCGACCAAAACATATATAGTCGGCATCATGGATGAAAATGAGGTACATCCTTATGATTTCCCCAAGATGATCTGGCGTAAGAATTACAACGGAATGTTTATCTATGCCGTAAACGGTGATTACCTTAAAGGTATGATGGGCATAGGATTCCTTGACGCGATGTTGTATGACACAAAAGAGTATTACGTTTACCCGGTAGTAAATGCCAACAACGTGGTATTTGCCGATTTCCCGGCTTTATCCGAGGAGAATTCAGAGAAACTCAAATCAATATATGGCCGTAATACACGTTCGTTCCAGAAGGATATAGCATGGCCGGGTATCATATCGATCGCAGCCAACAATGAGATATGCCTGACCTGTTTCATGAATGAAAGATATGACTATACCGGAGAAGCAAAATCCGATGAGGACGATATAAAGTTCTATCTCCAGCAGTTTAAAGAGCTTGGCGGAGAGGCCGGCAGATCGCTTGATACGATAGGAAATGTCTCTCTGGCGCAGAAATCAGAGGACAGCAGAGCATTTTACACCAACGCTGGTATCAATTACAGATTTAATGCTCTGTATAAGAATAAATGGGATGATGCATTAAAGGATGTGCTTGAGACCAAAGAGACCGGTATCAGGACGGTGGTCTGCGGTAACCGCGGGCAGGAGCAGGCCATTTCATTCTGTTCTGAAAACGTTACTCTTCAGTACATTACAAATAAGGCTGATGAATACAGCTTTAAGAACGCATTGCTTTATAAGAGCCTTCTTACATCTTTAGGCTACACCAATCTGCTTGTGGACATGAACCAGGCACTCTGGCCGGAGAATAAAGATGATGAATGGCAGAATTTCTTTGATCATTTATTTAGTTACATAACTACTTACTGGTCTGACAGAATGGTATTCGATGTGACTACCGTATCCGAAAGTGATGCCCGTATCAGAAAGATGCTGAGTGTTAAGTACAGCTCTGAGAAACAGGGAGACAACACTGTAGTACTTCATTCAAGCGGAGCCGATGAAAATTACTTTGTTTTCAGAACTCACGACAAGGAGATAGCAAAGATATCCGGTAATGCTGAATATACACGCATTGAAAAGGATGCTTATCTTTTAAAGGTACATACGGGTGAGACAGTCATTACCTTAAAGGATTCGGAAGAGACATATAAATACGACGGATCGAATAAATGAGAAAAGCCAGGAGAGCAAAATGAAGATATGTATAGTAGCGGAGGGCTGTTATCCGTATGTAGTCGGAGGCGTATCCGGCTGGATAAACAACATGATAAAGTCCTTTCCCGAGCATGAATTCGTTATCCTGTCGATCATAGCCGACAGGGCACAGAGTGCGAAGTTTGCATATGAACTCCCTGAAAATGTCACGGAGGTTTACGAATCATACCTTAACGATTTTGATTGGGGAAAGAAGCCCAAGACCGGAAAGAGAACTCATTTTTCAAAAGAATACTATAGAGCACTCAGAAGTATCGTTATGAACGAAAAGCCTGACTGGAATACTGTATTCAAGCTTTTCGAAAAGGATTTTTCAGTGGACGACCTTCTTATGGGTGCGGATTTTCTGCATATCATACAGGAATTTTATGAAAGAAAATACACACAGATAAACTTCTCTGATTTCCTCTGGACCATGAGATCCATATATCTGCCACTGTTTTTGATTCTTAAGACACCGATACCGAAGGCAGATATATATCACTGTGTGGCTACAGGTTATGCAGGGATCCTGGGCGGTATGGCAAAAGCCAGATACGGAAGCGGCCTTATAGTTTCCGAGCACGGTATTTATACCAGAGAGCGTGAGGAAGAATTGATAAAGGCCACATGGGTTGCAGGTATATATAAAAATATCTGGATAGACCAGTTTAAGAAGATGTCCATGCTGGCTTATGATAAGGCAGATATAGTAACTGCTTTGTACGGACATGCAAAAGAACTCCAGATAGAACTTGGATGCAACGAAAGCAAGAGTATTATCACAGCCAACGGTATTAAAATGTCTGATTTTGAGAACATCCCCGGGAAAACGGAAGAAGATGAGGGGTACATAAATATCGGAGCCATACTCCGTGTCACTCCCATAAAGGATGTTAAGACCATGATTAGGGCATTTGCATTTGCTAAAAAGATCGTGCCTCAGATAAGGCTTTTCATCATGGGACCTACCGATGAGGATGAAGAGTATGTGGCTGAATGTATGGATCTGGTCGAGATCATGAATCTTAAGGATGTATTCTTTACAGGCAGTATCAATGTAGCAGATTATCTCGGAAGGATGGATTTCACCATGCTTACCAGTATCAGCGAAGGCCAGCCTCTTACAATACTAGAGAGTTACGCGGCTAAAAAGCCGGTTATCGCTACAGACGTAGGTAACTGTGCCGGACTTATATACGGTGAGGATAATGACGAATTTGGTGATGCCGGGATCCTTACGCATATCATGAATACAGAGGAACTGGCAGACGCTATCGTAGAACTTGCCAGAAATCCGGAAAAACGCAACAAGCTGGGAGAGGCGGGGTATCTCAGATGCCAGGCGAAATACCGCCTTGAACAGATGCAGGAAAAGTACAGAGAACTTTACAATAAAGTATATACACACTGAAAGGAACTGATCATGGCCGGTATAGGCGTTAAGCTAAATAAGATTTACAGTAAAAATACTATTACCACAAATATCGTCGGTTTCGGATACAGTGCCATTATTACCGTAGCTCCAATGATACTGGTTATCGGTGCGGTAATACTGATGCAGTTGCTTTTGGGCTTTTCGAAACTTGATTATTTCAGCCGTGAAGTATATGCATGTACGGTTTTATACATCTTTGTATTCGGACTGCTTACAACATCACCGTTCAATGCAGTACTTTCCAGGTATCTGTCGGACGTAATATATGAGGAACAGTATGATGATATCCTTCCCTGTTATTATGTCGGGCTGATACTTAATACGGTTTTAAGTGCACTCTTGGGTATCCCGTTCGTTATCTGGGAGATATCTGTAGGAAAGATCGACCTCATATTTATCTTTGCCGGATTCTGTGGATTCATGGCATTGGTCATCCTTTTCTACTCCATGCTTTTTCTTTCCATCTGCAAGGATTACGCAAGGATATCGCTCTATTTCCTGTTCGGTATGGTCGTGGCAGTTATTCTCGCACTGATACTTGCTAAGCTGATCGGATTGGATACACCTTTATCCATGTTACTCGGACTTGATGCGGGATTTGTTATTACTGCCACACTTGAGATGGCACGTGTCAGGAGTTATTTCCGTGTAAACAGCGGCAACTACAGCGGAGTATTTCATTATCTTAGAAAGTATTGGAGGCTGGTTCTGACCAACTTCTTCTATACACTTGGTCTTTATATACACAATTTCGTGTTCTGGACCACGGACATGAGAGTAGTGGTAGCGGATACCTTTGTATGTATGACATCATATGATATGGCTACCTGTCTTGCTCTGTTTACCAATATATCTGCGATAGTTATCTTTATCTCACGTATGGAAATGAATTTCCATGACAGATATAAAAAGTATTCGGAAGCTGTTATCGGTGGCAGAGGAATGGATATACAGAATGCCAAGAGTCGTATGTTTGAGCAGCTGAAGACAGAGATAATGAACCTTGTACGACTTCAATTTATCGTAACCGTTATATTATATCTGTTATTTATCATATTTATGCCGATGCTCGGATTCGGCGGTCTGATACTTCAGATTTATCCTTGTCTGGCAGCAGGATACTTTATCATGTTCCTGATGTACGGTGAACTGGTATTCCTTTATTATTTCAGTGACTTAAACGGTGCGCTGGCGTCGGCACTGTCCTTCTGTGCGGCAACATTTGTGTTTACGATAATATCCTGCCACCTTTCGTCCATCTGGTGGGGACTTGGTCTTGTACTCGGTTCCTTTGTAGGATTTACCGTGGCATACTTTAGACTCAGAAGTATAGAGAAAAATCTGGATGTACATGTATTCTGTAACGGTAACCTCCTTGACCGCGGTCCGACCAAGAAGAAGCCGTCCAATATAGTATTTGACAGAAAAAACCTTATCGGTATGCCTGAAAAGGAAGAAGAAAAATAAGGAGTATATATG
The DNA here is from genome assembly GCA_017620375.1 of Lachnospiraceae bacterium. Lineage (GTDB taxonomy): Bacteria > Bacillota > Clostridia > Lachnospirales > Lachnospiraceae > RUG11977. Next base: position 14,192 of record JAFZQN010000003.1, read on the forward strand.
GATTACGGTATTTTTCTTAAGCTAATAATGATACTTGCCGGAGTCGTCATTCTGCTTACCGACATAATCCTGCTCGCAAAAAGAAAAATGGCTGAGTCGGTATCAATTGTGTGGGGCTTTGTTGCATTGCTTGGCATAATAGCGGGCATAGTGTTGCATCCGAGCGGTTGGATCGACTATATGAGTGAGACCGGCATGGCGCTCGTGATCATCCTGGGGTTTTGTTTTATATACGGACTGTTCTATGCAAGCTGTCATCTCTCGGATATCTTAAAAAAACAGACTGAGATGGCCATGAATATATCTCTGTTAAATCAGGAGATAGTGGAACTGAAAAAAGAAATCGCTGAACGGGAAAATAATCTTGAAGCAGGGACAAAATGAAAAAAATACTGTTTGTTATGAATACAATGGGCAGGGCAGGGGCTGAAAAAGCACTGCTTGAGCTGTTTAAACATATTGACAGGACAGAGTATGAAATTTCCCTGTTTATCCTTACCGGACAGGGAGAGCTTATAAGTGAGGTTCCGGACTACGTTAATCTTTTGAACAAAAATCCTATCCCTGTTTCGGTGCATTCGGAAGAGGGCAGAAGAAAGCTTATAAAAAGCAGCCTTAAGGCTTTGTTTACGAGATTTAACTTTATCAGGCTTATACCTTATTTTGTAAAAAATATAAAAGCACTTAAAAATAACGGGGTGTGCCAGCCGGAAAAGCTCTTATGGAGAGCTTATGCGGACGGGACACCGGTGTTTGATACAAAATATGATATTGCGGTTTCCTTTATTGAGGGGGGAGCGGCATATTATGTGGCCGATCATGTAAATGCCGATAAAAAAGCGGCATTTATACATGTTGATTATTCTTATGCAGGCTATACGAGAAAACTGGATAAGGAATGTTATCTTAAATTTGACAGGATATTTGCGGTATCGGGCGAAGTGGCCGGAGTATTCAATAAGGTATATCCCGAACTTACGGATAAAACAGAGATCTTCCCTAACATGATAGACAGGGAAGAGATAAAAAGGCGTGCAAATGAAGGCACAGGATTTACCGATGGTTTCAAAGGGATAAGGTTACTCACCATAGGAAGGCTTTCAGCCCAGAAATCACTTGAAACCTCAATAGAAGCATGTTATCTCTTAAAGAAACACGGTGAAAATATCCGCTGGTATGTATTGGGAGAAGGACATCGCAGGAGAAGGCTTGAGGAACATATAAAAAAGCTTGGCCTGGAAGAGAGTTTTTTATTGCTGGGTTCTCAGGAAAACCCGTATGCATTTATTAAAGAAGCTGATATTTTTGTACATTGCACAAGATTTGAGGGAAAGAGCCTTGCGGTGCAGGAGGCACAGGTTCTGGGCAAACCCATTATCGTTTCCAATTGCAGCGGCAACAGGGAACAGGTAGTAAATGGAGAAGACGGTATTGTCTGCGATTTTGATCCGAAGAGTATGGCTAAAGTATTATACGGGCTTATACATGATGAAGAGACACGCAGAAGGTACTCTGAAAACTCCGCCAAGAAAGAATACGGTGAAAAAGCATCCATAGAGAGGCTTTTGAATCTTTAAAGGGGTGAGCATATTGGTGACTGAACGTAAAGAGCTTTTAATAATCATTCCGGCATATAATGAGGCAAAGACCATAGGTAAGCTTCTGGATGATCTTGAAGGAGCAAAAGTTACCGATTGGGCGGATCTTCTTGTGATAAATGATGCATCAAATGACGGTACGGGAAAGCTTGTAAGAGCCAGGGGTTATCGTGTGGTCACACATATTTTCAATCTCGGATACGGAAGCGGACTTCAATTAGGTTATAAATACGCATACAGAAATAAATATAAATATGTTATCCAGATGGATGCGGATGGTCAGCATGATGTATCAAATGTTGAAAAGCTGTATCTGAAATTAAAAGAAGTGGATGCGGACGGCAACAGCCCGGATATAGTACTGGGATCAAGGTTTGTGGAGGGTGCTACGCCGTATAAAACAAGTATTGTAAAGAAAGCTGCCATAAAACTTTTCAGATCTCTGATAAAAATGTTCGGACATATAAAGATCATGGATCCTACGACAGGGCTTCAGGGCTTGAGCTGTCGTACCTTTTCTTTTTATTCGGGATATGATCATTTTGATGACAGATATCCGGATGCCAATATGCTGCTTAAGATGAGGCTGTTAGGGTATAATATTACGGAAATACCTGCGGTGATGCATTTAAGGACCGACGGCGTCAGCATGCATTCCGGACTTAAGCCCATTTTATATATGTTCAGAATGATGTACTCCATTATAGCTGTATGGGTAAGGATAAGATTATTCCATAAGGATCTGGAAGGGGCTGTAAATGATAAAACTCCTAAAATCCAAAATTAGATACAGAGCATTTCGTAGAGCGGCATTAACGGAAGATACGGAGATACCGGCAAACCCTTTAAGGGGATGGTTTGATCTTTATGCATTTGAACTTGACGGGGATACTGAAAAGTTTAAATCTGAAGCAAAAGAGAGAATGGATAAAGATACTTGCCTGATACTTCTGCTTGCGGATATCTCTGCTTATAAGGACGGGGATATAACGGACGAAGCTCTTTTTAATCTGGAGCAGATCATTTCATTTTTTAGAGAGAATAACAAGGATATCATATTAAGAGTCACATATGACCATGCGGGAAAGGGTATGGAAAGAGAGCCTTTTTCGTTTGATATAGTAAAAAGGCATGCTGAAGTAATAGCCGGATTTGTCAGAGACCATCACAGGGATATTTTCCTGTATCAGGGGCTTCTTATAGGTAAATGGGGAGAGATGCATACTTCAAGGTTTTCATCGTTGGAAAAACTATGTGAGCTTCATGAGATATTTGAAAAGGGAATTCAAAACAGTGTATATACTGCTGTAAGGAAGCCGGTGATCTTAAGAGGATTAAAAGGTGAACCGGATAACAGAGACAGTTTTGACTCCGGCACACTTGGGATTTTTAATGACGGTATGTTCGGCTCGGATACGGATCTGGGTACTTACGACAGTTCTGGAAAAGATTGTAGCTGGAATAAGCCGTGGGATCGCCAAAATGAACATAAATTTACGGCCGGTATTGCTGCTAAGGCGCCTATAGGTGGAGAGGCATTGTTTGGTGAAGGGTTTGTGAGCACACATGCTTCAAAAGATTATATAGATGAGCTGTCACTTCAGCATATCACTTATCTTAACAGGCATCATGACATAAAGCTCATCAATTACTGGAAAAAGATAAAGGTCATTTGCAAAGGCATCTGGAATGGGAGATCGTATTTTGATTATATAGGGGCACATCTGGGATACCGCTTTTTTGTTAAAAATGCGGAAATGTATCGGAAGAATGATGAATATTTGTTAAAGATAATGGTGGAAAACCAGGGATTTGCTCCTTTGTATAATAAATCCGATCTTTACGTTATAGCAAAAGAAGACGACGGGAATATAAAACGTATCTGTGCAAAGGCACCGGGACTTAACGGGATAATGCCTGATGAACAGAAAGAAATAATATTTGATATCCCTAAGGTTAAAGGGGAGATTTATCTTTACGCCTGCCTTACCGATTCCGGGAAAACCATATTTTTTTCAAATCAGGGAATGCATGCGGAAGGTGTATTATTGGGTAACATGACTTGATTTTGGGACAGATCCCAAAAAAGAGCGGGAGGATTTTCAGTTGGACAAGTTATATTGGGTCTTTGGATACATAAAAGTTTTTTTTGTATACTTTTTTATCATGTATCTATGGCCTTCTGTAGTATTTAAAAGGCATCTGAAAAAGAAGCAGAGCAAAGTATATAAGTTTGTATTTTGCAGTGTGGTACAGCTTATACTTATCAATACGATGGTCCTGGGACTTGGTCTTATAGGTATTATGGGACCTGTTTCTTTTAATATTCTTTTTTACGGATTGTTTTTATTCTTTTTATTCAAGGATGCAAGAGTACCTAAGAAAACTATTGACAACCTAAAACATCTTGCTTCAGGAACTTACGGAATTAAAACTCTCTTTTCGGATCTTGGTAAATATATAAGAAGAAAGATCATTGAGATCAAGAATCGTATTAAGGTTTTTGTGAATGGAAATTGGGCAGAATACATAATGTTACTCGTGCTTGTGGTTTTTGGACTTATATACTTTAGCGTTAATGCTATCCAGGAAAACTCATACGGATTCGGCGACCTTTATACCCATCATTCCTGGACATATAATCTTGTGAACGGGCAGATATTCTCGAGCGGTGTTTATCCTGAAGCCATGCATTGTCTTATTGCAGCAGAGTACTGTGCTTTTGGTATTCCCATTTACAATGCTCTCCTTTTTACAGGACCTGTTTTTTCATCGATCATAATCCTTTCCATATATATCATGTTCAAGGAACTGTTTAAGTGGAAATGGTCTCCCATGCTTGCTACGGCATTGCTACTTGTAACTGATGCAAGATGTTTTTATATCGCGCAGGGTATGGCGAGATGGCAGTGGACCATGCCTCAGGAATACGGATTCCCGGCTATGTTTTTCTGCCTGACTTATCTGATCAGATTTTTCAAAAATAAAAAGGTATATGAGAAAAGTAAGGTACCGCTGTTTTTAAGAGATGACGATCTGTTTCTTTTCACATTTTCGGTGGCATCAACTATAGCGGCACATTTTTATTCTACGTTTATGGCGGTAATGCTCTGCCTAGCCGGAGCCTGTATTTTGATAATCAGGTTTTTTTCAAAGAAATTTATATCATTTCTTATTGCATGTTTTGCAGGATTTATTATAGCTGTAGCTCCTATGCTGGTGGCATTGGCAGAGGGATATCATTTCCAGGGTTCAATACGATGGGCTATGTCATATATCTTAAACGATGATCAGATGGAAGCACTTTTCGGACCGGGAGGGGGTACTTCGCATTCTTCAGAAGAAGTGATCGAAGAAACCGATGAAGATCAGAAGGAATCACTTCAGTTAAGAGATAGAATAGATCTGGTTTACCGTAATGCATATGTGGTTTTGCATGGAAAAGAACGAGCATTGATCTTCATATTTATGACACAGATAGTTATGGGTATCTGGGCAGCGGTTCGTATTATCGTATTTATATGCCGGAAGGCAAAGCCGGATTATCCGTTTTACGGTAATCAGTTTGACGGATATGTTGTAATAGTGCTGGCCTCGGTATTGTTTACGGTTACATTTTCTTTAACTTCAATAGGACTTCCTCAGATCATAGAGCCGTACCGAGTCGGTATTATATCTCATATTATGGGTTTAGCCCTCTTGATCGTACCTGTAGATGCTATCGGAGCACTTATTTTGGACCTCATAAAGAAGGATATAACCGGTCCTGTAGTGACATTTATACTTTTGGTCGGTATATATATAGGGGCTAAGGTCGGAGGGTTCTTCCACGGATATCTTGGAATAGAGCTTACCAGATATAACAGTACTGTCAGGGTAACAGATGCCATTTTGGATAAAATGGGTAAAGGGGCGGATAATTTTACCATAATATCCTCCACAGATGAGTACTACCAGATAATAGGATACGGATTCCACGAGGAACTGGTCAGCTTTGTTAATAAAACTGAAGAAGCAACGTATACTATCCCTACGGAATATCTGTTTATCTATATCGAAAAAAACGCAATTGCAAGAGCACAGTATCATCTGGCAAACGGTCCGGAATGGCTGGCGGAAAACAAATACTACGATTATTATAAAGACCATGGAATTACAAATGTTGAGCCTGAAGTAGCTAAAGTAACCATTTCAAAGGATTATTCCGAATTGTATTTCGGAAAATTCCCTGAGGTCTTTGCGGTTTATAATATTCCATGGGCAAGAACAGTACTTAATTCGAAACTGTTTGCATGGTGCCAGAAGTTTAATGCCATGTATCCTAATGAATTGCACGTCTTTTTTGAGGATGATGATATTCTGATATACTACCTTCGTCAGAATCCGAGAAACCTTTATGAACTTGCAACTATGGATCCGACATTTATGCTTCCTCCGGAGAGTTACAGCAATCCTATATGGCCAAAGAACTATTATGATCTCATGAATCTACAGGAGTGACAATGACAGTATTTAATGACCTTATGAGTATGCTTAGTCTGGCACTCAATGAGAAAGATCTTTCAGAGAAAGAGATAAAGGACCGGCTGGATGAACTAAATAACGGCGGGCTTGATTGGGAAAAGCTGGCGGAACTTGCAAAAGAGAATTCTGTGATCGGAATTCTGTATGACATACTTGAAGGATATGACAAAATTCCTGAAGCAGTCATGAAAACAGTCAGTTTTTATTCCAGAAAGCTTTGCAGGAGAAATTACAAGTTTCTGGTTATTTATGAAAAGGTCAAAGAAGCATTTGAGAGGGCAGGAATACAGTTTTGCATCATGAAAGGATTTGCCGCCGCTCAGGACTATCCTGTGCCCGATGTAAGAAAACTGAGCGACTTGGACATACTTTTACCGGATCCGGAAGCTCTGCCGCGTGCAAAACAAGTGTTAGAAGAGATAGGTTTTACCACGCAGGAGGAGCAGTATGCCAATCATCATCTGTGTATGCGGGAGCCGGGAGGTAAGCTTATCGAGATACATAACATGCTTGCCGAACCGTTTGATGATGCAAAAGTAAATGCATATCTGGAGAAGTTGGTCCCGGAATGCCGGAAGCATATAGTGGTCAAGGAGATAATGGATGTGGATATACCGGTGCTAACGGATGCATATCACGCCTTTGAACTTTTGATGCATATGCTGCAGCATTTTTTGCTTGCAGGATTCGGGATAAAGATGCTCTGTGACTGGGTAGTGTTGTGGAACAGGGGATTAAGCGAAGAAGACCGCAAGCAGTACATGGAACTGGTGGAAAAGAGCAGAGTGAAAGGCTTTTCCGATGCCATTACCAGGGTATGTATACGCTACCTCGGACTAAAAAGGGATAATGTACTCTGGATGGGGCTCTATGACGGAAAGTTAAGCAGGGAAGAGCTTGACGCAGAAACAGAGGAATTTACTGCAGACCTGTTTGAAGCCGGAGAATTTGGAAAAGTCAAAGGCCGTATGGTAGCGCTTCGAGGAAGCGGGCCTTTTGATTATATAAGGGAGTTCCACCATCAGATGCATATCAATTTCCCGAAGGCCGGTAAGTGTTTCCTGCTCTGGCCTGTATTATGGGTGATAACACTTGTAAGGTTTTTAAGAAATAATAAGAAAGTAAGGTCGGTTTCAAGCCGGGAACTATTCGATAATGCAAAGAAACGCGGAAGACTGGTAAAGAAGCTTCATATATTTGAATGATAAAAACCCTCCACGTTGTTTCGGGTTTTCTTAGATCGATCGCGCCAGGCGTCGCGCGAACCGACTGTCATAAGTTGCTTCGCAACTTACGACGATTGATGTATTATTTTATAAGAATAATAGATTTTATTACACAAAACGACTTTGTGCTCTGTACAAAGTCGTTTTTTTATTATACACTTATATCATATGAAGAAATCCCTCCATTATGTTCCGGGTTTTCTTTGATTATACCGCGCCAAGCGTCGCGCGGACTGACTGACACGATTGCTTTGCATTCGTGTCGAGAAAAGGAGACTTCTATGCAAAATACACCTTCTTCGATAAGAGTAAATATGACAGGATATCTGCCCGGGTTACCCAAGGAGGCCGCACTGCTTTCAATGGATACATTAAAAGTCTTTGACGTTACGGGTAAGGAGATAAAGAGTTTTAACAATATAAAACTTAAATCCGATGAGGCTTCGGGAGACGAGGTTACACGTATCGATCTGGGAGACCTTCCGGAAGGTAAATATATCTTAAAAAACGGTACTGATGAAAGAGAAATACTGGTATCGGGATCAGCATACAGGGAAGTAACGAAGGCTCTTATAAAGGGTCTTTATTTCCAGCGCTGCGGATGTGCACTCGAGGAAAAGTATGCCGGAAAGTATGCCCATGCTGCATGTCATACTGCACCTGCCACTGACTGGGAAGACAGGAGCATAAAGAAAACAATCCTTGGCGGTTGGCATGATGCGGGGGATTACGGAAAATACGTTGGCCCCGGAGCAGTGACGGTTGCACATATGCTGTATGCATATATATTGTTTAAAGCCGGATGCTCCGATGAACTTAATATTCCTGAGAGCGGAAACGGTGTTCCGGATATCTTGAATGAAGCACGTTGGGAGCTTGAATGGATACTTAAGATGCAGAAGGATGACGGTTCATTCTATCATAAGCTTACAAAGGAAAAGTTTGCTCCGTTCATTATGCCGGAGGATGACCTTCTCCCTGAATTCCTGATACCTGCTTCTCACTGTGCTACCGAAGCAGCTATAGCAGCTCTTGCACTAGCATCAAGGGTATATGCTGAGTTTGATAAGACATTTGCTGATACTATGCTTTCGGCTGCTTTAAAGGGCTGGGCATGGGTGGAACAGAACCCCGAGTTCAAGCCTTATATGCAGCCCGAAGGCGTAAATACAGGTATGTACGGCGATTGGAGCGATAAGGATGAAAGATTCTGGGCAGCATGTGAACTTTATGCTACTACAGGAGATGAGAAGTATAAGGCAAAAGCAGAGCAGATATATAAGGATGCCAAAGATGTAGAACTCATTAAGAAAGAAGTTGAAGGAAAACCTTTCTTTGAGCGTATGAAGAAATGGAATCCGGATTTTAAGTTCCCGATAGGTCTAAATGTTACCCAGTACGGATGGTCAGATGTGAGCGGTCTGGGCAGTCTGTGCAGTCTGTTTGTGATCGGAGAAAAGGGCGGCAGTGTAATATATGAGGAGTTAAAGGCTGATTTCTTAAAAAAGAGTGCGGAAGTGCTGACTCTTGTAAAGGAATCGGGCTACGGTACCGCCATAGAGCATAACCGTTATGTTTGGGGCAGTATTCTTTCCGTAATGAGCAATGCCATGACCATGATAGTGGACTGGAAGCTTACAGGAAATATAAGCATGCGTGACGGTGCATTAAATCAGCTTAACTATGCATTGGGACTTAATGCGCTTGATATCTCGTTTGTTACAGGCTTCGGAGAGAAGAGGGTAATGAATCCCCATCATCGTCCTTCGGGTGCCGATGGTATAGAAGAGCCCGTACCCGGACTTATCTCGGGCGGTCCCAACAAAGGTATGAACTACCCCGAGGTAAAGGAGAGACTCGGAGACACACCTGCTGCAAAGTATTTTATAGATGAGACTTTCTCGGCAGATACCAATGAGATAGCTATCTATTGGAATTCACCCGCCATATTCGTAGCAGCATGCTTTAACTCATTAGGAGATCAAAAATGAAAATATATGACATAGCTCAGGAAGTGTTCAACTGTGCGGTATATCCCGGAGATCCACAGCCGATAAAGGAAGTAAAGCTTCGCATAAGCGAGGGAGCCATATGCAACCTCACTGCATTCGAGATGTGTGCCCATAACGGGACACATGTGGATGCACCGTTTCACTTTATAGACGGAGAAGAGACTATAGATAAGGTACCGCTTGATAAGTTTATAGGATATGCATATGTAGCTGAGCATGAGGGCGATATAATGGCTGCGGACGCAGAGAGGATACTGAAAGAAGCACAGGCAGGTTTGGGCGCTGACAGGATCTTAGTAAAGGGTAATGCCGTAATGACTAAGGAAGGTGCTGAAGTTTTTGCAAAAGCCGGCATAAAGCTTTTCGGTAATGAATCTCAGACCGTAGGACCGTTAGAGGCACCCATGGAGGTACATCTTATAATGCTTAATGCAAAGATAGTGCTGCTTGAGGGCATCAGGCTTTCAGAAGTTCCGGTAGGCACATATCTTCTTAATGCCGCACCTATCAATCTGGGCGGTTCGGACGGAGCACCCTGCAGGGCTGTACTTATCGATATGTAGATTAAAACGTGACAATGGGACCGGTTCCGTTTGTCACGTTTTTTCGTTGGAGCAAAGAAGCAGACATTTTTTATTTATCGCAATAATTTATAAGAAGGTTGCTATGATTTAATATAGACAAGACATGCATTAAAATGTTATTCTGTTGATATAAAAACGGATAATACCATATAAAATGAAAGGTTGCTCCGTTATAAATCCAATATGAAAGGATTATGATATGGAAAAATATGCAAAGCTTTGGCTTGATTATTCACCTAAGAAAAACAATAAGGAATGCGG
>JAFZQN010000050.1 GCA_017620375.1 Lachnospiraceae bacterium
GAAGGAGCAAGTGCCTACCTTACGATCATGTCATATATCGGTACTGCTAAAAAACATGGAATCAACGCATTTAAGGCAATTTTGAATGCGCTTACTGGCAACCCTATGGCAATTTTAGCTTAGGGGTGCTGAATAGTTACAGAAATTTAATTTTTTTGCATGTCCTCATTGTGACAACATGATGAGAAGACATAATGCATTATATTCATGGTACTGCCCTTATTGTGGAAAGAGGATGCGTAAGTGATAAGTGATTTTGATTTGAATGGGAAGGTATTATTATGAACGACAGATTATTTTACAGAAATCCTGCAAAGAGATGGGAAGAAGCTCTTCCTATTGGAAACGGAAGAATAGGTGCCATGGCACATGGCGGAGTAGGATGCGAATATTTCCAGCTCAATGAGGACAGCTGCTGGTTTGGCGGATTCAGGGACAGGAACAATCCCGATGCTAAAAAAGCTCTTCCTATTATAAGAAAGTATCTGAAGAACGGCCAGATTGCAAAGGCGGAGGAGCTTATGCTGGCATCTCTGTCCGGTGTACCTAAGTCGGAGCACCCCTACCAGACATTGGGTGATCTGCGCATATATATGAAGCATGCATGGAATGCAGACGAATATGAGCGTGAGCTTGATATAGCAAATGCAGTATATAAGTGTACCTATAAGATAGGTGATATTATATATAGAAGAGAAGCTTTCATCAGCGCGGTGGATGACTGTCTTGTGATCAGGCTTAGCGCGAATGGCAAGATCAGCTTCGATTGTGATATCTCTAGAGAACCATATGAAACTGATATAATTAAGACCGGAAATCCTTCTGATTGGAGTCTTACAGATGAACAGGAGCAGAAGAACTGCGGACTTATCTGTATGGGAAATACAGGAGGAGACGGAGTAGATTACGGTTTTGAGCTTCGTGCTTTTGCTAAAGGCGGCGAAGTTAAGATAATAGGAGCATCACTTGGTGTGAGGGATGCGGATGAAGTGGTATTGCTTCTTACAGCAGGTACTTCCTTTAGGATGAAGGATATAAAGAAGGAATGCGGAGAGATACTTGATAAAGCTTTCAAATATACCTATGATGAGTTAAAGGAAAGGCATATAGCTGATTATAAGAAATATTATGACAGGGTATCTCTTAATATAGAAGGTTCGGATAAATATGAAGACGTACCTACGGATGAAAGGCTTACTTCTTTAAAGAATAGGATTGAGAACTTAGATAAAGAAGCTTCGGATAATTGTGAAGGAGACGTTGAGAGCAATAATATATATGATTTAGGATTAGACATATTGTATTTCAACTTTGGGCGTTACCTCATGATATCAGGAAGCCGACCGGGTACATTGCCTCTAAACTTACAGGGTATATGGTGCAAGGATTACCAGTCGGCATGGGGCAGCAAGTTCACTATTAACATCAATACAGAGATGAATTACTGGCCGGCTGAAAGCTGTAACCTGTCCGAACTGCATATGCCGCTGTTTGACCATATAGAGCGTATGCTTCCGAACGGAAAGGTGACTGCTGAGAAGATGTACGGCTGCAGAGGCTTTGTAGCACATCATAACACAGATATGTGGGGTGACTGTGCGGTACAGGATCAGTGGGTACCCGGATCGTACTGGGTAATGGGTGCTGCATGGCTTTGTACTCATCAATGGAAACACTTTTTATATACAAGGGATACAGAGTTTTTAAAGAGAACATTCCCGATCATGAGGGAGTCAGCACTGTTTTTCCTTGACTTTCTTATCGAACATGACGGTTATCTGGTAACCTGTCCTTCCGTATCACCGGAAAATACTTATATACTGCCGAACGGAGAACAGGGAGCAAACGGTATCGGCGTGACCATGGATAACCAGATACTCAGGGATATATTTACCCAGTGTATAAAGGCTGCCGAGATACTGGGTGTTGATGATGAACTTAATGAACAGATAAAAACAGCCCTTTCTAAGATAAAGCCTGACCGTATCGGAAAGCACGGTCAGATCATGGAGTGGGTAGAGGATTATGATGAAGCAGAACCCGGTCACAGACATATTTCACATCTGTACGGACTGCATCCTTCAAGTCAGATAACTCCCGACGGGACTCCTGATCTTTGTGCGGCAGCATCAAAGACTTTGGAGAGAAGGCTTTCAAACGGTGGTGGACATACCGGATGGAGCAGAGCTTGGATCATTAATAACTATGCAAAGCTTTGGAATGCCGAAAAAGCATATAAAAACTATGAGCAGCTGCTTGTAAAATCCACATTGCCAAACTTGTTTGACAATCATCCGCCTTTCCAGATAGACGGTAACTTCGGAGGCTGCGCCGGTGTGACAGAGATGCTGGTGCAGAGCAATGAGGAGAGGACGGTACTGCTTCCTGCATTACCTGAAGCATGGAAGTCAGGACATGTATCCGGTGTCTGCATCCAGGGCGGCGCAGAGCTGGAGTTGGAATGGAAGGACGGAAAGCTTGTAAGCTTCATAGTTACAGCAAAGAAAGATATTAAGACCGCTATCATATATAAGGATAAGATTATTGATATCAGTATGAATGAAGGGGATACCGGAGCGTTTGTTATTGAGTGAATTATTACCAACCTGAGATATTTGCAATTGTTTTAGGAAATAGCCCCCTTATTTTGCACCTGCATTCACTTTACAGGATATAATACATATTGTAGTATTGGTATTACATAAATATATCAAGACGATGTAGTATTGACTTATATCGGTACGGGGGTGATACTATGAAGTGGTTTACAGATTTAAGAAAAGGACAAAAAATATTAATCCTGATCAATGCCGTTTTGGCAATAGCATTACTTGTACTTGCTTTTTCGGGAGTAGGACTCAGCGATCTGTTTGCGTTGGGCTTTATTATGGCATTTTTAAACATCTTCAGTATTATCTTTGCAAGAGGTCTGTTTAAGTTCGGGATAGATATAAATACCGAAAATGCAGGAGATGATGTAGAACCTTCCGATTGGAAATATATGAATTGGTATATAAGATGGGGAGAAATGACCGTGGCTGAAATAGCGGTAATTGTTTTTGGGCTGGTAATTGAAAAGTAATTAAATAGCAATAAAAAAATACGCTGTCGTTATCTGTAACGGCAGCGTATTTCATTTTTACTAGTGCCTCCGGTATCAAGCGGAGGCACGGTTGCAAGCGTCCGAAGAGGAGATGAGTATAGTGGCGTTATGCATATCCCTGCGAAAGCGAAGACGGGTCATATACCGTGGGACAATTCGCCTCCCCGTCAAAGAAAAAAGATTTATAAAAAGGCATTGCATTTTTTACGAAGTGATGTTAAAATAATTCTAATTGGGCGGTTAAGGGATTATTATGCCCAAAAACCATGCCCCTAAATTCAAAGGAGGTCTCATATGTCCAAAAGAGCAAAATTATCTATGGACGGTAATACAGCTGCGGCTCATGTAGCTTATGCGTTTACAGACGTAGCAGCAATTTACCCCATCACACCTTCCAGCCCTATGGCAGATCAGGTTGACCAGTGGTCAGCAGCAGGCCGTAAGAACGTATTCGGCAACCAGGTAAAGGTTGTTGAGATGCAGTCAGAAGCTGGTGCAGCAGGTGCCGTACACGGTTCACTTGCAGCAGGTGCAATCACTACTACATTTACAGCATCTCAGGGTCTTCTTCTTATGATCCCTAATATGTACAAGATCGCAGGCGAGCAGCTTCCCTGCGTATTCGATGTATCAGCACGTACAGTAGCTACACAGTCACTTAACATCTTCGGTGATCACAGTGATGTATATGCTTGCCGTCAGACAGGTTTCGCTATGCTTGCTGAGACAAATCCCCAGGAAGTTATGGATCTTTCAGCAGTAGCTCATCTTGCAGCTATCGAAGGCAAAGTTCCTTTCCTTAACTTCTTTGATGGTTTCCGTACATCTCATGAGATCCAGAAGATCGAGACATGGGATTATGCAGATCTTAAGGATATGCTTAACATGGAAGCGGTTGAAGCTTTCCGTGCTCATGCACTTAATCCCGAGAAGCCCGCTATGCGTGGTTCACATGAAAACGGTGATGTATTCTTCCAGCATCGTGAGGCATGCAACCCTGTTTACGAGGCTCTTCCCGCAGTTGTATCCAAGTACATGAAGATGGTTAACAAGAAGCTTGGTACAAAGTATGATCTTTTCAACTACTACGGCGCACCCGATGCTGAGAGAGTAATCGTAGCTATGGGTTCTATCTGTGACGTAGCAGAAGAAGTTATAGATTACCTTACAGCTAAGAAGCAGAAGGTCGGCCTTATCAAAGTAAGACTTTACAGACCTTGGGTTTCAAAGGCATTCTTAAAGGTTCTTCCTAAGACAGCTAAGAAGATCGCTGTTCTTGACAGAACAAAGGAGCCCGGTTCACTCGGTGAGCCCCTTTACCTTGACGTTGCAACAACCCTCCTTGAGGCAGGTCTTTCAGACATCACTCTTTGCGGCGGACGTTACGGTCTTGGTTCAAAGGATACTCCTCCTTCATCAGTATTCGCTATCTACAAAGAGTTAAAGAAGGCAAATCCCAAGAAGAGATTTACCATCGGTATCGTTGATGATGTTACCAACCTTTCACTTCCCGAGGAGAAGCCTGCACCCATCACATCCGCTAAGGGTACTGTTGAGTGTAAGTTCTGGGGTATCGGCGGTGACGGAACTGTTGGTGCTAACAAGGATTCGACAAAGATCATCGGTGACCACACCGATAAGTACATCCAGGCATACTTCCAGTATGATTCAAAGAAGACCGGCGGTATCACCATTTCTCACTTAAGATTTGGTGACAAGCCCATCAAGAGCCCTTACTACATCAACCAGGCTGACCTTGTTGCATGTCATAACCAGAGCTACATCGTTAAGGGTTACAAGATGGTTCAGGACGTTAAGCCCGGCGGAATCTTCCTTATCAACTGCCAGTGGGATGACAAGGAGTTAGGCGAGAAGCTTAACGCTGAAGCTAAGAAATATATCGCTGAAAACAATATTAAGGTATATACAGTTGACGCTGTTGATATCGCAGGCAAGATCGGTCTTGGAAAGAGAACATCTACAGTTCTTCAGTCCGCATTCTTCACACTTGCAAATGTACTTCCCGCTGATGAGGCTATCAAGTACATGAAGGAGAAGGTTGTGGCTAAGTTCTCCAAGAAGGGCCAGGATATCGTAGACATGAACTGCAAGGCTATCGACGCAGGTAAGGATGCCCTTCATCTTGTAAAGGTACCCGCTAGCTGGGCTAAGCCTAAGGCAGATCCTAAGGCTAAGAAGCTTAACGGCCGTCCCGAGACAGTAGAGATGGTAGAGAAGCTTATGAATCCTATCGCTCTTATGGATGGTGATAACCTTCCTGTATCTGCATTCGCAGACAGAGCAGACGGACAGTTCGAGCTCGGTGCAGCTGCATACGAGAAGCGTGGAACAGCAGTTATGGTTCCCGAGTGGGATGCTGCTAAGTGTATCCAGTGTAACAACTGTGCATTTGTATGTTCACATGCAACAATCCGTCCTTACATGCTTGACGAGAAGGAAGTTAAGGCAGCTCCTAAGAACATCAAGCTTGCTGATACCAAGCCTAAGGCTTCCAAGTATAAGTTCACCATGAGTGTATCACCTCTTGACTGTATGGGATGCGGCGAATGTGTTACCGTTTGTCCTCCTGCAGTTCAGGCTATTAAGATGGTACCTCAGGAGACTCAGCTTGATGAGCAGCCTGTATTCGATTACTTAGTAGCTAACGTTGGACGTAAGCCTGAGGCTCCCGCTGAGAATACCGTTAAGGGTTCACAGTTCAATCAGCCTCTCCTTGAGTTCTCAGGATCATGCGCAGGCTGTGCTGAGACCTCATATGCAAGACTTATTACCCAGCTCTTCGGTGAGCAGATGTTCATTTCAAATGCAACAGGATGTTCATCTATCTGGGGCGGTCCTGCAGCTACATCACCTTTCACAGTTAACAAGGATAGCAAGCAGGGTCCTGCATGGGCTAACTCATTGTTCGAGGATAATGCTGAGCATGGTCTCGGTATGTACTTAGGACAGAAGGTTCTCCGTGAGCAGGCAATCGCTAAGTTAAATGAACTTGCAGGCAATGCTAAGGCTTCAAAGAGCTTAAAGGATGCTATCGCTAAGTTCTTAGAGACAAAGGATTCAACCAAGGAGAATCCTGCAGCAGCTAAGGCTCTTGTTAAGGAGTTAGAGGCAGCTGCTAAGAAGGGCTGCGAACTTTCTAAGGAGATCTTAGAGAAGAAGCAGTATCTGTCAAAGAAGTCCGTATGGATCTTCGGCGGTGACGGATGGGCATATGATATCGGCTTCGGCGGACTTGATCATGTACTTGCATCCGGTGAGAATGTAAACGTATTCGTATTCGATACAGAAATGTATTCAAATACAGGTGGACAGGCTTCAAAGGCTTCCAATATCGGTGAGGTTTGCCAGTTCGCAGCAGCAGGTAAGGAGATCGGCAAGAAGTCACTTGCTGAGATCGCTATGAGCTATGGTTACGTATATGTAGCACAGATCGCTCTTGGTGCTAACCCTGCACAGGCTGTTAAGGTTCTTACCGAGGCAGAAGCTTACAACGGACCTTCACTTATCATTGGTTACGCACCTTGCGAGCTCCACGGAGTTAAGGGCGGCATGAACCATTGCCAGGATGAGATGAAGAAGGCTGTTGCAGCTGGTTACTGGAATCTGTTCAGCTTCAATCCTGCGTTAAAGGCAGAAGGCAAGAATCCTTTCACTCTTACATCTAAAGAGGGTGACGGAACATACCAGGGCTTCCTTAACAACGAGACCAGATATACCTCACTTAAGGTTAAGTTCCCTGAGAGAGCAGAGAAGCTTTTTGCAGAGTCCGAGACAGCAGCTAAGGCTCGTTATGAGCACTTAATGAAGCTGGTTGAGCTTTACAAATAAATAAGAAAAACATACTGATACGATATAATCGAATAAAAGTATGTGCAATATTTACAAAAATTCCGTACCCATGTTTGGGTGCGGAATTTTTTTTGTAAAAAGTTAACAATTTCTATTGTATTTTTTTGTGGAATTTGTTATAATTCTTAAAAGTGTGAATTTTTTGTGAAACGTCGTATGCTGCTTTATGCAGCGTACGACAGTCGGTTCGCGCGACGCTTGGCGCGATCAATCAAAGAAACTCAGAGCAAAGCGATGAGTTTCCTCCATGTATGTTACGCAGTAACGTACACCAGTCAGTCTGCGCGACGCATGGCGCAGTCATTCAAAGAAACTCAGAGCAAAGCGATGAGTTTCTACCATTAGGAATGTTAAATTGAGGACAATATAAATTTATATGAACGTAGAGTTTGAGAAAAAGCTGACTATCCCTATGGAAGTCAAGAAAATGTTCCCCTTAAGCGATGAGATGAGAGAGATCATCGAGGACAGGAGAGCACAGATAAAACAGATCCTTTCTGGGGAAGATAAGAGGCTGTTGCTTATAATCGGACCCTGTTCCGCGGATAACGAGGACAGCGTACTTGATTATATCAGCAGGCTCCGGGATCTTCAGGAAAAGGTCAAAAGAAAGATTCTTATAGTACCAAGAGTATTTACCAATAAACCCCGTACAACCGGAGACGGCTATAAGGGGTTGCTTCATCAGCCCGATCCGTCGGAAAAACCCGATCTGTTCAAAGGTATCATCGCTACCCGAGACATACATATGAGGGTAGTAAGAGAGACCGGATTTGCCACGGCGGACGAGATGCTCTACCCGGAGAATTACAGGTATCTTGATGATATCCTGGGATATGTGACTGTGGGAGCCAGAAGCGTCGAGAACCAGCAGCACAGGCTGGTAGCCAGCGGACTCGAGGTTCCCTGCGGTATGAAAAATCCTACGGGCGGCGATCTTTCGGTCATGATGAATGCGATACATGCGGCACAGCATAAGCATTCGTTCCTGTACAGGGGCTGGGCGGTACATTCCTATGGAAATCCGTATGCACATGCGGTTCTTAGAGGCTTTACCAACAGTAAGGGCAGGTCGGTTCCAAATTATCACTATGAAGATGTTATGAACGTGATCGAGCTTTATCAGGGAAGCGGACTCGAGAACCCCGGAGTCATAATCGATACCAATCATGCGAACTCCGGAAAGAACCCCTTCGAACAACCCAGGATCATACGTGAAGTAATGAATTACAGAAAGCACAATCCCGATCTTACTTCGTTCATCAAAGGCTTTTTGGTAGAGAGTTATATAGAGGACGGAGCCCAGAAAATAGGAGAGGGAGTATACGGGAAATCCATTACGGATGCATGCCTCGGCTGGGATAAGTCCAAGGATATGATATTGGAGTTGTCAGAATATTAAATGTATTAAATGTGCACAATCTCATTTTAGAGCCGGAAGCCTTGATTTGTAAGACATGAACAAATCAAAAGCAATTTGAGTATAAAGGTAAGCAATATTCGGTAAGCGCATTTAAAGGTTTATTATTAAAATGTTTATTATGGTAAAAATTGCAACAAATTTATTTACATTTTATTAATTTTGTTGTATATTTATATGAAGAAAATTAAAACAATTTTTTCAATTACGAGGTTGCTATGAAAAAGAAGAAGGCCAACAGCGCAAGAAACAAAAAAATCATCATTGCAGTAGCAGTAGTAGTGGTAATTATTGCCATTCTCGTGCTTCTTTCTTTGAGACCCGTCAAGAACTATGCCGAAAAGTATGCCGGCGCCAATCTTGACGTCGAAGTTGAGGGAATGGAGAGAACGGGAACATACAAGCAGTATGTTCTTAAGTACCCCAATGCTGCAAAACCCAATCAGACCGTAGAGGTAAACTTGGGCAGCTATCAGGTTACAGGTAACGGTGATGTTACTACATATACCGGCGAGAAGGCTGTCGCAGGCGCTATCCTTACGGATGTTGGATCAATAGTTACCTGGAACGTAAATGTTCCCCAGGCTGGTTTCTATAACATTTATCTTGAGTATCTTTTACCGAAGTCACATGGTATCTCGGCAGAAAGATCGCTTCAGATCAATGGAGAGCAGCCCTTCCTTGATGCAAAGAATCTGGCCTTCACCAGAATCTGGACTAACAACGGCGAAAAGAAAATAGATAATCAGGGTAACGAGATCAGACCTTCACAGATGGAGATCTTTGATTGGCAGAACACCTGGTTACAGGATGACAGAGGCTACATTGCGCAGCCTTATATGTTCTATTTCAATGCAGGCAACAATACTATAACTTTAGGCAGTGAGAATGAGCCCATGGCTATCAAGAAGCTCGCTCTTACTCCTGTTCTTGACCGTCCTACTTATGATCAGTATTACAACACAATGTATACTTCTCATAATCCCGGTTCTACATCCGATACCGCCAAGAATTACCTCAAGGTGATCCAGGGCGAGGATTCTACCATTCGTTCAGAATCATCACTTTATGCTAAATACGACAGATCATCACCCAGTACACAGCCCAACAGTGTTACCACTACCGTACTTAACTATATCGGCGGTGAGTCATGGAATATCAACGGCCAGTGGATTGAGTGGAGTTTTGATGTTCCCGAGGACGGCTTCTATAACCTGACAGTTAAGGCTCGTCAGAACTATTCAAGAGGTAACGTTTCCAACCGTAAGATATACATTGACGGTGAAGTTCCTTTTAAGGAGATGGAACAGGTTTCATTCGCATACGACAATGAGTGGGAAGTTAAGACCCTTGGAAAAGATGAGGAAAATCCTTATTACTTCTGGCTTGAAAAGGGAACACATACTATAAGACTTGAAGCTACCATGGGCGACCTTGGTGACATCCTTCAGCAGATAGAGGATTCAACATTCAGACTTAACCAGATATACAGAAAGATCCTCGTTTACACAGGCGTAAGCCCTGACCAGTACCGTGATTACCATATCGAGAAGGTTTATCCTCAGGTAATCGAAGCTATGGAACTTGAGATGAAGCGTCTGTACAAGATAGTTGATGACTATGTTGCATACAGCGGTCAGAAAGCAGAGAACATAGCTCCCGCACAGACACTGGCACAGCAGCTTGAGCGTTTCATTGAGAAGCCTCAGAAGATCACAGTTGAGTTTACAACATTTAAAGATAACATTACATCACTTGGTACTTCTACTCTTAACCTTACAACAACAAAGCTTGATGTTGACTACCTTGTAGTAAACGGTATCAATACCGAGCCTGAAAGTGACTCCGAGAATTTCATTACAAAGGCATGGCATGAAGTTAAGTCATTCGTTGCATCCTTCTTTGTAGATTATAACTCAGTCGGTGATGTTTATAACGACGATGAAGTACTTAAGGTTTGGGTTACCACAGGTCGTGATCAGGGTACTATCTTAAAGACCATGATCGATGACTCGTTTACACCCGAGACCGGTATAGCGGTTAACGTTGAGATAGTTATGGCAGGTTCACTGCTGAATGCGGTTATGGCTAACCGTGGTCCCGACGTAGTATTGTCAGTTGGTTCCGATCAGCCTGTTAACTACGCACTCCGTGGTGCTGCAGAAGATATCACTCAGTTTGCAGATTGGCAGGAAGTACTTAATCCCGATACATTTACCGAGAGCTCATACGAGCAGTATAAGCTGGTAGATGAGAACGGACATACCGGTATCTACGGTCTTCCCGAGACACAGACATTCAACGTAATGTTCTATCGTAAGGACATCTTACAGGAACTTGGCTTCGTATATACAGAAGCAGATCCCGAGACTCAGGATCCTACAACAGGTATTAAAGTTGGTGATGCTAAGCCTCCCAAGACATGGAAAGAAGTTATTGAGATGCTTCCTACCATTCAGGGTAACAACCTTTCTGTAGGTATTCCTTCAGCAGCAGGTTCAAGTTCGACAGGTACAGCTTCAACAGCTGTCATGTCAACAAGCCCCGACCTTTCACTGTACTTCACACTGCTTTATCAGTACGGCGGTGACATGTACAATGAGAGAGGAACAAAGACAATAGTTAACGACGAAGCAGGTATGGCTGCATTCGATATGTATGTAAGATTCTTCAATGATTACGGTCTTCCTACAATCTACGATGCAACAACCCGTTTCCGTCAGGGCGAAATGCCTATAATCGTTTCACCTTATTCACTGTACAATACATTGATGGTATCCGCACCTGAGATCCGTGGTCTTTGGGACTTCACTCTGGTACCCGGTACTATCAGAACAGATGAGAACGGTGAAGAGTACATTGATTACTCAGCATTCATCGCAGGAAGTTCAACCATGATGATCGCAACTGACAACGAAAAGATCAAGGCAGACGGTTGGGAGTTCATGAAGTGGTGGGTAAGCGAAGAGACACAGACACGTTTCGGACGTGAGATCGAAGCTTTACTTGGTGCTTCCGCAAGATATGCAACAGCTAACAGAAAGGCCTTCAAGAATCTTTCATGGAGTGCTGAAAATGTTAAGGTACTTGATGAAGCATGGTCACATACAAAGGGTATACGAGAAGTTCCCGGCGGATATTTCACCGGACGTCATATTGCAAATGCAGTACGTAAGGTCATCAACGACAGAGATGATACACGTGAGACCATCATTGACTACTCAAGACTTATCGATGACGAGATTGTCAGAAAACGAAACGAATTCGGTCTGCCAAGCTATGGTGATTATTAAGTATCATTACGACTAAGATAAGCATTATATATTTAAGGGAGAGTTTTATGGGCGAGTATTTGAAAAAGTATTTCGCGTTGAGAAAACACAACGCGAGCACTGCATGGAAGAAAGCAAAGCTTGCTAAGAATTGCTATTTATTCCTGCTTCCGTATGCTGTAATTTTCTGTATGTTCTATGTTTACCCTGTTGTTGCATCGATCTATTACAGCTTTACGTATTACAACATTTTGGAATCTCCTAGATTCCTTGGTCTTGCAAACTATATCAGCTTGGTTCTTGAAGACGATATTTTCCTTATCGGTCTTAAGAATACACTGGTTATAGCAATCATAACCGGTCCTGTAGGTTACCTGTTATCATTCCTTTTCGCATGGCTCATAAACGAACTTCCCAGAGCCGTACGAAGCGTAGCGGTTGTTGTATTCTACGCACCTTCGATCGCAGGTACATGTTACACCATCTTCTCTGTATTCTTCAGAGGTGATGCTTACGGTTATGTAAATTCATTCCTTATGGATCTGGGTATTATCGAACAGCCTATTCTCTGGTTCGTAAATCCTCAGTTCATGCTTCCGATCTGTATGGGCGTTATCCTCTGGATGAGTCTTGGTACCGGATTCCTTTCATTCGTTGCCGGACTTCAGGGTGTTGACCGTTCCCAGTATGAAGCAGGTATGGTTGACGGTGTTAAGAACAGATGGCAGGAGCTTTGGTACATCACATTGCCTAACATGAAGCCCATGCTTATATTCGGTGCCGTTATGGCCATCACACAGAGCTTCTCACAGCACGACGTTTGTGCTGCACTCTGCGGCTTCCCTAGTACAGACTACGCTGCACATACCATCGTTTCCTGTCTGATGGACTTCGGTTTCCAGAGATTCGAAATGGGTTATGCCTGCGCGATAGCAACAGTATTATTCCTTTTGATGATCATGTGTAACAAGGCAATTCAAAGTCTATTAAGGAGAGTAGGAACCTGATATGAGTAGAAAAGCTAAAGCTAAGACAAAAGAAACATATTACAAGCCTTATCATAAGCCTCTTATAAGAAGAAGAAGACCTAACAGGTCCGTAGGCGGCGATGTCGGCCTCTACATCTTCCTTATACTTATGGCTATCGTCATGGTATTCCCGCTCGTTTATGCGGTTGCGAATGCCTTGAAACCACTGGATGAGCTGTTCAGGTTCCCTCCGAAGATCTTCGCACAGAACCCGACACTCGATAACTTCTCAGATCTGTTTGTAACACTTGGTAAGTCATGGGTTACATTCACAAGATACTTATTCAATACTATCTTTATCACATTTGCCGGAACAGCAGGCCACCTGCTTATCGCATCCATGGGTGCATTTGTTCTTGCAAAGTATGACTTCCCCGGCGGAAGATTGTTCTTCAAGATAGTAACCGTAGCCATCATGTTCGTTCCTGCTGTTACACAGGTTCCTAACTACATCTTACTTAGTAAGTTAGGCTGGATCGATACATATTGGTCAATAATCATTCCTGCATTTGCATCACCTATGGGCATGTTCCTTATGAAGCAGTTCATGGAAGGTCTTCCTACTTCACTTGTTGAAGCAGCTAAGATCGACGGTGCATCAGAGTGGAAAGTATTTACCGGTATCGTTATGCCGAACGTTAAACCTGCATGGATGACACTTATCATTTTCCAGGTACAGGCACTTTGGAACAATAACGGTGGTATGTACATCTTCTCAGAGCAGAAAAAGACACTTCCCTATGCTATGGGTCAGATCCAGGGCGGTGGTATAGCAAGAACCGGTCAGGGTGCTGCAGTTACCGTAGTACTTATGATCGTTCCGATAGCAATATTCATCTTCTCCGAGAGCCAGATTCTTGAGACAATGGCTAGCTCAGGTATGAAGGATTGATACAGGGAGGTAAACGATGAAGAAAAAATTTACAAAAGTCATTGCACTTGCTTTATGTACAATGCTTTTTGCAGCTGTACCTTTTAGCGTAAGTGCACATGCTGATAGCAGTTATACCTACAATTACGATTATTGGGGCGAGTTCACAGATTCACCAGATGCTTATGCAGTAGGAGCTGTTATTACAGCAGCAGATCTCGGTCTTGAGACTAACTTTAGCAAGCCTCAGAGTGTTGCAGTATTTAATGATATCGTATATGTTAGTGATACCGGCAACAACAGGATCGTACTCTTAGAAAGAGTTGGCGAGACCAAATTTAAGGTTATTAAAGAAGTTACAGAGATCACAGGTACAGAGATCAATACTTTTAACGGACCTACCGATGTGGCAGTTTCGGAAGACGGAAACATATTTGTAGCAGACAAGGGCAACAAGAGAATATTAAAGCTTGATTCCAACTGGAATTACTTAATGCAGTTTGATAAGCCTGATGATGCTTCACTTGCAGATAACAGTGAGAACTTTGATTTCGCACCTTCTAAGATAGTTGTTGATACAGCCGAGCGTGTATACTGCGTAGGTGATAACGTTAACAAAGGTCTTATTAAGTATGAAAACGACGGTACATTTTCAGGTTTCGTAGGAGCTACACCTGTTACTTACAATTTCTGGGATTGGTTCTGGAAGCATTTCGCTTCTCAGGAACAGATCGAGAAGATGGCTAACTTCGTTCCTACACAGTATGATAACCTTTATATGGATAATGAAGGTTTCATCTATGTAGTAACATCAAAGCCTACCGAGGAAGATATCAAGTCAGAGGCTGCAACAGTAGTTCGTAAGCTTAACTTACTTGGTAACGATATCTTAGTAAGAAACGGAAGTTATGCTATATACGGTGACCTTTACATGGGTACCGGTGGAAAGAAGACAGGACCTTCAAGATTCTGCGATATAACCACTCTTTACAATGACATTTATATCTGCCTTGACAGAAACCGTGGCAGACTTTTCGGATATGATGATCAGGGTCATCTGGTATTCGCATTCGGCGGAACCGGTAACATGGACGGCTACTTTAACTCAGCTGTAAGTATTGACCATATTGGAACTGATCTTCTTGTTCTCGATGAAAATGACGGTGCCATTACATTATTTGTTACCACTGAATACGGCAGACTTATATATGATGCGGTAGATCAGTTCGACCTAGGCGAGTATGATAAGGCTGAGAACAGCTGGAGAAAGGTAATGGAGCTTAATGGCAACTATGACCTTGCTTATATCGGTATCGGACGTTCGCTCTTAAGACAGAAGAAATACGAAGAAGCTATGGAGTATTTCAAACTTAAGCATGATGCTGAAAACTATTCAAAAGCATTTAAGCAGTATCGTAAGCAGTGGGTAGAAGATCATATAGTAGTTATTGTTGTAGTTATACTCATCTTATTCTTAGTTCCTATGGGAATCGGAAGACTGAAACGAGTAAAGCATGAAATCGACACTGCTGATATTTTTCAATTATAATGGATGGAGATAGAACAATATGGCATCAAAGAGGTCGCTGAGGCGAAAGAAATTTAATAAGTATAAGGACTCCTTAAAATTCGCTTTCTACTGCTGTACTCACCCGATCGACGGTTATTGGGATCTTACCCATGAAAAACGCGGTACGATGGCTGTAGCTAACACAATTCTGTTTGCTACCGTTTTAATGAGAATCCTCAGTTTGAAGTATACCAGCTTCATATTTATTGATATTAACTGGGAAGAAACAAACATCCTGCTTTATATTGGTACCATTGTATTCCCTCTTGCTTTGTGGGTAGTCGGAAACTGGGCTCTTACAACGCTTGCGGATGGTAAAGGTAAACTGGGGCAGGTATATATGGCGACATGTTACGGAATGCTTCCTTACCCTATAGTACAGCTGTTCCTGATGATCTTCAGTAACGGTGTTACCGTAGATGAGGCAGGTTTCTATACAACAGTCGGCACGATCACACTTGTATACTGCGCAATACTTATCATCGTGGCTATGGGTCAGATCCATGAGTATCGTGCAGGTAAGAACCTGTTGTTTACTTTATTTTCAATATTTGCAGTATTAGTTGAAGTATTTATTCTCTTACTGTTCTTCAGCATGATATCGCAGGGTATTGCTTATATTGTATCATTAGTAAAAGAAATGCTTTTCAGAATTTAACAAAAGAAAGCATAGATTGATATAGAGGAGAAGCAATGAAGAAGAATAAGAATGTAAATGTTGAATTAAAAAATGAGAGAAAACAAAAGATCATTCAGTTCTTAAAGGACTTGATCGCTCCGATGGTACTGCTGGCCATTACGATAGCATTGTTTGTATACGGTGCAAATGTAAAGAAAACGGATGATGTGGTACCCATGCCTGAATTATATGAGTATGACGGCACTACAGATAATTTTGTACTGGAAAAAGGCGATCTGGTATTTACACTGGATCCTACAACAACAATGTTCACTGTTACCAACAAGAAGACCGGTGCTGTATGGGATTCCAATCCTGAAGATATCCTGGCCGGTGCTTCTGATGAAATAGCAGCTAAGCTTAAGTCACAGCTTATCGTAGAATATTCAAATGAAGTCGGAGCTCTTTTTGAATCATACGGAACAAGTAAGTACAGTGTAGATAAACAGATATATAATGTCCATAAGGATGGAGATTGTGTTTCCGTTGATTATTCTATCGGTGATGTAGCCAAGGTTTATATGTGTCCTCCTGTTTGTAAAGCAGATGAATTTGAAGAGTACATAGCACAGATCGAAGCTGCAAACAGCACAAAGATAGCAAGAGATACAAAGGGCAGCTACAAGAAATGGGATAAAGATAAGATCAGTAAGTATGATGAAGAACAGTACGAGGTCATTAAAGAGAGATATCCTACCGTAGAAGAAGAACCGCTTTATATACTTCGTGATAAGCTCGGTCGTGCTACAATGGAGAAGCTTGAGAGAGCATTCTTATCTATCGGCTATAACGAAGAGATGCTTGCTAAGGATCAGGAACTTGATTCCCAGGGTACAACTCAGGAAAAGCCTATCTTTAACGTTACTGTTGAATATAGACTTTTAGAGGGCAACAGATTATCTGTTACTATTCCTTTCAATAAGATTGAAAATCCTGCTAATTATCCTTTGACAAACCTTACAGTGCTTCCTTATTTTGGAGCTGGCAGCAAAGATGATGAAGGATATATCGTAGTACCCGAAGGTGGTGGTTCGATAATCAATTATAACAATGGTAAGTCTTCCATGGAAGCTTATGCGACCAAGGTGTTCGGACGTGACCTCTGTCTTACCAAGGATTCGATCATACATGATCCTATTTCCACATACGGTGTATTCGGTATGGCGGAAGGCGGAAACTCATTCATCTGTATTCCTTCCGAAGGCAATTCATATTGCTCGGTATATGCAGATATTTATCGTGCTAAGAGCCCTTGTAACAATGCATACTTTAAGTATGATATGTTCCAGAGAGAACTTTACGATATGGGTTCTTCCGATCAGACAGTCAGCACTACGATCTATTGTTATATAGATGCACTTCCTAAGGATGAAAAGATAGAGCAGACATATGTATTTATTGATTCCGACAATTATGTTGATATGGCTCATGGCTATCAGGATTATCTGATCAGCAAATACGGTGCTGCATTTGATAAGAACACAGATACTTCAACACCTGTATGTGTAGAACTTATCGGTGCTGTAGACAAGAAAGAACAGGTAATCGGTATTCCTGTATCGCGTCCTCTTGAACTTACCAGTTTTAAGGAAGCTGAAGAAATAGTTAAGGATATTCACGATAATGTGGGTATTGATAATCTGGCATTAAAATATACCGGATGGTGTAACGGCGGCGTTAAGCAGACTGTATTCTCAAGTATCAAACCTGTATCTAAACTTGGCGGCAAGAGCGATCTTAACGATCTGTCAGAAGCAGTTAAGAATTATGGATACAACCTTGCACTTAACGGTATTGTAATGTATGCAATAGACAGCGATATCTTCGATGGTTTCTTCTCATTCGGAGATGCTGCTAAGAACATTGCTCAGGAAAGAATGGAGATATTCAAGTACAGCGCTGTAACTTATGCATTAAGAGAAGGCAGCGAATCATACTATCTTGTTCATACTCCTCTTTCGATGACATATGCTGACAGGCTGATTGAAGCATGTAAGAAGTACAATGCCGGCATAAGCTTTGACGATATCGGAAAAGATCTTGCTGCCGACTACTATGATGATGATTTCCATTCTCGTGATAGTGTTAAAGTGCTTCACGCAGATCTGTTAAAGAAGATAAAGGATGACGGTCAATATCTTATAGTTAACCAGGGCAATGAGTATGCAATCCCTTATGCAAGCCTGGTTACAAATATGGATCTCAAGGGAAGTGATTACACAATCCTTGATGAAAATATTCCTTTCCTTCAGCTTGCAATACATGGTTATGTAAACTATACCGGTGAATCAATCAATATAAGCGGTAACCAGGATGATGAGATCCTTTATTCAGCAGCTTATGGTGCCGGACTTAGCTTTACATTTATGAAAGAATCGGCATTTACCCTTCAGGACACTTTATATACACATTATTACGGATGTGATTATGATGAGTGGAAGAATAACATGGTTAAGATCTACAACAGATATAATGAAGAACTTGGACATGTATTCAATCAGAAGATGGTAGGGCATGAGTTTATTGATGATAATAACACTGTATCATGTACAACTTATGAAGATGGAACTAAGGTATACGTAAACTTCGGTTACAATGAGTACTTTACTCCTGAAGTATTTGTTCGTGCAAGAGATTATACAGTTGTAAGATAAACTTATAAGAAAGGGAAAAATTGCTATGAAGAAACAAAAAAAATTAGCCGGTCTTCAGAAGCGTAAAGCAATATCAGGGTATATATTCATATTACCTTTCATTCTGGGTTTCCTGCTGTTTATGTTAAAACCTATGGTAGATTCACTTATCATGAGTTTTCAGAACGTAGAACTTAAAGGTAGTGAAGAAAACATAAGAACCATGATCGGTTTGGAAAACTACAGAAAAGCCTTCAGAGTCGATCCTGATTTTACCAGACTTCTTACTGAAGAGCTTATAAGACTGGTTGTATACACTTTAGCTATCATCGTATTCAGTTTCTTCCTGTCACTGGTACTTAATCAGGAGTTTAAGGGCAGAAGCTTTGTAAGAGCGGTATTCTTCCTTCCGGTTATACTTTCATCCGGTGTTATCTTAGGACTTGAAAGCAACAACCAGTACATGGCAGCAATGCAGAATGCGGTTGAGGATTCGGTATCGGGTATAAGCGTAAGCGCCGCGGTGGAATCAATACTGAAAACGATGGATGTCGGTGGTGCGGTATTTGACAAAGTATTCGAGGTTATCGATAACATCTACGATGTTGCGATGGCTTCAGGTATGCAGATCATCATTTTCCTTTCCGGTCTGCAGACGATATCATCCAGTATGTACGAGGCAGCCAGCATAGACGGCTGTACAAGGTGGGAGAGCCTTTGGAAGATCACCTTCCCTATGATCTCTTCACTGTTCCTTGTAAACTGGATCTACACTGTAGTAGACTTCTGTATGAGATCTGATAACCAGGTTATCAATAAGATACAGAATGAAATGACCTCTAAGTTGCAATACGGACCTGCATCTGCTATGTCTTGGATATATTTCCTTTTCATAATAGCGTTTGTTGGTATCACATCATTCTTCATTTCAAAGGTGGTATATTACAATGACTAAAAAGAAAGCCGGATTTAATTTTTGGGAAAGAAACAGATTATCTAACGGATATTTGTTAAGAAAAAGAATCACTAAGTATGGTGTATCCATTCTTCGTGCGATCCTCCTGTTCGGTCTGTGCTTCCTTATCCTGCAGCCCGTACTTAACAAGATATCGGTAAGCTTCATGGGAGAGAATGATCTATACGATCCTGTAGTTATATCCATACCCAAGCACTTTACGATTTCGAACTACAAGATCGCTGCCGATCCTCTTATCATGGATTACAGCAACAGCCTTGTTCATTCACTTATTATTTCATTTACCATAGCTCTCCTTCAGATTGCTATGTGTACACTGGTAGGTTATGGTTTCGCAAGATTCCAGTTCCCGCTTAAGAAGGTATGGTTTGCATTGGTTATCCTTGTTATAATCATCCCTCCGCAGACCATTTCAAGTTCACTGTATCTGCACTTTAACTTCTTTGATATATTCGGTATCATAAAGGCTACGACTGGTTCACCGCTTAACTTACGTAATTCACCGGTACCGTATTACCTGATCAGTGCAGGATGTATGGGACTGAAGAACGGATTGTATATATACATGGTACGTCAGTACTTCAGAAATATCCCTGTAGACCTAGAAGAAGCAGCTTATATCGATGGATGCGGCACATTAAAGACATTCATCAGGATCATGCTTCCTCAGGCAAAGCCTATCATTACATCATGTTTCCTGTTTGCATTTGTATGGCAGTGGACAGACGGTTTCTATTCTAAGCTGTTCTTCCAGTCAGTATCACTTGTAAGTACTTCACTTGCAAGAATCGTTAACAGCCTTAGTGTTTACATTGGCCGTGCACAGGGTACAGTTCAGGCACAGCTTACTGTAGCACGTTCAAACCAGATACTTTCAACAGGTACTTTGATGATCGTATTCCCTGTTATTTTCTTATACTTATTTGCTCAGCGTGCATTCGTTGAAAGTATAGCAAGTACAGGTATTAAAATGTAAAAAAAATATTATTACAATTTCATTAAAATGTTGCATATTTGTAACCAATGTGTTATAATTTCATCATTGTATGTAAACTGTATCGGTTTGAGGGCTCCCGGAAAGAGTTTAGCCGGAGAACTTTACAGTTTAGATAAATTAGCGATAATAAAATATTACGCTAGTTCCTATGAGAAGGAGGAAAAAATGAAAAAGAGAAACTTACAGAGAATTTTTGCAGCATTCATGGCTACCGCTATGGTAGTAGGTATGACAGCTTGTAAGGACGAGGAGAAGCCTGTAGAGAATAACCCTACAGACACTCCTGTTACCGGTACAGACAAGCCTACCGATGAGCCCGCAAAGCCTACCGATGAGCCCGTAGTTACAGCTCCTGTTGTTACTGAGGCACCCGTTCCTGCAGATTGTCAGGACCTTGGCGGAATGGAAATCATCATCCGTGACTGGTGGTCACCTGAAGATCCCGGCGAGCCTAAGACAGAGTACGAAGAGGCTCAGCGTCAGTACCAGAAGGAAATGATGGATAAGTACCACTTCACCATCAGATCACAGGCTATATCTGACTGGGGTTCAGCTCCTAACGATTTCGTTGAGTATGCTACTAATGGTGGCGATGATAAGAACTATGTATTCGTTCTCCGTAACGATCCCGCAGTTGTATCTGCTATGGCTTCAGGTCTTATGTATGACCTTTCTAAGATGCCTGATATTCTTGATTTCTCAAGCGAGAAGTTCGCTCAGAACCGTACACATGAGTTATACTCATACGGTAGCAGCATCTACTGCTGCTTCGCAGGTCCTGCAGAGCCTCGTGATGGTATCTTCTTCAATAAGAGCGTTCTTAAGGAAGCTGGTATCAATCCTGATGACATCTATGATATGCAGAAGAACGGCACCTGGACATGGGAAGAGTTTGAAAAGCTCCTTGCTAAGGTTCAGAGAGATACAGACGGCGACGGTCAGGATGACGTATTCGGACTTTGCTGTAACAATTCCGTATGTGTAAACGCAGCTGTTATTTCTAACGGTGGAAAGTACGTTGGTAAGGACGCTAGCGGTAAGTTCACATATAACCTTGAAGATCCTGAGACTACAGAAGCTCTTAACTGGATCGTTGATATCTTCACAAAGTACAATCAGCATGATATTGAAGGTGCTGCTTGGAACTATTACATGGACGAGTTCAAGAGCGGTGTTGTAGGATTCATGGAGGATCAGGAATATCAGCCTACAGCTTCTGGTCAGTTCTATGAGACCAACTTCGAAATGGGCTTCGTTATGTTCCCTAAGGGACCCAAGGCTTCTACACTTCTTAACCGTTGGGACAACAACCCTCATTGTATCCCTGCTTGCTATGGCGACGAGAGAGCAAGAAAGATTGCATTTGCTTGGAATCTTTACACCAACCCCGTTCCCGGCTACGAGGATTACAACGGATATGTTGAGACAGCTAAGAACAGCAACTTCGATGAGAGAGCAATGGACGAGACAGTACCTATGATGTCTGATCCCGCTCACGGACTTAACACCTACTACTCAGTTATTCCTGATCTTAATGCAGGTCCTGAGTTCGTATGGAGCGTTGGTCCTAACGCTGATATCGCAGCTCTTCAGGAGCAGGTACGTGATACTTGGAAGGCTTACATCGACGCAGCTAACAAGTAATTTTCGATTTGAATTTTCGAATTCTTATTAATTGATTTTTAGGGACGGTGTTTTCCGGGCACTGTCCCTATTCTTATGATAATAAGTGAATAAGTCAGAACATCTGCTGCAAGCTTGCTTGTAAGCAGATGTGAGTGACTTATGAGCGCACAAACACCGAGAAGAAGCGATTTATTTATAAATCGCGATATTCGAGGTGGTTGTAGGATTGCGAAAGTTTCGAAGAAACGAAGCAATCCGTATTATCATATATTTATTATTCTAAACGAAGCAAAGATGATGACACTTTGTATCGCTTAGAATGACAAATATATCAGAATAAACCAACAAAAGGAGCCCTCATATGTCAGTTATCGCACATAATCCTATATTACCCGGCTTTTTCCCGGATCCTTCTGCCTGTGCAGTAGGTGATGATTTTTATATAGTTAACTCTACATTTACATATTTCCCCGGCCTTCCCATAATGCACAGCAAGGACCTTGCACATTGGAACCAGATTGGAAATGTACTTACCAGGGAAAGCCAGCTCCCTTTAAAAGATGCAGAGGTATCCCGTGGATTATTTGCACCTACGATCCGTTACAATAACGGAACATTCTATGTTATCTGCACAAATGTTTCATTTGGAGGTAATTTTATAGTTACATCGGATAAGGCTGAAGGTCCTTATTCCGAACCTCATTACTTAGAGGGCGCTGACGGTATTGACCCCAGCCTTTTCTTTGATGATGACGGAAAGTGTTATTATATCGGGACACATCCCAATCCTGACGGATGCAGATGGGATGGAGACTGGTTTATATACATCCAGGAGCTTGATATTGAAAACTTTAAGTTGGTCGGAGAAAAGCATAACGTATGGCACGGAGCTATGCGTGGCGTACACTGGCCCGAAGGCCCCCATCTCTACAAGAAGGGTGAGTACTACTATATACTTCATGCAGAAGGTGGCACAGGACCTGAGCATGCTGTATGTGTAGCCAGAAGCAAAGAGATATTCGGCACATATGAAGGTAACTTCTGCAATCCCATCATCACACACAGACATCTCGGAAAACAGTATCCTATACAGTATGTCGGACATGCGGATATGTTTTGTGATAAAAACGGTGAGTGGTACATGGTCATGCTTGCTGTAAGACCTATGAATGGTTTTACTACCATGGGAAGGGAAACTTTCATTGCAAGTGTTACATGGGAGAATGACTGGCCTGTAGTTAATCCCGGTCTTGGTATGCTTACACGTGCATTAAGGATAAACCTTGACTCTGCGGAAAGTGAGACCATATCAAATACAGAGCCCGGTGTAGATAAAAAATACGACTTTAGAGAAGTAAAAGAAATCGGTCCCGAGATGCTTATGCTCAGAAATCCCGGAAAAGATTTCTATGAGATAGTGGAAGGCCGAGGCCTGAAGCTTAAATGTTCCAAGAACCTTATAACAAGCCTGGGCGATGTGTCTTTCCTTGGAGTACGTCAGGACTGTCATGCATTTGAGATAGGCTGTACCATAAATACCGACAGCTTATACAGAGGCGCGGCTGCAGGACTTATCATATACCAGAACAATCGATCAAATATCCGTTTTGAGTGTTCAAACAATATCGGATATGTTATCGTTACACGAAACGGTGAAGAGACAAAGTATGAAACATGTGCTCTGGGTGGATCTGTTTCTACTATTATGATGCGTGTACTCGGACTCAGAGTTTTCTGTTTCATGCTATCAAAGAACGGACCTGTTGCCATAGCCGGAAACATTGATATCTCCGCATTGTCCACCGAAGTTTCCGGTGGTTTTGTCGGAAATACCTGCGGTATATACGCACATGACTATGATGATACACGTGAGACAGATATGTATGCCGGATTCATGAGCTTCTATTATGCAAGATTCCTCTCTCAGCAGGAAAAAGAGCAGCTTGAACAGGAATATATGGAAGACTTAAAACAGTGATAGAAAGGTTATAATATGAGTAGTTCTGATTTAATGGTAAGATTTCACTTGCCCGGATTAAGATATAATTTTCCGCTTAATATGTTCTGGATCAGTCTGCTCGAGACTTATCCCGAATATTTCAGGGAGAATATTGAAATAGCTTCAATATTCGGAAGCTTCCCGTTTTCACTCTGGAACGGCGGAAGACTAATTATAAACGACCAGTGTGACGCCGACTTTGTAAAAACAGTAGTAAAAAGTATTAATGACAAAGGAATACCGGTACGTTATACTTTCACCAATCCCGTGCTTGAAAAAGAAGATCTTGACGATCCTTTTTGCAACTTTTGTATGAAGGCTGCCGATAACGGTATGAATGAGGTGCTTGTATTTTCACCGATACTTGAGGAGTACATAAAAAAGAATTATCCTTCCTACAAAATAGACAGTACGACCTGTAAGGAGATAAAGGACGAAAACGATCTTAATGCAGAACTTGCAAAGGATTATAAGTATGTAGTGCTGGATTATAACCTTAACAACAGATGGGATATGATAGAGAGATTATCGGATCCCGGAAGGCTTGAGGTACTTGTAAATGCGGTATGTGTTCCGGCATGTCCGAGACGTGGTGAGCATTACCGTTATATAGGCGAGATGGAAAGAAAGATCGCGGCCAATCGTAAACTTCCTCCCGAAAAACAGGAGAGGATCGAAGATCATTGGAGCTGCGAATACGGAGAGTATAATAATCTTTATACCATTAAGGATTATAATACATTTGTTTCTCCCGAGATGATCTATAACGAATATCTTCCGAGAGGTATAAATAACTTCAAGATTGAAGGACGTACAGCCAATCTGTTCTCACTGATCGAGACATATTGTTATTTTATGATCAAGCCCGAACATGCAGGTAAAGTGAGGATCCTTTTGTTAAACAATCTTGCAAGTGCAAAGATCATAACAGTAAATAAGCCCAGGCCCACAGTATTTAAACCTTAAAATATAAGAATAAGTAGAATGGAGTTGATACATAATGCCGATCAAAGTACAAAATGACTTGCCCGCAAAAAAAATTATGGAAGAAGAAAACATTTTCATGATGGACGAAAACAGGGCTATGTCTCAGGACATTCGTCCGCTTGAAATAGGTATTCTTAATCTGATGCCCTTAAAAGAGGCTACAGAGGTACAGATGCTCCGTTCACTTTCAAATACCCCTTTGCAGGTAAACATCACATTCCTTACTACCTCGACATACGTAGGAAAGAACACCGCAAAGAGCCATCTTGACCAGTTTTATCTGACATTTGATGACGTAAAAGATAAGAAACTTGACGGACTCATCATTACCGGTGCTCCGGTAGAGATGATGGAATTTGAAGAAGTGGCATACTGGAAAGAACTTTGCGACATAATGGAATGGTCTAAGACCCATGTTACTTCGACACTTCATATCTGTTGGGGTGCACAGGCAGCACTGTATTATCATTACGGTATCAATAAAAAAATACTTCCTCAAAAGATGTTCGGAGTATTTCCGCATAATGTACATCACAGAAAAGAGCCTTTTGTACGCGGATTTGATGATATATTCTATATCCCGCACAGCCGCCACACGACCATAGACCCAAAAGAGGTCTGGGCTGATGAAAGACTTACCGTACTGGCAGATTCACCCGAAGCCGGTATATGTATGGTACTTGCAAAAGAAGGCCGTCAGGTATTTGTATTCGGTCATCCCGAGTATGACAGGATGACTCTCGATCAGGAATATAAGAGGGATCTTGATAAAGGTATGGATATCCAGATACCCAAGAATTATTATCCGAACGACGATCCTACTCAGAAGCCTCTTCTTACATGGCGTGCACATGCCAATACCATGTACACCAACTGGCTTAACTACTATGTATACCAGACCACACCGTACGATGTGAACTCGATCGGTACCTGAAACTGATCCTGCTGGAGGTATAACATGAAAAAAGTATACTGGCATCTGCCCGGTTTTTGTTACTTTTATAAAATGAATACAAAACTGATACAGCTGATGAAACAGTACCCTGACAAATTCCGCGAAGGTTACGAGGTCGGCAGTGTATACGGTACCTTCCCCGGTGCCATCTGGAATGGTGGAAGAGCTGTATTCGGTATTTTTTCAAAAAGCAATATCAAAGTGGTGCTCGATAATTATAATAATCTCGGTATACCCGTACGTTTTACTTGGACCAATTCTCTTATCGAGGAAAAGCATTTGAACGACACTTATTGCAACCTGATAATGGATCTGGCCAATAACGGTAAGAACCAGGTACTTGTTAACCGTGAAGTATTGGGTGATTATCTAAGAAAAACATACGGTTCTGTTTCCGACATACAGAAGGAAACAAAAGATGATCCGGACGCCGGCAGCAACGGGTATTACCCGGACGGATATGCCGGATATATGAATGATTTCGGAAAAGCATCCAAGGGTTTCGCATTTATATCATCGACCACCAAGCGTCTGACGGACTTAGAGGACGTAAAGAAGGAGCTTGAAGGCGATTATGCACTGGTAGTCCTTGACTACGACTTAAACTGTGATGAGCCTACGTTAAAAGCGTTAGAGCCCTATGCCGACAGGGTAGAAATACTTGTAGATGAGATATGTTATCCGCACTGCCCTAAGCGTAAGGATCATTATGCGGATGAGTCCCTGATGCAGCTTACATTCGATAAGGATACGAGATATGAATGTACCAATAAAATGACCAAACCTTCATTTTCAGAAAGCATGAAGAGACCGCATTTTATAGGAAATGACAAATTACCTGCATATATTGAGCGTGGTTACCGCAACTTTAAGATAGTGGGACGCGGTCTCCCGCAGGAGATGGTACTTGAGTCATATCTGTATTATCTGGTAAATGAAAAAGACAGAGATTTCGTAAAAAATGAGTTGTTAAAATAGTATAACAAGCACTTTCAAAAACCTGCTGATGACTTTTAATTAGCAGGTTTTTAAAAAAGGAAGATCATGAAAGCAAAAAAAGAGATGTTTGACAGCAAGCCCGCATATAATAAGGCTCAGGCTGTAGCCGCCCCTTCTGAGGGTGTCAGGATAAATAAATATATGGCTGAATCGGGTATGTGCTCAAGACGTGAAGCCGATAAACTCGTGGCCGACGGAAAAGTACAGATAGACGGTGTGACCGCTGTTATGGGCAGTAAGGTCCTGCCCGGTCAGAAAGTTACGGTAAAAGGCCAGAGCATCAGTAAAAACGAAGACCTGATCCTTATAGCGTTTAACAAGCCTGTAGGTATTGTAAGTACCACGGATAAAAGAGAAAAAGACAATATTATCGACTATATCAATTACGGTAAGAGGATATTCCCTATAGGCCGACTGGATAAGGAATCGGAAGGCCTGATATTACTTACAAATGACGGAGATATAGTAAATAAGATCCTTCGTGCAGGTAATTACCATGAAAAAGAATATGTGGTAACCGTAAATAAGGATATAACACCGGAATTCTTAAAAGCCATGTCAACCGGGGTACCGATACTTGACACGGTTACCAGACCTTGTAAGATAGAGCAGATCGATAAAAAAGTGTTTAAGATCATCCTGACTCAGGGGTTAAACCGACAGATAAGACGTATGTGTGAAGCGTTGGGATATCGTGTAAGAAGCTTAACCCGTATAAGGATCATGAACATCAGGCTCAACCACTTAAAGCCCGGCAATTACAGAAATCTAACTCCTAAGGAGCTTGAAGAGTTAAAGGAACTAATTGCAGATTCAAGTAATACACCTACCTATAAGGCTTCCCCCCGGGGGGAAGCTGGCAGCTCAGCTGACTGATGAGGGGTACATATGGACAACATAGCACGTATAAAAGAATTAATAGCAATCCTTAATAAAGCATCCGACGCTTACTATAATGACCGTGATGAGATCATGAGTAATTATGAGTGGGATGAGATGTATGATGAGCTTTCCCGCCTGGAGGCTGAGACAGGCTATATAGATCCGGACAGCCCGACAAATAAGACGGGTGCCGAGGAGACCACGCCTGCAGCCAACCGTGAAACTCATGAATATCCTGCACTTTCACTTGCAAAGTCTAAGGATGTAAATGTGATCCGAAAATGGGCGGGTGACAGAGCATTGTGGCTTTCCTGGAAAATGGACGGTCTTACCTTAGTGCTCACGTATGATGACGGTAAGCTCACCAAGATCATGACACGCGGTAACGGGACCACAGGCTCAAACATCACATATTTTGCGGATTATATCAAAGGCTTCCCGAAAAACATCAGCGACAAAGGACATCTCGTAGTGCGCGGTGAAGCTGTCATATCATACACTGACTTTAACACGATCAACAGCATGATCGATAATCCCGACGAACAATATGCCAACCCCCGTAACCTGGTATCGGGTACTTTGGGTCTGGATATCTCGAGGGCAAAAGAAGTCGAAGAACGCTGCGTAACCTTTAACGCATTCACCTTGGTCCATACAGATGAAGAGATAATATCCTGGGGCAGCCGTATGGACTACCTTAAAAATATGGGCTTTAACGTAGTGGATAAAGAAGCTACCGACTCTGAACACTTACAGGAAACTATCGACAAATGGACTGCTGTCGTCCGCAGTGGGAAAATGGATATTCCCGTAGACGGTCTGGTAGTAACCTTTGACGATACGGAATACGCTTCTACAGGCTCTGTCACCGGTCACCACGCTACCAATGCGGGTATGGCATTCAAATGGCAGGATACCGAGGCAGAAACCACGCTTGATCATATTGAGTGGAGCTGCGCAGCCTTTGCTATATCGCCTGTAGCCGTATTTGACCCCGTATCTTTGGAAGGTACTACGGTAACACGTGCCAGCCTCTGCAATATCAGCGAGATGAAAAGACTTGGTATAGGTGCAGACAGATCGACAGCACTCACAGTTATCAAGAGCAACATGATCATCCCTAAGGTGGTCAGGGCTGATGCTCACGGGACAAGCTTCATTATCCCCGACAAATGCCCTGTATGCCATGCTCCGACTGAGATCGTAACCAGTGAAAAAACTCATACCGAGACTCTGCACTGCACAAACCCGGACTGTACAGCCAAGCATATCCAGAAATATACCCGCTTCGTCAGCAAAACAGGTATGGATATCGACGGACTTTCCATCAGGACGCTTGTGCGGTTCATCAATGAAGGCTACATAACAGACTTTGCCGACATCTATGACATATCAGAGTATAAGGATAAGATCATAGAGCTTGACGGCTTCGGTGAAAAATCCTTTGCCAACCTTATCGCATCTGTGGATAAAAGCAGGCACAAGAGCCCTGAGAACTTTATATATGCTCTCTGTATCCCCATGATAGGCCTCGATGCAGCTAAAAAGCTTATAGCACATTATGGTACGGCCGGTTTCTTAATAAAGGTGCTGTCATATGCTATAAACGATAAAACCCGGATTGCAGAACTTGTATCAAAAACCGTCGGTACTGTTATACAGCCTGAAGATGAAATATTTATCAATAATGGCACCGAAATCGATATCAACAATTATATCAATGTCGCTGCCGACACCGATACAGGTTTCGAAGAAGTGGACGGTATAGGTCAGGAGCGCTCCACAGCCATTATCAAGTGGATAGCAGAACCCCAAAACGCTGCACTTATTCAAAAACTCCTTGGCATCATCCAACTGGAGAACAAAGAAAAGGCAGGAGAAAAGAGCGGAAATTGTGCAGGACTCACTTTTGTTATAACGGGTGATGTTCATTCGTTTAAAAACCGCGATGAATTCAAGGCGTATGTTGAAGCACAGGGCGGACATGTGGCAGGCAGTGTATCGGGTAAGACAAACTACCTGGTAAATAACGACATCAATTCCACCAGTTCTAAGAACACAAAAGCCAAATCCTTAGGCGTAGAGATC
>JAFZQN010000051.1 GCA_017620375.1 Lachnospiraceae bacterium
TACCTGATAGCCGAGGGCGGCAGCACTGTACT
Source organism: Lachnospiraceae bacterium (assembly GCA_017620375.1). GTDB lineage: Bacteria > Bacillota > Clostridia > Lachnospirales > Lachnospiraceae > RUG11977. The sequence continues at coordinate 33 of JAFZQN010000051.1, forward strand.
GACAGAGGTACCCGAGATGTTCGGGGCCGAGACCATACTGATGGACAGGTGTACTGATATAGGTACATTTGATAAGACAGTATCCCTGATCAATAATTTCAAGGACTACTTTACCGAACACGGTCAGGAGATATATGAAAATCCTTCGCCCGGAAATAAAGCCGGAGGTATCACCACGTTAGAGGAAAAATCCCTGGGCTGCATCCAGAAGGGTGGAAGAGCCGAAGTGGTTGATGTATTAAATTATGGGGACACAGTAAAAAAGAGAGGTCTTAACCTTTTAAACGGTCCGGGAAATGATATGGTAGCCGTTACCAATCTTACGGCTGCAGGCTGTCATATGATACTGTTTTCTACCGGAAGGGGAACTCCGCTCGGAGCACCGGTACCGACAGTAAAGATAGCTACCAATGATTCTTTGGCGGACAGAAAACCCGGCTGGATAGATTTTAATGCCGGGCCCATGATAGAAGGTATTGATATCAGCCAGGACCTTATAGAATATGTTCTGAGTGTGGCTGAAGGAGAAGAAACTGCAAATGAAAGAAACGGATACCGTGAAATAGCGATATTTAAGGACGGTGTCACCTTGTAAAAGGAAAGATGCGGGGTAGTCGATGAAGTTTAATATAGACTTTGAGATTCTGGGAAGTATAGTAACTCTCGTCATTGCCTACAATTTCAAGATGAACTATGTGGCAAGGACCAGAAGTGACAAAGCTTTTATCAATATGGTTTACTGGATCTTGGCTTCCCAGATCCTGGATATGGCTTCGGCCATAACGATCTCGATAGAGAGACCGGAGTGGAATATAATAAACCATATCTTGACGTCGGGATATTTTATCGCCGGATTTTTAACAGCTGTAGCTTTTGAAAGATATGTAGTAAGTTACATTGCGGAGATCACAAGGAATAAAAAATATGAGATATTCAGGTGGACAGTGATAATACTGCTCTTTGTCTTTTCGCTGTCAAATCCTATAACAGGCCTTCAGTTTTCGTTTGATGCAGAAGGAATATATCATCACGGAAGCCTCTATGTGGTGGGTTATATAGCACCGGCTTTATTCATGATCGCATCTCTCATTTTTATCGTTATATACCGAAGATGTTTTTCAAAGAGGCAGTGGATATCCTGCTTGTCGTTTGTTTCAATCGTGTTTGTGTCCATGACCATCCAGCTGGTATTCCTTACCGAGCTTTACCTTACATTCGGAGTGGTTCCGATAGCACTGCTTATGGTGATGTTTTCACTTGAGACTCCCGATTACCGTAAGCTGATAAAAACTCTTAACGAGTTGGAAAAGGCAAAGCAGGATGCAATGTCTGCCAACAAGGTAAAGAGTGAATTCTTAGCAAATATGTCCCACGAAATAAGGACACCTATCAATTCCATGCTCGGTTTTAACGAGATGATACTTCGTGAGACGGATGAAAAAGAAATCTTTTCATATGCCTCAAATATCAAAAAGAGCGGCCAGACACTTCTTTCGCTGGTAAATGATATCCTTGATCTTTCAAAGGTTGAAGCCGGGAAAATGGAGATCATCAACGGTGAGTACGATTCCGTGTATGTGACTAAGGATCTGGTGAGCATGATTAAGCCCCGTGTCGATGAAAAGGGACTGGAGCTTAAGCTGAATGTAGACAGTAAGATACCGAAGAGAATGTCGGGAGATGTGGTAAGGATAGGACAGATACTCATGAACCTGCTTACCAACGCAGTTAAATACACTAAAAAGGGAGAAGTCCTGTTAACGATAAAATTAAAGGAGATAAAAGAAGACAAAGCTTATCTGTACTTTGAAGTAAAGGATACCGGCATGGGTATCAAAAAAGAAAACATAGAGAAGCTTTTCTCAGAGTTTTCAAGGGTTGAAGAGAAAACACATGCGATCGAGGGTACCGGTCTGGGAATCCCTATCACGGTTAAATTCTTAAATCTCATGAACAGCAAGCTGGAAGTAGAAAGTACGGTCGGAAAGGGCTCGGCATTCAGCTTCCTGCTTGAACAGAAAGTGATAGATCCTACTCCCGCAGGTGAGATAGACTTTGAAGGGTTAATGTCGGAGAACGACATTAACGTATTCCGTGAAGATTTTACCGCACCGGGAGTGCGTGTGCTTGCAGTTGACGATGTCCCGATGAATCTGTTGGTATTTAAGGGCTTGCTGAAACAGTCTCAGATGAGCATAGACACTGCTGACAGCGGACCTGCAGCCATAGAGATGATCGAAAAGAATGATTATGATATTGTATTCCTCGATCACCAGATGCCTGAGATGGACGGTATCACCGTACTTGAAAAGCTTAAGACCGAGCATCCGGACAGAGTCGGGAATATACCTTACATAGCACTTACCGCAAACGCTATATCGGGAGCCAGGGATATGTATATTAACAGCGGTTTTTCCGATTATCTGACAAAACCCATCGACGTATCGGCTCTTACTACTATTTTCCATAAATGGCTTCCTGCAGATAGGATAAAAGAGGCACCGGCTGTGCCTAAGAAGCCTGTCGAAAAGAAAGAGGGCGGACAGGCAAACGTATGGGATCTTGAAAAAGCAGGTCTTAACGTAAAGCAGGGACTTGGATATGCTACTAATGATAAAGAGTTTTATCTTGAGATAGTACATGACTTTTCAAATGCATTTGAAAAGTCAAAGAATGCTTTAATGGAAGCTTATCGAAACAAGGACTTAAGGAACTATGAGATAAGGGTACATGCGTTAAAGAGTACGTCAAAGACTATAGGTGCTCTTGAACTGTCGGAGAAAGCAAAGACTCTGGAATATGCCGCTAAAGAAGGAAATACGGCACTTTTAGAGGCTGAAAATGACGGTATGCTTAAAGCATATGAGGAACTGGTCAAAAACATAGAGGAAATATTATGTCGGATTTCGTGATAGTAGATGCGCACTTACATCTGTGGGAGAAACAGGACGGGTGTGTGAATAGCCTTCCAGTAAAAGGACTTGGTAACGGTAAAAGTACCTTTTTAGGCGGAGTACACCAGATGATGCCTCCGTACATGGAGGATAACAGGAACACAGCCGAACGTCTGATAGCAAATATGGATTATGCATGTGTCAATGCGTGTGCGGTGACACAGGAGTATCTGGACGGCAATCAGGATGAATACCTCTTAAAAGTAAAAGAAAAATATCCGGACAGGTTCAGGATCACAGCTCTTTACGAGGATGAAGGCTATATAGAAGATCGTAAAGAAATCGGTTTGGAAGTTCGTAACAGTGATGAAACATATGAGAAAACAGATTTAGGTGCTATCAACAAATACTTAGATAAGTTTGACGGTGTAAAGATCTGTGCATGCCGCTTGAAAAATAAAGACCTGATGGCTCATATTGATATTTTTAAAAAGGTTGAAGCAGCAGGAAAGTACATCTCGATCGATATGGCAGACGGGGATGAGCAGGTAGAAAGCCTGCAGAAGGTAGTAGATGAGTGTCAGAATCTAAGGATCGCCATAGGGCATTTCGGTATGGTGACCACTCCCGGCTGGCAAAAGCAGATAGAACTTGCGAAAAACAAGAATGTATATATCGAAAGCGGCGGACTTACCTGGCTTTTCCATAAGGAGTTTTACCCGTATCCTTCGGCGATAGATGCCATACTTGAAGCAAAGAGTATCTGCGGTATCGACAAACTTATGTGGGGCAGCGACTACCCCAGGACCATGACCGACATCACATATAAGAGTGCGGTAAGATTTATCTTGGATAGCACTAAACTAACCGATGAAGATAAAGCAAAATTCTTAGGTGAAAACGCTGTAAAGTTTTACGGATTTGAAGGTTTGAAACCAATGCCATTCATAGACAATATGCTTTGAGTGTTTTATCCAACCTGTGAATAGTAACATAGTTATAGGAGGCTTATATGTTAAAAGGAATCTCACCCATGCTCTCACCCGAGCTTTTAAAGATATTATGCGAGATGGGACACAGTGATACAATAGTTATAGCGGACGGAAACTTCCCTGCCGAGACCATGGGAAAGAACGGTATAGTACTCAGGATGGACGGACATGGGGTGCCCGAGATACTTGAGGCGATCCTGCAGGTATTCCCTCTTGATCAGTATGTAGAAAAGCCCGTAAGTCTTATGGAAAGAGTACCCGGTGACAATGCCGATGTGTCTATCTGGAAAACCTATGAAAAGATGATAAAAAAGGAAGAACCCCGCGGGACTAAAGTTATCCAGAAGCTCGAGCGTTTCGCATTCTATGAGGAAGCAAAGAAGGCATACTGCGTCATAGCTACATCGGAGACCAGCCAGTATGCAAACGTCATATTACAAAAGGGTTGTGTGCTGTAAAATGCAGAATAAGGGAGCATCCGGCATTACATAAAAAATAGTAGATATATTTTGTAAATAGGTGTATAATTACAGGCAGGTTTTTTAACCTGCCTTTTTATAAAGGAAAACGGTGAAAAGAAGGCGAGAAGATGAAGAAAATATCAAAGCGCAGGACAGTCTTTATAGTGGTCTGGCTGTTCCTGATATTTCTCCTCTTGGGGCTTATCATAATGCTTAAAGAGCCGCCGGGAGAGACCGAGAGCATCAAGGAACTGATGAGGGATGGGGTGCTCCATGACAAAAACAAAATAAGCCTGTTCGGAATACTGGATGTCAATCCGGCGCTGATATCCGCATATGCGGTGACTGCGATGCTGCTTATCGCTGCCGTACTTATAAGGATATTTGCCATACCTAAGTTTAAAACGATACCGGGTAAGTTCCAGATAGTGATAGAAAAGCTGGTAGAATTCTTTGACGATATGGCTAAGGGCAACAGCCCGCACAGGACCGGATTTATCGCGGCTTACATATTCAGTGCGGGTGTGTACATATTCTTTAGTACGTTGTTCGAGCTGTTCGGATTCCAGGGTGTGACTACGGAAGGGCATTCCATAGCGCTGCCTGCACCGATAGCGGACATAAATGCGGCACTGGCCATGGGTGTACTTACTTATGTGATGATACTCTTAAGCGGTATCATAAGTAACGGACCTAAGGGAGGCCTTAAGGTATTAAAGGATTTCTCACTTCCGATATCCATGAGCTTCCGATTGTTCGGTGCGTTGCTCAGCGGACTTCTGGTTACTGAGCTGGTATACCATTATATATTCCTAAGCTTTGTGCTTCCGGTACTGGTCGGTATACTGTTTACGGCACTGCATGCATTGATACAGACTTATGTCCTTGCAACGCTGGCGTCGACATTCTACGGTGAAGCGGTCGAACCGCATCATAAAAAAGTAAAAGAAGAGAAAAAGAAATAATATAGAAAACGGAGAAAAGACATGAAAAAAAGAATCGTTTCAATTATGAGCATTTTGGCATTGGTACTTGTATTTACAGGCGTATTTATGACAGTAAACGAAACACCCGCATACGCTGCTGGTGAAGCAACAGAAGCAGCCGAAGCAGACAGCACCGGAGATAAGGCTATGGCAGCAGGTATCGTAGTTGGTCTTGCGGCAGCTGCAGGCGCTATCGGTATGGGTATCGCAGTAGCAAAGAGTACAGAGTCCATGGCACGTCAGCCTGAGATCGCAGGTAAGATCAATTCTACCATGATGCTTGGTATGGTATTCATAGAGACAGCTATCATTTACGCACTGGTAATCGCAATCCTGATCATATTCGTTTTGTAATACAAGCGGATTCTTCACATAACCGGTATGTAATGTAAGATGGAGGAAAAAAATGCCACTTAATATAGACATTGTTCAGATACTTCTGCATATGCTGAACTTCGTGATCTTAGCCGGCGGCCTGACACTATTGCTGTTTAAGCCGGTAAAAAAGTTCATGGAAGACAGAAAGAAGTATTTTGAGGACAAGGAAAAAGAGATAGCCGACGGACTTGAGAAAAACGAGAGCCTTAAGGCAGAGTATGAAGAGAAGCTTTCAAAAGTGGATGCTGAGATCGAAGAAATGCGTGTAAATGCCAAGAATGAAACCGCCATTGCAGCCAAGGAATACCTGAACAATGCTCAGGAAAAGGCATCGGCGATCATCACAGAGGCAGAGCAGCAGGCTGAAGAAAGAAAGGATCATATCCTTGATTCGGCTCAGACCGAGATCGGCGAATTGGTAGTCGAGGCTGCCCAGAAGCTTTTGGAAAACAATGCAACACCTCAAAAAACACATGAACTCTACGA
>JAFZQN010000052.1 GCA_017620375.1 Lachnospiraceae bacterium
AAGGATCTGACCTCTTTTATTTTGCGTTTTTCTTGTGTGTTTTTACTTAATATACATTTCCTGCCGCGTCACTTGTTCCGGATGCTTTTCCGGTCTTTACAGTACTGACAGACGGACTTAATTTTGCATCGGACGATACCCAAAGTTCGCTTTTGGTAAGAGGGTTAGAGAAGGTGTTGTTGCTTATCTCACCGGAGATACCGCCGAAGACTGCTACAGCTTTTCCGTCAGCTTCACTTAAGCAGTTGTCTTTAAACACGTTATCGGTGATCTTAACCTTGCCTACTTTCAGCTGTATGGCATTTCCTTTGTTATTCTTTATCGTACATCCTGTTATGGTTGTATCGGTGTCGCCGTCGACAAATATCCCGTTTGCACTTCCGCTCATTATGGTACAGCCTGAGATACTTACCTTGCTCTTACCTGCTATATCTATGCCTCTTCCGGTGCTTCCCGAGATGGTCATGCCGCTGACGGTAAGGTTGCCGCTTTCCATGACATTGATGCCCTTGCCGCCTGCATTTGAGATGGAGCCGCCGGTTAAGCTGACACTGCAGTCACCGCCGACTACGATACCGTTTGCACCGGTATCGCTTATGGTATTGCTGTCACCTGACTTTATAGAGCTTGAGCTGTAAAGAGCTATACCGCCTTTTCCTGCTCCTGTGATGGTGTTTGATGATACTACTGCGTTCTTGCTTCCGTCACGCATTGCTATACCGTTCTCAAAAGGAGCGGAAGCACAGGATACAGTGTTGCCTGTAATCTTGGCACCGCTTGAGGCGAGCAGTTTTATGGCATCCTCGGCAAATTTTGTACTGTCTGCAGCAGCAGCTCCCGAAAAACGTGTAACCGTGTTATCGCTGATGGCTGCATCATCTACATATCTTAAGTAGATTCCCGATGAATGACAGGTGATCTTATTGCTGCTTATGGTCACATTTTTCATCGGGTACTTTTCCGAACCGTATATGAATATACCGATGGATGATCCTGAGTCCGCACCTGACTGGTCCAGTGTTTTCTTAAGTGTGATGACGTTATCCGTTATCTTTAACTTAAAATTATTACCCGATACCTTCATGGCCTTGACACCTTTATTACGTGATACTATGGTGTTCTTTGCTACTGAATCGGTCTTAACCTGTATGCCGGCACCTACGTTTTCCATCTTGTTGCCTTTTACGGTAAGGTTAACGTAATTATATCCGTATACAGCGGCATCATCTATATCATGGAAGTTGTTGTTTACTATCTTTATGTTCTTGTGGTAGATACCCTCAACCATGGTATGGCTTCCTACAGCTCTAGGATAATTGTAGATCTCGCAGTTCGTGACTGTTACATCGGTACAGGGTGAATCATCAAAGGGCTCACCATATGAGAGGATAGTATCGTTGTGGCAGTTATCAAACTGGATGGCTTCCTTTTCTACATCGGAGCTTGGAGCTTTGTATCCGTACAGTGTACAGTTTTTTATGGTAACTTTCTTTACGCCGCCCAGCTCGATAAGATGTGTACCGTAGCTGTTGCGGAGTGTAACATTGATTATCTTTAGATTGTTCGTATGTGCGAACATGAAGATGGATGAACTGGTTTTTTCGTTGTACTGCTTAAACTCGGTATCCCATACTCCGCCGTCTACGGTTATACGCGTGTTGTCCGAATACCCGCCTTTATTTCCGCGTACAGCATGAAGCATGTGTGCCACGGGATCCTTGGAATTAGGATTCTTCTTCATGTATGTTTTTTTATCAAGCTTTAAGTATGTATTTGAACCTATGACTAAGGACTTGCTTAAGTAATAAGTGCCTGCAGGTACTTTTACCATAGCCTGCTTTTTCTTTGTGCCGGCCTTTGCTGCTTCGTCAAGCGCTTTCTGGATCTCGGCTGTGGCATCCTGGCCGTCTTTGAGTTTGACATTTATGACTTTGGCATAGGACGCCGCCTTGATGTCATGTATTTTTAAAGTAAAAAGAAAACAGAACATAAAGGCAAAAAATGAGAGAATGTATCTTAATTTCGGACGATTGCGGTGTTGCTTCTTTTTCTTTGACATATGCTTGCTCCTTTCCTATAAGTACCTGTATTATAACATAAGTCAGACGATTTTCAAACATTGATTTTTATATTGTTTTGGTGTATACTTATCATGGCAAAAAATGATATGACCGGAGGACATCGATGGTAAAAACAAATTTGTTGTCTGAGACGGAAGCAAAGAAGGTTATCGAAAAACGTGGAAGGTTTAGCGTTATCGAATATCTGCGTGATATTTCCGTTTCACCGAGCAGGGCACAGGAGGCTTATTTTGCATCCGAGATGAATGTCCGGAAGCGTCAGCTTATCTGTGATATAGATGAAAAAACCGGCGTATATGCTCAGGCCGGGGAAATGCAGATGATGATAGGAGACATTGAAGCTGCCACCAATGTTAAGGGAGTCGGGGACTTCTTTAAAAAAGTGGTGAAAAGCAGTGTGACCAGTGAGACCATCATCAAGCCGCATTATACCGGAGAGGGTACGCTTGTGCTGGAACCTACATTTTACCATATCTTACTGGCTGACCTTGATGAATGGGAAGGCGATGTGGTCATAGAGGACGGAATGTTCCTTGCATGTGAGGATACAGTTGATATCAGTGTTACGTCGAGAAAAAATATCTCGTCACTGATACTTGGTAATGAAGGTATCTGGAATACCATGCTAAGGGGCAGCGGACTGGTTGCTTTGGAGAGCCCTGTACCGGCAGACGAGCTTATAGTAGCAGAGCTTACGGATGATGTGATCAAACTTGACGGAGATATGGCTATAGCGTGGTCATCAACACTTAAGTTCACTGTGGAAAAGACCACATCCACCCTGGTAGGTTCACTTGCATCCGGAGAGGGACTGGTGAATGTATACTCGGGTACAGGCAGAGTGCTCATCGCACCTGTAAGGGATAACTTTGGTATCAATGCTCCCAGAGAGTAAAAATACAAACCAAGAAGAGAAGGAGAAGATATGGATTCATTAGCTATCATTATCGGTAATTCCATTAACGGATTGATCTTAGTACTGGCCATCATTACCATTGCGGGGTTTGCATATGTTGTAATGAATATTTCCAAACTTCAGAATACTATAGACGAGAAGCATAAAAGGAAACGCTCGACAGAGTTTACTCCTGGCGGCATCCAGAAGACACCCGATGCTTATACCTGGGAGGAGATATTGGAGTATAAAGAGGAGTACAATAAGATACAGCTTATTTATGCTACCTTTGAACAGTTTGTACCGATATTCCCTCTGCTCGGTATCCTTGGTACCGTAGCGGGCCTTATACAGCATCTTGATGACATCAACAAGATGAAGGAAGCTCTTACACTTTCAATGTCCACCACATTCTGGGGTCTGATCGCAGCTATAGTTCTTAAGTTTGCCGATGCTATCTTAGTCAGCAAGACGGTAAACAAGATGGAACTTTATTTCGATACATTCGAGCAGAATTACAATATGGCAAAGGATAAGTACGCACTTGACAACAAGCAGGACCAGTGAGGTGTAACATATGGGGAAGAATAAAAAACCTAAATCCATAGGCAGACTGCTTATAGATCTGACTCCTCTTCTGGATGTTATCTTTATAGTCCTGATAGTCGTGCTTGCAGGACAGGATACATTTAAGGCTGAGGCAGATCAGAAGTTTGCAGAAGCACAGGAAATACAGGAAGACGCTGAGCAGGAATTGGAAGACATGATGGCAAGCGTTAAAACATATGAAAATCAGCTTGAGATATATGAAGAATTAAACGAGAAGTATAATGTGATAACGGTAGTTTCCAATTATGCATTAAATGACAGAACATACAGAAGAGTAAAAGTAAAGGCAAATGGTAATGAACCGTTATTATTGGAACTTAATCCCAGTAATTCGGAGAGAAGTTGGGCTGAATTCAAGACTAAGATTGAAGATATTGTAAAAGAAGATCTGACAAAAGAAACCATCATCTCGATAAAAGTCGAAGAAGGCGAAAAAATGCTTTACAGAGATTACGAGAAGATGAAGAGCATCATTAACGAATTGCAGGGAAGCTATCCCGGCAAGATCAGCGTTAAGGAATAAGACAAAAGGAGATATAAATGAGCAAACCTGCGGCAATTGTATTGCTGGTTATTCTTGTACTCCTTCTTTTTGGAGTAGGGAAGATCCTGCTGCCTTCCATAAGAAAGACTATACACAGGATGCCCAAAGGGATATTTGTTTTGCTTTTCATAGCTATAGCTTGTACGGTTGGATATCTTATATATTATCTGGTGGCAGGTACGACCGGCGGTACACCGGGTAATGAAGGTGCTAACAATACAGAACTGGTTGATAAAGATAACGAAACAAAGCCCATTAAAGAAAACTGTATAGTATTAAGCGGTCCTTCACAGTATATAGAGAATAAAACTGTGGATGACAGCGCATTGGAATCATATATTGATTATCGTGTTAAGAATAATATTCCCGTAACTATAGTTGATGATTATGCCACACTTGATCTTATGAAAAAGGTTAAGGGCATATGTGATAAAAAGGGAGTAAACTACAGCATTGAAGATGAAAAATGGCTCGAAAAAAACTAAAATAATCGTATGTGCGTTTATAATGTGCTTATTATTATCAGCATATGGAATAGGAGAAACTGTTCCTAATTTGATAAATTCCGATGATCCGTTTATTGAGCTTGATTCAATCGGAGATTCAATAGGAAATGCTAAAACGGCATATGAAAAGGCACATCCTACACTTACACCTACTCCGATACCTGATATAACTCCGGTAGTTTCACCTGAACCTACACCAACAGAAATCCCTCCTAGTGAGAATGAGATAAAGATCGTGGTTGGGGATGAGGATCTAGAAGGTTCAGGGGAAGCGGTAATACTGGAAGGTATACAGATTAAGTCTTCCGAGGAACTGAAATCCATAATAACAGGACCTGATTATGAAGAAAAGACAGTTCTGTTAATTGATCATTATGCCGAAAAGGAAGCATTTATGGTTGTTAAAAGTACTTTGGAAGAGATAGGAATAAGCTACAGAACGGAAACGAGGCAATAAATGAGATTTAAAAGCATAAACCGTAAGATAGTTATTCTTTTGATGATGGTATTGATTTTTGTATTTACCACCGGTGGTTGGTTTACAACTGATCAGCAAGGTAGATTAAGGGCTTTTTTGGAAGATGAACATTTGTATCAGTATTATCCGCTGAGTCCGTTAGAGAATATGTACCACAACAACAAGAATAAAAAAGATTCATTCAAATCGATATTGACAGGTACACCTTATATTGCATTTACCGGATATGTTAATTCGATCTCATCCAATAAAAAACAGATCAATGTATTTGATTCGGGCAGTGGGATAAAGATAGATACATCTAAGGAAGATGTACAAAAGATTGTCTCAACTTTAGGTATTAGCAGCAGAGTTACGGTATATGGTAAAATAGACGGTACCGAAGTTGATGCCGAGCATTTGAAAGTTGATTCGGGTGTAGAATATGCTACACAGAAAAGACTGTATTATCCTGACAATCTAATTGAAAACTGTGAAACAATAAACGATCTGGCAAAAGATAATCACGTAACATTTGAAATCCCGTCCGCATGGAAAAGTGATCCGACTACATGGGGAAGACTAAATAATAATAATGTCGGAGGGTATCAGTTTTTCCTTAATACCTTAGATCAAAACTGGGACAATCCTGAAATTTTCTATATTTTTTATTTCAGTTATGAAACATATCTTGATAAACCGCCTGTAAATCCTACATCGGGCGATCATGAAGATTTGGAAGAATTGGTAATGAGAAACATCCTTAAAAATCTGTCTATAGATTCTAAACTGGATATAGATGATTTTAAGATTCAAAACGGAACAGAAGTAGATTATTGCTTGAAGAATTATAGACCTAAAGATGGAAGAGATTACAGACTGGAATTTACATTTAAACCTGATAATAAAGGTTTGGTTTGTATGCTGTATTTATACTATCCGAATGGGGATACCAATAATCATATTCATGAAGTCTCATATGTTATTAATTCAGTTAAAAACTGATCGGGAATATAAATGGAAACACGTAACAAGAAAGCAATTACAATACTTGGCATAATAATAGCGGCTACGCTTGCCTTTATATGGATCCATTCCTGTATGGGGCAGGAGGAGTCGGCGGAGGAAAGCGGTTTTGTCTATGAGGTGCTGGAGCCCGTCCTTGAAGTGGTGGTGGGCAAGGGCAATGTGACCGAGCCGTTTATAAGAAAGCTGGCTCATTTTACCGAGTTTTTCGGACTGGGACTTGAGCTTATGCTTTTTATGAAGCTGGTACTCATATCTGCGCATTATGTAATAAGGTTTATAAATGCATGGGTCTTTGGCACGATGTGTGCTCTTATAGATGAAACCATACAGATATTTTCGGGAAGAGGTCCGATGATACAGGATGTATGGCTGGATTCGGCGGGATGTTTATGCGGAGTACTTGTGATGTCTTTGATCGTAATGATAATAGATAAAAAAAGATCCGGAAAAAACGGATCTGAAAAATAAAAATCGCACGCCCGGTTTTGAATATATATTACCGTCGTTACCTTCACAGTTAACTCGGCCCAGGCACCCTCACGGCACATGAGAGACACTGCTTAGTGCTGCTGTATTCCTACCCTGACACGGTTCACAGGCTGCCATTGCGCGAGACCCAAACGTCAACATCACTTATG
>JAFZQN010000053.1 GCA_017620375.1 Lachnospiraceae bacterium
CTGAACATCCTTATCTCTGTTCTTCTTGATTAAGACATTCTCGTCTTTTATTTCAACATCTATTGAAAAAACAACCTTTACGTCCTCTTTCTTTCTGGCATCTATTGACTGCTTATATATCGTAAGTTTCAATAATCTGTCTGCTGAAATCCGAAGTTTCTTTATTATCAATCTCCTGATCTCAGCCATTATCGCTTTCGACAGTCCATGTTCTTTTGATTCCCTAAAGCAATACTTCTCACTTGGAGTAAGCTTTATATTATTAACCCTTATCACTTTTAATCCTCATAATACATGACAATGTTTTGGTCACTTTGTTCTTCACCTGTAATTCATTTACATCACCATATATTGTATCATCGTAGATGAATCTTAAACAATCTTCCAGTATCCGTTCTTCTTTGCACCGACTCTTACTAATAAACCTTTCTTTTTTAAGGAACCAATAGACCTTATTACAGTCGGGCGGCTAAAACCGGTATTGAGCATTATTTCTGATATAGAAATATCCTTTTGCTTTTTTATAAGATCAATAATATTTTTTTCTTTATCAGATAATTTTAAAGTATCATTTAAAGTATCATTTTTAAGATTTAAAGTATCATTTTCAATTGATTGCTTATACTCCGATATTGCTATTTTAAGATTATCAACATGATGTACAAACATAAATCTTATAAAACTATCGGGATTATCATTATCTTGCGATTCAGCAAGACTTTTTATATAATCTTCCCTTTTTTCTTTTTTTACGATAGAAGGTATTACACCACATTCCATCTGGATCATATTCATAACCAATCTGGCCATCCTGCCATTTCCATCAGCCCATGGATGTATATAAACCAGATTATAATGAGCTAAAAAACTAAGTTCATAGATTTTATCAACATCATCTTTTGATATAGTTTTACGCTGTGCATTTATCCAATTACAAAAATCATCAAGACGTTTTGGAACTTTTTGATATGACATATAACTTTTACCACCACGTCCGGCAGTAACATTTAATCGTCTCAATTCTCCGTTGGAACTGTTAAAGTTTCCAATAGCCGTTTTGTATTCTTTGCCGGTGTTCTTCATCACTAAAGCAGATAACCGGCATAACATTTCAACACTATAATCTAAATGTTGTTCTGCGATTCTCTTTGCTTCCTCATATGCACTTTTTAGGTCGATGTTCATCATCAGTTCGCCGATAGGTTTGTTAGGACTGATACCCTCATCAAATAATAATCGGTTTTCAATTTCAGTAACAGTTGAACCTTCCACTGCAGTTGAATGCGAGATAATAGAATAAAGATAAAGTTTATCATAATCAATTTGATCCGAAATACCAAGTCCGATATATTCATCAATTATTTTTTTCAAATTGCTCACAATAAACACCTCCCTATCTCTTCATCAATTATATATTAAAACCTTCTGCCCGAACCAGAATGTGACCTTCCGGACGACCCGCGTGACGATGAATGGTAGTTTGATCTTCCGCTGCTCGAATGAGATGACCTTGAAGACGAAGAGCTTGAATATGTAGTTCTTGGTATCTTGGTTTTCTGGACATCTCTGGATATGAATGTATCTGTGCCTTGAGTGAAGTTGTCCGTTCCACAAATATAATTTTCTGCTCCGTATGCCGATCGTACCGTAACCATGTTTTTCTTGGCCTTTTTTAGTGCCGGTCCTCCAAATAACCATCCAACGAGAGCTGTGATCACCCCGGCAAACACCCACTGGCCCAAAGTCCTGGATACTCTGCCTGTTCTTTCAAAATGCTCTACATTCTCCAGAAAAGCTTCGGCAGATCTGAAATCACTTCCCGAATACTTAATATCCTGGGACTGCTCATACATTCTTTTGTAGTTGACTTCAGAAAGCTCATCCGCTATTTTGCCATATGTATTGATATTCACATTATCGGAAGACTTTGTTAAGCAGAATATTATAGCATTATAATCATCACCCAGACCATATCCGTTATAAATGTAAAATGCATCTATATAATCTTCTATAACATTAAAACTTTCTGTGGTATGAATTATAACATCAACACCGTATTTATCCGATATTTCCTTTGCTTTTATTTTAAGTGTTTCTTCCTGCTCAGCTGTAAATAACCCATCACCCTTGCATGAGTCTATAACTCTTGAAACATCAGCATTATGAGTTCGAACAAAGCTTTCCTTTTCTTCTATCGTAGGATACCAGTCAGGTGCCAATGAATAGCCTTTCGTATACATATTGTACACCATATCCATCCATTCATTGATCTCCTGATAGTATTGACCGCTCTTAAAGGATATATAACCGTCAAATTGTTTTCTCTCATTTGCATATAACGAGTTAGAATCTGCTCCATACGCTCCGGAACTGAAGTCAGATACATCACCCGCTATAACAAACAGACACATACCCTCATACTCATCACCGATTCCGTATCCGTTACATTCATAAAAATAATCACGATACTTTTCGGGCTTAAGATCATAATCAGACACATCTGTCACAACGACTATGTCCTTGTTTGTCTTCGCTTTATATAACGCAAGCTTCTGAATGATCTCCTCTTCCTGTGCATCGGTCAAAACATCGGCATAATCAACAACTCTTGAACGGTTTTCATCATGAAAACTTATAAACTCATTAATATCTTCCGGAAACCATTGAGGTAAAGTCTCAGGCATGCGTGAAACATATGTACAGCAAGTGTAATACACATCATCTACCCAGTGTGAAATACCGCTATAATAGTCATGAGCTGCCATATACTCATATAAGTTATCATCCAGTCTGTTGGCTACTTCTTCAGTATAAATATCTCTGGTCTCATATCCGGTCGCACCTACCCACCAGCCACGGTTATCGGGATCCATGCATATAAACAAACAGATACCCTCGTATGTATTTCCTAATCCGTAACCGTTATAATCATAAAAATCATAACAATATCTTTCATGCCCCAAAATATAAGATGAGTTGTCGGTTACAATTACAATATCCTTATTAAGCTTCGTACTATACTCGGCTATCTTGCTTTTAAGCTGTTCTTCCTCATCGGGAGTCAGAATATCAGCCATATCTGCAACTCTGGGAACATCCGGATCATTATAAGCTTTAAAAACGTCATTACCTACCGGATACCAAGAAGGATAATACTCCGAGTAATTACTTCTGATATAAAGGCCGTATTGATCTTTTTCATAGTTTTCGTCTGCCAAAGCAGGAATTTGGAAAGCACACAAAAAGATAACGGATATTACAAATGTGAGTAATATCCCATAAAAAAATCCGTATATTATCTTAGCCGTAAATCCTTTAAACATTTTATACTCTCCAACCTAAAAAGTAAGATAAAATGTAATACAGAGCAACAACAGCTGCTGGTATCGCAGCCTTTTTTAACATATAATGTCTTGATGCCTTCTCGTCTATAGGAAGCTCACCTACCACCTTGCCTGTTTGTCCATTCACTGCAAATTTGTAATCGGTATCACTTGACTTTATACTGAAAAAATAAACCGGTAAAAGAATATATCTTACATCGATATCGTTAGCTTGAAGTGTATAATTGTTCAAAGCTATGCTTGTATACTGCAAACTGACCTTGGCGTTTACTATATTTTTTGCTGTAAGTTCCATTCTTTTCTGTGCTCTTTCCTGTAATGATCTTCCGGGTACATCAAATCTGTCTGCAGCAAATCCTGCCAGATACTGATAATTAAAATCCTTAACTTCCGAAAAATCATACGGCAATATCGAATCCATCAAAGCATCATCAATCTTTTCACTTGCATCAAGAGGAATATCCTTAAAAGCAACGCCACCGGATCTAAACACATCATATGTTTCAGTTTCGGTGATCCTTAAGTCACCACTTACATGTGAACTGACCTTTTTACCGGTATAATTGTATTTACCGTATATGGTTCCGTTAAACAGCCAGAAAGGCACATAAACACCTGTAACCATCTCCATCTTACTTTCAGAGAAAAAGTTCTTGGGCAGAAGCTTCTTGTCCTCATAAAACTTGTCCAAATGCTTCTTTAAATCCGCTTTAGCAATCTTAAACGGTATGATACCGTTCGGACGCATATTACCTGCCACTTTATCAGAAAGCACTATCTTATTGGAACAATACGGGCATGTAAGAGAAGCTTCTTCAGAAGCAGCGATAACTTCGGCACCGCATGACTTGCAATAATAGATAGGAAGACTCTGCGAATCATCCTTAGGCACACCTTCATAAAACTTTCTAAAATCGAAACCATTGATAGTTGTCAGATCTGATGAATGATCATAGTTCGTGGACTCACTTTTTATCTCAAACTCGGTATCACAGAACTCACATACAAGCTTTCCTTTTTCAGGCACAAACCGAACAGTGCCCCCACAATTAGGACACTTCTGTTCTTTTATAAACTGTGAATTATTAATAGGATCCATATCTTTTCCCCATTTTCCTCGGTCCACTTTTTGTTGCGTTATCTTAGTTCACATCAGCAAGTATCTCTGCAATCTTTTTGCACAGTACTTCGTATTCCTTCAGGTACGCCTCATAATCTCCTTCGATGAATTCGATCTCGTTGTTTTTGGCGGCGAGCTCATGCTTTTTAGCACGTTCGCTCATGTTCATGATGCCGACGGTTGCCATATTGCTCTTCATGGAGTGTGCATCTATAGCGTAAGAATCAAACTTCTTGTCGATGACAAAGTCACGCATTCTTGCTGCTTTTTCAGATGCTTCTCTTGTGATGTCGTTTAAGAGTTCGATAAACAGGCTCTTGTCGCCTGCACAGTGGATCATGGCAGTCTGATAATCAAAGCCGGCGATATCGGATACCATACGTCTGCGCATCTTGTCTTCATCCATTGCACTGTCTCTGATCTCATCGGGAGTAACTTTCTCTTCAGCATTTTTCTCTGACAGCGCAGCTTCAGCTTCTGCTCTCATCTCAGTATCATTCTTCTCGTGTATCTTTTCCGGAGGCAGGAACTTCTTAACTGTCTTTATAAGCTTCTTGGAATCTATGGGCTTTATAAGATAATCATCAAATCCTGCAGCCAGATACATTTCCCTGCTTCCCGCTATGGCATTGGCTGTAAGCACAAGTACCTTAGTGTTCTTATTCTTCGATTCAGGGTTATTTTTGATATCTTCCAGAGTCTCCATACCGTCAGGTGCGGGCATCATATGATCCAGAAGTATCAGATCGTATTTGTTCTTATGACAGAGTTCTATAGCCTCTTTACCGCTAAGTACTATCTCAGGCTCAATACCTGCTTCTCTTAAGAA
>JAFZQN010000054.1 GCA_017620375.1 Lachnospiraceae bacterium
CTGTTCCCGTTGACACACTTGTTAAGAAGGGCAACTAATTCATAATCTGAAAAGAATATGATAACCTAAAATGGAAGAGGTTTCCGAAAGGAGACCTCTTCTTTTTATGCCCTTATGTATCTGCTTTACTGTACTATCTAAATGTGGTATATTAAACTTATCATTTGAACGGGAGGCTTACTGTATGAAGATAAATCGAAGCAAAAGCATAATGCTGTTTATCCTTATAATATCCGCATTTACGCTTCTTACCGGCTGCAAATCCGATGAGGAAAAATACGATGACCTTATATGGGAAGCCAAGTCTTTGGCGCATGATGGTAAGACATCAAAGGCTGAGAAAAAGTATGAGGAAGCTATTAAGTTTATGCCGGAGAAGGCTACTGCTTATCTGGAACTGTATAAATTGTATATAGATGAGGAAGAGTATGAGCAGGCTGAAGCTATCCTTGCTGAAGCTGGTGAGAATGTGACCGACCGTTCGGAAAAGAAGAAGGTGGATAGAAAGATAGAGGAGTTTAAGGAGAGTGGGTATCTGGTATTAAACTATAACCCTCCTACCACCCCGGAGCCACCGACAGAGGAGCCGCCTATAACCGATGGACCGGAACCAACCGGACCTTCTATCATATCCGATGATCCATATGATGACCCGGGGGTTACTGCTTCTCCGGAACCTGTTATAGATGAGCCGACTCCGACACTTCCTGCGGTTAATCCGGACCCCGGAGGACCGGATGATTGTATGGATCTGGGCGGGATGGAGATAGTCATATGTGACTGGTGGTCCGACGGACTGTATCATGCGCCCCAGACTGATTACGAAGAAGCACGCGATTACTACCGCTTGCGTATGATGGAAAAGTTTAACTTCATCGTTAAGGAGGAAAGGATAGCCGACTATGACCATATCGCGGGTGAGTATGTGGATTACACGACTAACGGCGGGGATGATCGGAACTTGGTATTTGTGCTTCATAATAATCGGACCATACTTATGGCTATGGAAAGCGGTCTTATGTATCGACTGTCCAATAACCCGGATATACTGGATTTTTCCGAAGAAAGATTCATGAATAACCGCATACATGAGAAATATATGTTTGACGGCGATGTAGCCGGCTTTAATTTCGGATATGCACCGGCGGGAGCAGGTATATACTTTAATGAAAATTTACTAAGGGATGCCGGGATCGATCCTGATGACATATATGAGATGCAGGAAAATGGGACCTGGACATGGGATGCTTTTGAGGAGATATTAAAGACCACTCAGGATTATCTGGATAACAGTAAATATATATACCCTCATGAACATGCCTTTTCATGTGATAAGAATCTGTTTGTCAATTATGCTGTTTTTTCAAATGGCGGCGAGTATATAGGAAAAGATGAGCAGGGTAATTTCACATACAGGCTGGAGGATGCCGATACTACTGAGGGCTTGGAATGGGCTGTAAAGATCCTTTCCAAATACTATGATCATGAACCTGAGGATGCGGCAGAGGACTATTACCGGCAGGAATTTATATCATGGAATGCGGTGTTCCTGGCAGATTATGCGAGCGCGTCCGCTGATGTATATAATGATCTGACCTTTGATGTCGGATTTGTTATGTTTCCTAAAGGACCGAGATCCGATACTTATGTAAATCTTGCGGGGGATACTTTCCTTGTCATCCCTGCATGTTATGGGGATGAGAGGGTCAGAAAGATCTCATTTGCACTAAGTATGTATTATTCACCCATCCCCGGATATGAGGATGTAAACGAAAGACTGGTCGAAGAATTAAATGCGTATAATATGGATGATAAGGCGTTGTTTGGTACGCTTTATATGATGCACGACCCTGAAAACCTTGTAGTTACCTACCATGATGTGATATTGGACATAAATATAGAAAAAGACCTTCTGAATTACATATATCCCGGAACTGATGTACACTTAGCACAGATGAAGGCGAGAGAAGCCTGGCAGGATGTGAAGGAGTTTACGGTCCCGTTACCGGAGATACCTGAGATAACACCAGCCCTCGAGCCTGATTTTGTCTTACCGGACAGTGATACGAGATATATAGACGAAAGCGAGCTGGACAGGCTCTCCGCATGGGGCTGCAAGGTGGCGAGAAACGAGATATATGCAAGGCACGGCAGAAAGTTTAAAGATGAGGAGCTGCAGGAATACTTCGATTCAAAAAGCTGGTACAAAGGAACCATAGCTCCCGATGATTTTGATGACAGCGTCCTGAACGACTTTGAAAACGTAAATAAGAATATCATCACAAAGTACGAGAAGGAGAAGGGTTATCGGTAGGCTGGTTCTATGATTAATCTCACTCCACTGCTTCGCAGCGGAGCCGTGGCATCAGGACTCCGTCAATCGCTTTGCGACTGCCACCTCATGCCATAAAAAAAGATTCCTCAAAAAGGAATCTTTTTTTATACCAGGGGCAGTAGGATTCGAACCCACGACCTGCGGTTTTGGAGACCGTTATTCTACCAGCTGAACTATACCCCTATGTTCACGCATCGCGTACTTGATGATAATACTACAAAAAATCGGGCTTGTCAACATTTTTTTGGAATATCTTAAAAGTAAATAAAATGCTTGAAATTTTGTGGATTTGCATATATACTATATAATGCGTTGCTGTGAGTTGTGATAGCAGCAAGAATCTTAAGATTCGAGGCAGGGGTATAAGTGTTCAAGATAAAAAATAAGGACGGGAGAGCCAAGCGGGGCGAGTTTGTAACCGTTCACGGGACTATACAGACTCCCGTATTTATGAATGTAGGAACAGCGGCAGCCATAAAGGGCGGCGTATCCACAGAGGACCTAAAAGAGATCGGGACTCTGGTGGAGTTATCAAATACCTACCATCTTCACGTCCGCCCCGGTGATGAAGTGATAAAGAAACTGGGTGGTCTCCATAAGTTTATGAACTGGGACAGGCCCATACTTACGGATTCCGGCGGTTTCCAGGTATTTTCCCTGGCAAAGCTTAGGAAGATAAAAGAAGAAGGCGTATCGTTCAATTCACATATCGACGGACGAAAGATATTCATGGGGCCCGAGGAGAGCATGCAGATACAGTCGAACCTCGCATCTACCATAGCCATGGCCTTTGACGAGTGCCCTTCAAGCGTAGCTGAGAAGGAGTATATCAGGCAGTCCGTAGAGCGTACCACCAGGTGGCTTGTCAGATGCAAAAATAAGATGGCAGAGCTCAACCGTCGGGATGATACGATCAATAAAAACCAGCTGCTCTTCGGTATCAACCAGGGCGGTATATATGAGGATATAAGAATAGAGCACGCAAAGGCAATCTCGGAGCTTGACCTTCCGGGCTATGCGGTGGGCGGACTTGCTGTAGGCGAGACGCATGAGGAGATGTACCGTATACTTGATGCGGTAGTACCCGAGCTCCCCGGTAATAAGCCCGTATACCTTATGGGTGTCGGTACTCCGGAGAATATACTCGAGGCGGTGGACCGCGGAGTTGATTTCTTCGACTGTGTATATCCTACGAGAAACGGCAGGCACGGACATGCCTATACTTCACGCGGCAAGATCAATCTGCTAAATGCTCGTTTCGAGACGGATGACAGGCCCATAGATGAGAATTGCAACTGTCCGGTCTGCAAAAATCATTCCAGGGCCTACATCAGGCATCTGTTAAAAGCAGGTGAGATGCTGGGTATGCGTTTTATGGTGACACATAATCTTTACTTCTATAATAATATGATGGCTGAGATACGATCCGCCATCGAAGAAGGAAGATATGCACAATATAAAAAAGAAAAGCTCGAGGGCTTTTCGGAATCAAAGGAAAGAGGAGAAAAGTAATGTCTAATCTGTTTTTAACCACTACTACTCAGGAAGCATCAAGTATGAGTATGATACTTCCTATTGCGTATCTTGTTATCATCGGTCTTGTATTCTATTTTGTTTTACTAAGACCTCAGAAGAAGCAGCAGAAGCAGCTTGATGCCATGATAGCAGCACTTGAGATCGGCGACAGCGTACTTACCACAAGCGGTTTTTACGGTGTTGTAATAGATGTAATGGATGAAGTAGTTATAGTAGAATTCGGTAGCAACAAAAACTGCCGTATTCCAATGAAAAAGACAGCTATTACCGAGGTTGAAAAGCCTCAGGCATCCGCTGAAAATTAATCAAATTTCTTCTTCCATTTTTACTTGAAATGATGTATACTATAACCACAGGTGTCTATATCGTTTTGACGTACAGGGAGGTATGTTATGATTAATCAATTATTTGGCAACTATCTTGTAAAAACAGGGCTGCTCTCCTTAGATCAGTTAGAGCAGGCATTTGATACCCAGAAGAAGGTCAGAGTTAAGCTTGGTCTTATCGCAGTTACCGAAAAACTCATGACTTTAGAGCAGGCTGAAGAGGTTAACCACCTTCAGGCACAGATGGATAAGAGATTCGGTGATATAGCCGTAGAGAAGGGTTATCTTACCGACGATCAGGTAAGCCGTCTGCTCGGTCTTCAGGGCAATCAGTATCTTACATTTGCACAGGCAGTTACCGATAACGGTTTCATGACTTTAAAAGAGTTTGAGAACGCATTTGTTGATTATCAGAAGTCATTGGAATTTACCACCACCGATATGGAGGATTTAAAGTCGGGCGACTCCGACAGGATCGTTCCCTTATTCATTCCTTCCGATTGTGATCCTATGCAGAAGGAGCACATCATGGTTGCAGTCCGTACCATTATCCGTCTTGTTGATTCGGATGCTTACATCGGACGTGCATCATGGGTTTCATCGGTAGAGTCCAAGGGCGTAGCTTTCCAGTGTATGGGCGGCGCTAAAGAGATGGCACTCGGTATTACCGGTGAAGAAGCCGGATTTTTAAGCATGGGTGAGGCATTTGCCCATGAAGAGTTTGAAAAGGTCAATCTTGATCTGTTAGATGCAGTAGCAGAGTTTATTAACTGTGTAAACGGTATGTTTGCTACAGCTATTTCAAATAAGATGTTTGTAGACATGGTACCTCCGGTATTTAAGGCTGAAGAGGTTACCGTAAGCGGCGGAAGACTGTTACAGTTACCTATATATATAGGTGGCAACAGACTCAACATTATTTCCGCATATGACGGCAAGATGAGTATCTGAACTGACAGGAGGTAAGCGGTTATGAGCAGGATATTGATAGTGGATGATTCCAGAACTTCAAGGAAGATCCTTCGCAACATACTTGAGATCGCAGGACACGATATTGTCGGCGAGGCTATGGACGGACAGGACGGAGTTAACAAGTATAAAGAGTTAAGGCCCGACATAGTTACACTTGATATCACCATGCCGGTTCTGGACGGACTTGGAGCTTTAAAGCTTATTAAAGAGATAGATTCAGATTCCAAGATCATCATGGTTACAGCTGCAGGTCAGCAGAACAAGATGATAGATGCCATCAAGCTCGGTGCAGCTGAGTTTGTTACTAAGCCTTTTGAGCCTGATGAGATCACAAAGATGGTAGGTAAGCTTGCAGAAAGCTAAGACCTACATATATTAGCCAACATCGATAGCAGACATTATAAATGTATAATATGGGGTATGCCGGCACGGTTTTCCGTGTCGGCATTTTTTAGGACTATTCACGACCGGGCAGAACCACTCATAAACCTTCCGGCTAAAGCCGTAAGCCGCCGCTCTCGCGGCTTCTGTTTACTCGTTTGTTTTGCCCAGCCTTCATGGCTAAATCTGTATAAGTACCTGCCTGCAAGCAAGCTTGCGTCATGTACTTAATACAGATTTAACCGTGAATAGTACTTTTTAAAAAAAAGTACTTGACATTCAACTGTAATAGGTGTATATATAACACATAAACAGTTAATTACCCACGCTACAGGGAATAAGACATGTTATCTCCACAAAAGAATCGATTTACAATTTTTTATATTATGGTATGATGATTTACGAGTCAAGGAAAACTATCAAACAAACAGGAGGTATATCATGAACATATCAGCTATATGGAAACTTAAAGGAGCATGGGAAAAATTCACTACCAACCATCCTAAATTCCCTCTTTTCCTGGATGCGATGCAGAGAAAGGGAGTTACAGAAGGAACGGTGATCGGGATTTCCTTTACTGATACCGAAGGAAAGACCATAGAGACAAACATCAAGCTTACCGCTTCAGACATGGAGCTGTACGAGATGCTTAAGGACTTGAGATAATTATTATAGGAGGATAAACAAGTGATACAGATTAACGGACTCACTAAAATCTACAAGCTCAATGCTAAAAAGATGCAGGAGCTTAAAACCAAGGAAAATAAGAAAGTTGCAGTTAACAATGTTTCTTTGGAAGCCAGACCCGGCGAGATATTCGGCCTGCTCGGACCTAACGGCGCAGGAAAGACCACAACCTTAAGATGTGTGGCTACACTTCTTAAGCCTACCAAGGGAAGCGTTTCCGTATGCGGCTTCGATACCCAGAAGGAAGGACAGAAGGTACGAGACAGCATCGCATTCCTTACCAACGAGATCAAGCTTGATCCTAACTTCTCCGCAGACTACATGTTCAAATTCTTCGGCCGCCTCCACGGTATGAGCGAAGAACAGATAGTAGCACGTCAGGAAGAACTTTTCGGAGTATTCGGTATCAATGATTTCAAGAATAAAAAGATCGAAGAGCTTTCAACAGGTATGAAACAGAAGGCAGCTATTGCGGTAAGCCTTGTACATGACCCCAAGGTTGTTATCTTTGATGAGCCCACATCGGGACTTGATATCGTAACAGCCAGAAGCGTAACAGATTATCTTAAGCATTTAAGAGATATGGGTAAGACAGTTATCGTTTCCACACATATCATGAGCGAAGCAGAGAAACTTTCCGACAGGATCGGTGTTATCATCGCCGGCCAGAAGGTAGAGGAAGGTACTCTTGCTGAGATCCTTCAAAGAAATGAAGCAGTTGATCTTGAGGACGCATTCTTCAAATTGTACAGTAAGTACAATCCTGAGAAGAAATAATTAATCGGAGGAAGAAAATGAACGGAATGTCAATTATCATAAAGAAAGAACTGAAGCGTGTCTTCGGTGATAAGAAACTTGTATTCAGCATGTTTATCCTGCCCGCTATCATTATGATCGCCCTCTACGGTATCATGGGCTTCATGATCGGTAAGATGAACAGCGATATAGAGGAAAATGTAAACAAGGTATATGTTGTCAATTCAGATGACAGAATGAAGAATGCTATCACTGCCAGCGGATTTGATAAGACAAACGATATCACATATTTAAATGAGGCTGATTTCAGGGCCAAGGAGCAGGATATCCGTGATGAGGTATTAAACGGCGATGCGCAGCTTGTTGTTTATATGGATAAGGATTTCAATCAGAAGTTTACTTCGTATACTGATTCATCATCACCCGTACCCCAGATAAAGCTTTCGTATAACACCACAGAGAATTATTCACAGAACACATACGGAATGTTTGCTACCGGTGTTCTTGAGATCTACAGAACAGGCTTACTTCAGGAGCGTGTAGGAAGCCTTGATGTGCTCAATGTATTTGATCTTGAGGATGATATCATAGAAAAAGAAGAAAAGGCTAATTCACGTTTCATCTCCATGATGCTCCCTTACATGATCGTTATCATGCTCTTCGCAGGTGCCATGAGTGTCGGTGTTGACGCAATGGCAGGCGAGAAGGAAAGAGGAACACTTGCAAGTATGCTTCTTTCACCCGTAAACCGTACCGCTATAGCAGGCGGCAAGATCATAGCAATGATGATCTTAAGTGGTCTTTCGGCTATAGTATATGTAGTATCAATGATGATCGCTATGCCTGTTATGAGTGCTATGGGCGGCGGAGAATCTGAGATGGCAGGCGGATTTGGCGGCTTATCTCTCAGCCTTGTAGAAGGCCTTCAGCTTGCAGCTATCATGCTTGCGCTTGTATTCCTTTTTGTAGCCGTTATCTCTTTCATGGCTATCAGAGCAAAGGATACAAAGGCAGCAAGCTCACTTATCTCACCTATCTACATCGTAGTTATGGTAGCAGGTATGCTTACCATGTTCATGAGCGGTAAAGAAGTTCCGATCACCAGATATTTCATACCGGTATACGGCAATGCAGTAGCTATCAAGGATATCTGTAACGGCGAGCTTGTAACTTCTAACTTCCTTGCTTCACTTGCAGGAACAGTTATCATAGCTATACTTCTTACCATCGGTATCGCAAAAGCATTCGATGACGAGAAAGTTATGTTTAATGCTTAATGGCATGAGGTGGCAGTCGCGAAGCGACTGACGGAGTCCTGGTGCCACGGCTCCGTTCCGCGAAGCGGAATGGAGTACCTTAAAACCGAGGATATACCCGACACGGCTCCGTTCCGCGAAGCGGAATGGGGTACCCTTAAACTGAGTATACACCCAACCCCCGTTTGACCGAACGGGGGTTTTTGTGTTATTATTAGGCTATCGAACGTAGAGTGAGGATTATAACGTGTACAAGATAAATACAGAGTACTTTGATCTTAAAAGAATAATGAACAGCGGGCAGGTGTTTAGGTTTTACGAGACTGAGCCGGGTAGTTTTACAGTGTATTCGGGAAACAGAAGGCTTGAACTGCATCAGCAGGGAAATGAGGTTACCTTCATGTGCAGTAAAGTTGAATATGATGAGTATTGGGAATCATATTTTGATCTAAAAAGGGATTACGGGAAGGTAATAAAGCTGGCTGCGCAAAACTGTAAGGGTACCGGTGACAAGGGTAAACTGTTTCTGAAAGAGGCGGCAGCATATTCTGCAGGTATCAGGATACTAAAGCAGGACGTATGGGAGATGATGATATCTTTTATCATTTCCCAGCAAAAGCAGATACCGTCCATCAGGAAATGCATAGAGGCACTTTGTGAGCGTTTCGGGGAGAAACACGGGGATTGGTACGGATTCCCTACGGCAAAAGCGATAGCCTCGGCCGGACCGGATGGCTTAAAGGGACTATCTCTGGGCTATCGTGAACGCTACATCTATGAAACTTCGGTAAAATACCTGGCGGATGGATTCGACGGTGGTAGTCTTATCAGTATGTCATATGAAGATGCT
Organism: Lachnospiraceae bacterium; assembly: GCA_017620375.1. GTDB lineage: Bacteria > Bacillota > Clostridia > Lachnospirales > Lachnospiraceae > RUG11977. The sequence continues at coordinate 9,100 of JAFZQN010000054.1, forward strand.
AAAAAGTATCTTTGCACGTTTTCGGGCATAGGTGAAAAGGTGGCAGACTGTGTATGTCTTTTTGGCGGAGGATTTACCGATGCATTCCCGATAGATGTGCATATCAAGGACATCCTGTACAGGGAGTTTTTATCCGATGCGGAAAAGAAAAAGATCGAAGCAGACCTGAAAAGACGTATGGGGACTGTTGATATCCCTCGTAAAAAGCTCCTCGACAGCATACCGTACACCGGCTATCAGGATATCATAGATAAGGCGTTTTCTCCCTACAAAGGTGTAAGGGGCATAGTACAGCAGTGGGTATTTGCTTTTGAGACATCAAAATGAGCGACTCTTTCTACAGTTGAAATTGAGTACTATTATAATAAGAAAAAATTTTTAAGAAATTAATATTTATACTTACATTTTCGTAACAAATGTGTTATAATAATTATATATCGGCACTTAGAATTAGATTCACACTTTTGAGGAAATGGAGGTATTACATGTTTGATGTTGGCGAGTATGTCGTTTTCGGAAGCGACGGCGTATGCATGGTTGAATCTGTAGGCGTTCTTGACATGGAAGGTGTTTCCAGGGAAAGACTTTATTATACACTTAGCCCCATAGGCAAAAGCGGCAATGGCAAGATCTTTGCTCCTGTCGACGGTAAAAAAGTTACCATCAGAAAAGTCGTCAGCCGCGCTGAAGCGGATAAACTTATTGATGAAATATGCTGCATTCAGAAATTAGACATAACTGACGAGAAAAAGCGCGAAGAGAGATACAAACAGGTAATACAGAACTGTGACTTAAGAGAAGTGGTCCAGCTGATAAAAGAGATCCATGCACGTAAGGAGATGAGGGACGCCATAGGCAAAAAGCTTACGGCCATGGATGAAAGGTATTTCGGTATCGCGGAAAATTGCCTGTACAGTGAGCTGAGTCTTCCGTTAAAGATGGAAAAATCACAGATACGCGAATACATAACAAGTAAATGCGAAAAGGCAAAATAATATTACGGTCCGTTATGCGGACCGTTTTTTTGTATAGGTGAAAATATGGATGTAATGTCATATCTTGAATGGCGTGGCGATATTAGTATAGCCGGGCTTCCGCTATGTGAAGCGGACTATGCGGTATTCGGATGCTGTTCGTATTTCCCGTATGACGGAGTGGTACCTGAAGGGTTCGGGGATACGCCGGTCAGTCTGTGGAACGCAGTGACCAGGATACGTGAACTTGCCGGACTCGACGGTGACGGCCGGAGCTTCCATTATAAGGAAGACGATGAGATGACGGAAACACTCCTTACCTGTCCGAGGTTTACAAGTATAGGACTGGTCGGGTTCAGAAATATAATAGATGTAGAAAAACAGGAGCAGTTTGCAGCTGTTACTATGTTACTCCCTAACAGACAGAAGATGATCGTATTCCGCGGTACGGATAAGACACTCACCGGCTGGAAGGAAGACTTCAATATGATGTACTTGGAGCACGTGCCTTCGCAGGAGGATGCGGTAAAGTACATAGAGGAGGCAGCAGCTGCACTTGATGACGGTGGGGATATATACATATGCGGACATTCCAAGGGCGGTAACCTCGCCGTATATGCCGCGGCATATTGCTCGGAGAAAGTCAGGTCGAGGATAAAGCAGATAGTGAGCCTGGACGGTCCGGGATTTGAGCTTGAGCGTACGTTAAGCGATGAGTTTGTAAAGATAAAAGACAGGATATATTCGTTTATACCCCAGCAGTCGGTAGTCGGCATGATGCTGGAGCAGTTTCAGAAAAGCAGCGTGATCCACAGCAGAGGGGCTGCATTCTGGCAGCACTCCCTGTATACCTGGGAGATCAGGCGTGGTGACTTCATTCGCGAGACCGATGTGAAGAACCTAAGCCGAAATGTGGATGCAACCTTAACGAACTGGCTGATTTCTCTCGATAAGGAGAAGAGGGAAAAGGTGGTAGAGGGCTGCTGGAAGGTGGTGGAAGCCTCAGGTGTTGATAATGTGGACGACCTGTTTACATTTAAATCCACCATCAATATGCTAAAATCCATGGGAAAGATCGACGACGAGACCAAGGATGTTTTAAGTGAAGCGGTCAAGCTTTTCAAAAAAGCATATAAAAAGATGCATACAGATAATCGTGAAATACGTAAAGAAAAGAGAAGAAAGAAAACTGCAAAAGAGGATATTACAGAAATCGCAGAAAACCCTACGGAATAGTGATATCCCTCTTGACAAGCCACTTTTATTGGTGTAAAATACGTGCTTGTGTCGAGTAACATATATATAGGAAAGATTTTTTTCTTTGAAAATAGTCTAAAACACGCAAAAATGCCGAATGGAGGTATTTATGAATAAGGGAACATTTAAGGGTGGTGTACATCCTTATGAGGGCAAGGAACTGTCCATGGATAAGCCCACGGTCAAGCTTCTTCCCGGAAAAGAACTCGTATATCCGATGTCACAGCATATCGGTGCGCCTTCTAAGCCCATAGTTGCAGTCGGTGATCATGTCCTTATGGGACAGAAGATCGCAGAGGCTTCGGGCTTTGTTTCGGTTCCGATATCAGCTTCTGTATCAGGTACTGTAAAGGATATCAAACCTACACTTACAGTGTCCGGAAGTATCGTTGATGCCATCTATATCGAAAACGATGAGCAGTATACCCCTATTGAAGGTCTGGGAGCAAAACGCGATTACACTAAGCTTTCCAAGCAGGAGATCAGGGATATAGTAAAAGAAGCCGGCATAGTCGGAATGGGCGGCGCAGGATTCCCCACATTCATAAAGCTTACCCCTAAGGATGAAAATGCAATAGATTACATCATAGTAAACGGTTCGGAGTGTGAGCCCTATCTTACATCCGACTACCGTATGATGATTGAAGAAGGCGAAAAGCTCGTAGACGGTGTCAGGATCATCTTACAGCTGTTTGATAACGCACAGGGCGTTATCGCTATAGAGGATAACAAGCCGAAGGCTATCGAGCATATCAGTGAACTTGTTAAAAACGAGGACAGGATCAGAGTCCAGGTGGTACGTACCAAGTACCCCGAGGGCAGCGAGCGTCAGCTGATAAAGGCTGTCACCGGCAGAAAGATCAACTCCTCCATGCTTCCTGCAGATGCAGGCTGTATCGTAAACAACGTTGATACGGTCATCTCTATTCACATGGCTGTTGCAGAGAGCACCCCTCTTATGAGAAGAGTGGTAACCGTATCAGGCGATGCGATAGTTAATCCCCAGAACTTCAATGTAAAAACAGGTACCAAATATTCAGAGGTGCTTGAGGCAGCGGGCGGCTTTAAGGTTAAGCCTGAAAAGCTGATATCCGGTGGTACCATGATGGGTCTCGGACTTTTCGATGTAAATATCCCTGTAACCAAGACTTCATCAGCACTTCTGGCATTTATAAAAGATCCGATGCTCTTAGTTCCCGAAGGCCCCTGCATCCGTTGCGGCAGATGCGTTGAGGCTTGTCCCGAGAACCTGATCCCTCAGATGATGATGGAAGCGGCAGAACGCTTTGATGATGCATCATTTGAAGCTATCAGCGGTATGGAATGTATGGAATGCGGTTCATGTACGTTCGTATGTCCTGCAGGCAGAAAGCTTACACAGAGCCTGAAGCAGACAAGACGAAGCATACTTGATAATCGTAAGAAGAAATAATATAGGAGAATAACATGAAAGACTTATACAACGTGTCCGCCTCACCCCATGTGAGAAGCGGAGTCACGACACGCTCGATCATGAGGGATGTGGCCATCGCCCTTATCCCTGCAAGCGCATTCGGAGTATATCAGTTTGGTTTTAAGGCATTCCTTGTACTGCTCACAAGCGTTGCTTCGGCATGTGTATGTGAGTTCTTATGGAAGAGATTCGTTGTAAAAAAGAGCACTCCCTATGAGTGCAGCGCTCTTGTTACCGGTTTACTCCTCGGTATGAACCTGCCCGCATCGGTACCGCTCTGGATACCCGTAGTCGGCAGTGCATTTGCCATCCTGGTAGTAAAAGAAATGTTCGGCGGACTCGGACAGAACTTCATGAATCCCGCACTCGGTGCAAGATGCTTCCTGCTCATATGTTTTGCCGGCAGGATGACAGCATTCGGCGTTGAAAAGGCAAGCTCTCATTTCATGAACGGAGCTGCAGCAGTGGACGGTATATCATCCGCTACTCCTCTTGCAGTTATCAAAAATCTTGAAGCAGGACAGAGCATTACCGGAAGTGTATCACTTTTTGATATGTTCTTCGGATTTACAGGCGGTGTGATCGGTGAGACCAGCACCATAGCGATCCTCATCGGTGCAGCTTACCTGCTTGCAAAGAAGATAATAAGCTTACGTATCCCTGTAGCTTATATCGCTACATTCTCCGTATTTGTGGTTATATTCGGCGGCTACGGCTTATCGTGTGATGGTTTCTACTATCTTCTCTGTGAGCTTTGCGGCGGCGGACTTATGCTTGGTGCATGGTTCATGGCTACCGACTATGTTACAAGCCCCATTACCAAGGGCGGCCAGATTGTATTCGGTATCGTACTCGGACTTCTTACCGGTATCATCAGAATATGCGGCAACTCGGCAGAGGGCGTATCCTACGCCATCATCTTCTCCAATCTGCTCGTACCTTTCATTGAGAAGTTTACAATGCCCAGAGCCTTCGGTATCGTGAAGAAGAAAAAAGGAGGTGCTGCAAAATGAGCGACAACAAGCAGAAAAGCACACTTCTTAAAGACGCGATAATACTTTTCGTGATCACAATAATCGCTGCATTTGCTTTAGGTGCCGTATACGAGATCACAAAGGATCCTATAGCTGAAGCGGAAGCAAAGGCAAAGACTGAAGCTGCACAGGCAGTATTTGCAGAGATGAAGGAAACGGCCGATGCACCTTCAGGTACCGTAGAGAGTGCACAGGCTCTTATCGAACAGAACAATAACAACAAAGAATTTGACACCATTACAGTAGATGAAGTGCTTCAGGCACTTGATGAGAACGGCAACAAGATCGGCGATATCATCACCGTTACTTCTAAAAAGGGTTATGGCGGAGCCATTACCATCATCATGGGCGTATCTGACGACGAAACCTTAAAAGGCATCGAGTTCTTAAGCATCAGCGAGACTCCCGGTCTCGGTATGAAAGCTAAAGATGACGACCCGGAAGCAGACGGCGACTTTAAGGATCAGTTCAAGGGTGTTCAGCCCGGCAGCTACAAGCTTACAAAGCGTAACATCAACATGAGCGGAACCACTGAAATAGATGCTATCTC